>JAGWBM010000018.1:63106-71918 GCA_021295895.1 Pseudomonadales bacterium
TCACTTCCTTGCCTGCCCGAGGCGCGTTACAGGCCGGCGCTTCGGCCAATAGCCAGCTCGGGCAGCATGGGACAGGCACGAGGAGTGCGTGAAGAACATTGATTGCAGCCTCGCCCGCCCGGCGAACGCGTTGCGGCATATGCGACACTCATCCTTCGACAAGATGACGGGGTAGCCGATGAGACATCGCCTGGCGCTTGCGGCAATCGTCGTGTTGGCCGGCTGCACCGCTGACGACGGCGAGCGGGCTGTGGTGTTGGCCCAGCACACCCTGATCGTCGACACCCATATCGACGCGCCCTACCGTCTGTTTCGCGAAGCAGCCGACCTCGGGGTTTCGGTCCCGGAACGGGAATTCGACTACCCGCGTGCAGTGAGCGGCGGTCTCGATGTGGCGTTCATGTCCATCTTCACACCGGCTCGTTCCGCGGACGCCGGCGAATCGCGGCACGTCGCCGATCAACTGATCGACCTGGTTGAAGCACTCCCGGCAAGACACGCGGACAAATTCGAAATCGTCACGTGCACCGCGGACGTCGAACGGCTGCATGGCTCGGGGGTCGTCGCCTTGGCCCTCGGCATGGAGAACGCGAGTCCTCTCGAGGGGACAATCCAGAATCTCGACCACTTCGTCGCCCGCGGCATCCGCTACGTGTCGCTCGCCCACTCCAAGTCGAACCGGTATGCCGACTCGAGCTACGACCTGAACGAGCGCTGGCAGGGTCTTTCGGAACTCGGGCGCCACACCGTGCGGGAACTCAACCGGCGCGGCGTGATGATCGATATCTCACACCTGTCCGACAAGGCGGCTTGGCAGGTTCTCGGACTGTCCAAGGCACCGGTAATCGCCTCCCACTCCTCGCTGCGCCACTTCATCGAGGGATTCCACCGCAACATGAGCGACGACATGGTCAGGGCGGTCGCCGAGGGAGGCGGCGTGGTGCAGATCAACTTCGGCAGCGGATTCGTGTCGAAGGAAGCCCGGGAGTGGACCATGCAGCGCGACGCCGCGATGCTCGTGCAGTTCGCCGGACAGCAGCCCGACCCGCAGGTCCGCCGTGAGTACATCGAGGCCTACGCGGCGGAGCACCCGTACCCGTTCGCGACCGTCGATACGGTACTCGACCATATCGACCGCACCGTTCAACTTGCGGGCATCGACCACGTCGGGTTGGGTTCCGATTTCGACGGCGTCGGCGACACCTTGCCGGTCGGCTTGAAGGACGTTGGCGACTTTCCGAACCTGGTGGCGGGGCTGTTGGGACGCGGCTACGACGAGGACGCCATCGCGAAAATCCTGGGGCTGAACCTGATGCGCGTTTGGCGGGACGTGGAGCAGAACGCCTCGGGGATTGGATACGCGAGCAAGTGCTATCAAAGTGCCACTATGTTGCGGCAACGACCTCGAAACGTGTAAGAACAAATCCCCTTTGCCTGGTGTTTGCCAAATGCGTCTAGTAAAACGACGGCCTCTCGTCATTGACGGAATATCTCCGATGGGTGTCGTCCAAGTTACCGCCACCGTTCGCAACCCCGCCGACCCCGATCGATCTTGGGACGGGCTCTTCCTTGTGGATACGGGATCCACGGATTCCGTTGTACCAGCCGATGTACTACGCAGCATCGGCCTTGTACCGAAAGGGAGAAGGACCTACGAACTCGCCGACGGGCGCCGGGAGACCGTGGACGCAACAAGCGCCGAGATCGAGTTCATGGGAGATTTCGTAGGAACGACGGTTTGCTTCGGCAGCGACGGCGTCGAACCGATACTCGGACTGACCGCGTTGGAATCCGTGGGTATCGAGATCGACGTTGTTTCGCAGCGCCTCAAACGGCGTCCCGCCGTACGCATGAAACGCGTCGCCTAAGCGGCGGCAATGGTCCGGGACGCCGCAAGGCGTCCCCTGCGGCGCTTCAGTCGTTTGCAGCCTCGACGAGGTCCCGCGGCAACGCCTTCTTCACGTCGGCGCCCAACTCACGGAACTGCTCGACCTGCCGGACCAGGTTGCCCTTGCCCGAGACCAGCCGGGCGTAGGCGGAATCGTAGGATCGTTTGGCCGTTCCCAGGCTTTTGCCGAGTTGGTCCATATCCTCGAGGATCACCCGGACCTTGTCGTAGAGCGCCCCCGCTCGACGGGCGATCTCCTGGGCGTTGCGGCTCTGCTTCTCGTAGCGCCAGACATTGTCGATGATGCGCAGCGTCATCATGAGCGTGGTCGGGCTTACGATCACGAGGCGCTTTTCGAAGGCTTCCGCGAAGATCGCCGGATCGCGCTCCATGGCCATCGTGAACGCCGCCTCGACCGGTATGAACAGCAGGACGAAGTCCAGCGAACGAACACCTTCGAGGCGGTCGTAGTCCTGGGATCCGAGATTGCGCACGTGGTTTCTCAGACTCTGCACGTGGCGCGTGATGGCGTCTTCCCGCGCCGCTTCGTCGCCCAAGGCCAGTGCCTGCTCGTAGGCGGCCAGCGAGACCTTGGCGTCGATGACCACGTCCTTGTCGCCGGGTAGATGGATAATGACGTCCGGCCGCTTGAGTTCGCCCCCCTCGTTGCGGAAAGATGCCTGCACCACGTATTCGTGGTCGCGGCGCAAGCCGGAGTCGGTGAGGACCCGTTCCAGCACCACCTCGCCCCAATTGCCCTGCACGCGGGTATCGCCCTTCAAGGCCCGGGTCAGGCTCTCCGCCTCCCGGTTGACCCGTTCGCTGGCCTCCTGGAGATTGCGGACCTCCGTCAACAACGACGCTCGATCCTTGGCGTCGGTGGTGTAGACCTCCTCGACCCGACGCTTGAAATCCGTGATCTGCTCCTTGAACGGCCGGAGCACGCTGTTGAGTTGCTCGGTACTCGTGGTCCGCAACTTCTCGCCGTGTTGTTCGAAGATCTGGTTCGCCAGGAGCTGAAACTCCTGCTTCAGCGCTTCACTCGCCTCCTTGAACAGCGCTTCCTTTTCCCGGAATCCCTTCTCCGTTTCGGACAGACGGGTGCGGATCTCCGCCAGTTGAACCTTGGCGACTTCCGCATCGGCCCGCGCCGCGGAAGATTCTTCACGTGCTTTGGAAAGTTGCGCCGATAATTGGCTGTTTTCTGTACCGAGGTGAACGGACTTGGCGGTCGCCTCTTGGTGCTGTTCGGATCGTTCCCGCAACTCTCGCTGGGTCGACGCGAGTTCGGCTTCGGCACGCTCGGCCGCCCGGGAGCGAACCTCCAACCGCTCTTCCATTAGCCGTTTCTCGATCGCGGTGTTGTGGGCTTCGTGGCTTAGCACGGCGTCGATGGCGCGGCGATGGCGTCGACGCATCCACCCGGCCGTCAGCAGGCAGCCGACGGTCAGCCCGGCGAAGGCGGCGAGTGCGATGGTGATCATGGTGCCGTCCATGGCATCCCCCTGTTGGCCGTAAGGCCCTCCCTACGACCGCCTCTTGAATTCCGGCTTGCGCTTGTTGAGGAACGCGTCCACGGCTTCCTTGTGCTCGTTGGAAGCATACGCTTTCGCGAGCACTTCGGCCTCGCGTTTCTGCACCAGCGAGATGTCCGTCTCCGAGCCGTTCCTGGTCAAGAGGTCCTTTACCCAACGCAGTTGCCGCGCCGGGTTCGCAGCGATCTCCCGGGCCAACGCGGATGCCTCCTCCAGCAGATCGCCCGGCGTCGTCAATCGGTCCGCCAATCCCATGCCGAAGGCTTCCTTCGCGGAGTAGAGCCGACCTGTCAAACACATCTCGCTAGCTCGACCGATTCCGATGCGCTGAACCAGGAAGTGAGAACTCGCGAGTTCCGGCGTGACACCCATCTTGACGAAAAACATGCCGAACTTCGCTTCTTCCGAGGCGACGATGACGTCCATCGGCAGAATCATGGTGGCACCGACCCCGACGCATGCGCCGTTGACGGCGGCAATCAAGGGTTTCGAGGAACGAACGAGGCCAATCCAATCACCGCCGCCACGCTGCTCTTTGCCGGAAGCGTCCATGCGCGCCTTGGCGCCCGCGGCCGGGGAGCGCGAGGGGGCACCCCTCGCAAGAAACGTGTCCCTTATATCGGCACCGGCACAGAATCCCCGGCCAGCCCCGGTGACCACCATGGCCCCGACATCCGGGTCGTCGTTCAACCCGCTGATGGCCACGTGCAGTTCGCGGCTCATCTCGTTGGTCCAGGCATTCAAGCGTTCGGGTCGATTGAGGGTGATGACGGCGATGTCGTCGCCCTTCTCGACCCGGATCGTGTTGAATTGCGCCACGATCAGTACCCGGTGTTTTCCCGCTTGGCTTCGGCCGTCTTCCTCGCCGCCGCGAGATCCGTGGCCGCCGCTCTCGCCAGGAAGCCGCCGTCCGCACCCAGCGTGACCAGGTTGAAACCCTGCTCCAAGTACTGCTGCGTGCGTGCAAGGCTTCCGGTGTGGATGCCCGCGGCAATGCCGTGCTCCCGGCAGGCCGCGAGGATCTTGTCCACTGTTTCCACGTGCTTGGGGTTGTCGTCCTGGCCCGGCTTCAGGCCGAGCGCAAAGGCGAGATCGGCGGGACCGATGTAGATGGCATCCAGACCCGGCGTAGACGCGATTTCGTCGAGGTTGTCGATGCCTTCGGCCGTCTCCACCATCGCCACGCAGGCGATCTGGTTGTTGGCTTCCCCCGTGTAGCCGCGCCCGCCATACATCGCCGCGCGAATCGGACCGAACGAACGCAGGCCGTCCGGCGGATACCGACAGGCCGAAACGGCCCGGGCAGCTTCCTCCCGGTTGTTGACCATCGGGACGATGACCCCGTAGGCGCCGGCGTCCAACGCCTTCATGATCTCGTAGGGCTCGTTCCAAGGTACGCGCACCAGCGGTACGGTGTCGGTCGTCGAGATCGCGGGCAGCATGTACGTGAGATCGTCGTAGCTCAACATGCCGTGTTGAAGATCGACGCACAGCCAGTCGAATCCCAGGCTCGCCATGGTCTCGGCGGTGTAGGCGTTGCCGATGCTGAGCCAACCGCCAACCGTGGAGCCTCCAGAGCGCCATGTCGACAGTGCCTTGTTCTCTCTCATTTGCCCCCCCCAAAAGGTCGCGACGGTCACGCGGACGTGGGGGATTGTATAGAATTCAGCCGCTTCGGAGGGTGCCAGGACGGTCTGGCGCTACAAGGGGGGAGTCCGTGGCTGAACTGCACGACGCGTCTACGGCCGGCGCGCAACGACGCGCCGTTTGGGATCCGGGATTCGCCTTGCGCCCCGAACTGGCGACTGCCATCGCGGAGATCACCGCGCCCGGCAAGCCACACGAGACCCGCGTGGAGACCATCCGCGGCGTGGACTTCACCGTCTTTGCCAACGCTCCGAACAACCTGCGCGAGCTCTACGCGAATGCCCTCAACCATGCGCAGAAGGATTTCTACGTCTACCAAGATGAGCGCTACACCTTCCAAACCATGTGGGACCAAGCAGCGCGATGCGCCAACGGCTTGAAGACACGCGGCATCGAGCCGGGCGACCGAGTGGGTATCGCACTTCGCAACTATCCGGAATGGATCGCCGCTTTCATGGCCATCACCTCGATGGGCGCCGTGGCCGTGGCCATGAACGCCTGGTGGTCGGGGGACGAACTCGTCTACGGTATCGAGGACAGCGGTTTGAAGATCCTGTTCACCGATGTCGAGCGTACCGAGCGTCTGGTGCCGCATCTCGAACAACTCGGCATCGAACTGGTCACCGTACGACACCGCCGCGAAGGCCTTGCGACCTGGGAAGCGTTCATCGACGGCGCCCCCACCGAGATGCCGTCACCCGAGATCGCACCGGACGACAACGCCACCATCCTCTACACATCCGGCTCCACCGCCCACCCGAAGGGGGTCCTTTCGACCCACCGCGCCATCACCAACGCCCTGCTGGGTTGGGAGTGCGGCGGTGCCATCGCCATGGCGCTCAACCCGCAGATGGGCGCCGCGGTCGGTCGCGCGGCCCCGCCGCCTCAGAATCCTCCAGCAATCATCCTCACCGTGCCGTTGTTCCATGTAACCGGTCTCGTCGTGCAGACGCTGATGTCGTTCCGCCATGGCCGCAAGGTCGTCGGCATGTACAAGTGGGACGTCGAGGACGCGTTGCGCATCATCCAGGACGAACGCATCACCGAGTTCAACGGCGTTCCGACGATGGCCTGGGAATTGGTGCAGGCACCGAACCGCGGCAAGTACGACCTGTCTAGCCTCAAGAGTGCCGGGGGCGGCGGTGCACCCATGGCACCGGAGCACGCCCGTCAGATCGACAAGACGATCGCCAAGGGGGCCCCGGGCACCGGTTGGGGCATGACCGAAACGCAGGGGCTCGCCACCACGATCGGCGGTCCCGCGTTCCTGCAACGGCCTCGCAGCTGCGGGCGGGCCGTCCCGCCAATCGTCAAGGTCAAGGCCGTGAAGCGCGACGGAACCGACGCGGCGCCGTTCGAGACCGGCGAGTTGTGGATCTGGGGCGTGCAGAACTTTTCCGAGTACTGGAACAAACCCGACGCCACCGCCGAGTCGTTGACCGACGGTTGGGTGCACACCGGCGACGTCGGACACCTCGACGACGAAGGCTACGTGTTCATCACCGACCGCGAGAAGGACATGGTGCTCCGCGGCGGCGAGAACATCGGCTGCCAGGAAGTCGAAGCGGTGCTCTATGAACACCCCGCGATCCTGGAGGCCGCCGTGTTCGGCGTGCCCGACGAGCGCCTGGGCGAGACAGTTGCCACGGTGGTGGTCGTCCGGCCGGACATGACGTTGACCATCGAGGACGTACAGGCATTCGCCGCCGAACACCTCGCCCGTTTCAAGGTTCCCGACCACGTCTGGCTCCGCACCGAACGGCTACCGCGCATCGCCTCGGAGAAGATATTCAAGCGGGGTTTGCGGGACGAGGCGATCGAACTGTTGGCGTCGGGACGCGCATGACCGGGTCCGCCTGCCGGCCTCAATCGTTGGGCACCAGGAACACGCAGAGCCAGTGCCCTTCGACGCGCTGGAAGCATCCTTGCCCGGACTCGATGGCAGCCGATGATTCCCGGGGGCGCGTCGTGCCAGCCCGGAACTCTCCAGCCTCGCGCGCACACACTTCGACGTCCTCGAACGACAGGTATTCGCCAACCAGGGGATTGACGGCCTTGTAGACCGCCTCCTTGGCCGCGAACTGCATGGTCTGCCAGTCCTCCCCCGCCGGTCGCTCGCGCTCCTCCACCAGCAACACGCGGCTTGCCAACTCGTCGGTCACCCGATGTTCCAGCTCCAAGTCGACGCCGATGCCCGCATAGCTGCTCGTTCGGCTCGCCATCGCCATCGCCAGCGTCCGGCTGTGGGTGATCGACCCCACGACACCGGTTGGCCAAACGGGCACTCGGCCCCGTGCCGTTACCGCCCTGTCCTTCGTGCCAAGCAGACCCAGCGCATGCCGGGCTACCCGTCGACCGGAGGAGTACTCGCGTAGACGAACGTCCCGCATTCGTTCCACACCGGTCCGCTCCGCCGCCAAGAGGCCCTCGGCATGGTCGCCCACCCGCCCGCACGCGAATGCCAACTCCGGTTCCCCCAACGGCAGATCGAACGGTTGGATCCCGTCCAGAAAGCACGCCCGCCGTTCGTAGCGATCCGTCGCGTCCGGGCCAACCGGCTGCCGCGCGCTCAAAGGACCATCGGCAGCGGTCTTAGTTCTCGTTTCAGTGGGTCCAGCACGAAGCCAAGCGACTCGAGCGTCGTGGCCCCCATCAGGTTGGTGTCGCCGCCTTCACCGAAGACCACGTCGGCACCGCCAATCCGATCTCCGTACCGAAACACGGCAACGCCTTTGCGCCTGACCACCTTGGTGCCATCGGCTTCGAGGGGTTCGATCCCTAGCCGTTCAAGGGTCGACGCCGACACCACCGAGTGCAC
The DNA here is from genome assembly GCA_021295895.1 of Pseudomonadales bacterium. Classification (GTDB taxonomy): domain Bacteria; phylum Pseudomonadota; class Gammaproteobacteria; order Pseudomonadales; family Azotimanducaceae; genus VXYL01. The sequence continues at coordinate 70,995 of JAGWBM010000018.1, forward strand.
AGCACCCGAGTCGACCAGGAACTCCACCGGTTCGGCATCTCCCGGAGTGGCGGGACCGGCCACTTCAACTTCCAGATACGTGAGCCCCATGACTACTTCCAGCTCCGCATGGATTCCAAGTATAGCAGCGGCTGCCCGCAGTTCTGGTCACGTTCCCTTGGTATGGCTGCGAAGGCACAGTCGAAATCGTAGGCAAGACCGGACCCTCGCGAAGCCCCATCCCACCCGCCGCCGGAAGCCGTGATACGCTCTTGCGCGCTGGAGCGCGGCCTTTTGACAAGGTCCGTAGTTCCGTTTGACTCACTCGTCAGGTTGGATCAAGAACATGATGCTCGTGGAGCAAATCTGGACCGGCAACGCCTACCGCAACTTCAACTATCTCATCGCCTGCTCCGAAACCGGCGAGGCGCTGGCGGTCGATCCCCTGGACTACCGCAAGTGCCTGGACGCCGCGAAAGCCAAGGGCTGGGAGATCACGCAGGTGCTGAACACCCACGAGCACGGCGACCACACCGGCGGCAACGGCCCCGTGATCGAAGCGACCGGAGCGAAGCTACTCGCCCACCACAACGCGGGACCGCGAATCGACGGCATCGATGTCGGCCTGGATGCGGGCGACACCGTCAAGGTCGGGCAATCTGTCGAGTTGCTGGCACTCGACACGCCGGGGCACACGATGAGTCACATCTGCCTGCTGTCGAAGACCGATCAGCCAGCGCTGTTCAGCGGCGACACGTTGTTCAATGCCGGTGCCGGCAACTGCCACGGCGGCGGCCATCCCAAGGAACTCTACGAGACCTTCGTCTCGCAACTCGACAAATTGCCGGAAAACACCCTCGTCTATCCCGGGCACGACTACATCACCAACAATCTCGGCTTCACGCTGGACAGGGAACCCGACAACGCAGCCGCGGCGGATCTCCT
>JAGWBM010000018.1:71986-74366 GCA_021295895.1 Pseudomonadales bacterium
TCGAGCCCGACGGTGATCGCCAAGCTGCGCGACGAGTTCGGCGACATGCCCGAGAACCCCTCGGAAGAGGACGTGTTCCTGCGGCTGCGCGAATTGCGCAATAGCTGGTAGACCTCGACGGTCGAGGGGTCGGACCCGTCGTGACTCGTGCCGAGGACCCAAGGCCGGGGAGGCATCTCCTGCTTGATGCCCGGATCGTGGAAGGCACGCAGAACGCGGCGCTCACGCTCGGAACGGTCGAGAAGCACACCCGGAATCCTCTGTTCGGCGAGGACAAACCGTGGGAGAAGCGCTTCGACAACCTCTACGCCAACATCACCTACGACGACGAGGAAGAAACCTACAAGTGCTGGTACAGCCCTTTCATCGTTGACCACTCGTCGAAGGGAATGACACTTCGGCAGCGAAGGGAGACGAAGTACCAGGCTCCCCGCAACCGGGAAATGGCTCTCTGCTACGCCACGTCGAAGGACGGTCTGGATTGGGTCAAACCCGAACTGGGTCTTGTCGATTGCGAGGGGAGCAAAGCCAACAACATCCTGTGGCGTGGCAGCGAAGCGCTGCGGGGAGGACCACACGGCACAGGGGTCCTGAAAGACCTCCGAGATCCCGACCCGAACCGTCGCTACAAGGCGCTGCTCAAGTCCAGGATCCTCTCGGTGGCTTTCTCCCCCGACGGCATTCACTGGGGCCCTGCCATCGCCTGCCCGGAAGCAGACAGCGCGGGCGATACCCACAACAACGCCTTCTGGGCACCGACGCTCGGAAGACACGTGGGGATAACCCGCCAGTGGGGCAAACCGTTTCGGCGTCAGGTCGCGTGGACGTCGAGCGCCGATTTCGTGAACTGGGAGAAGACCCAGGTCGTGCTCGAAGGATTGGACCTGAACCATCAGACCTACGCGATGCCCGTCTTCTTCCATGGTGGCGTGTACATCGGCTTGGTGACCATCCACGACCAGGACACCGACCGCGTCTGGGGAGAACTGGCATGGAGCCCGGACACGAAAGAGTGGCACCGCGTACGTCCCGGCACCCCGCTGATCCCGAATAGCGGGGACGAGGGAGACTATGACTGGGGTTGCGTTTACCCGTCGGCATACCCTGTCTTCCTCGAGGACGAAATCCGCTTGTACTACGGGCTTCACACGAGTTGGCGAAACGGGTTCCTATGCATGGCGACATTGCGTCCCGACGGCTTCGCGGGATACAGGCCGTCAAACACGAAGAAGCCTGCGCTGGTGACAACAACCCCGGCCTACTATCCGCAGACTCCACTCCGAGTGTCGGCGGATGTCGCGGACGGCGGCAGACTCGTCGTGCGAGTCCTGGGTAGCGAGCAGCAGGAGGTATTGGCTGAGAGCGAGCCGTTGACGACTACGGTAACGGATGCGGTCGTGCGGTGGCGTGACGACACCGCCCTGGACGCGGTCACGGCAGAAAGCGTCCGACTTCAATTCGAATTCCACGACGCAACCGTGTATTCGTTCTCGCTGGGGTCCGCGTAAACGGCACCGCGCCGACCAGCCTCGACCGAACGCCGATAACTGGTGCCCAGGGGGGGAGTCGAACCCCCACGCCACAAGGACACTGGAACCTAAATCCAGCCCGTCTACCAGTTCCGGCACCTGGGCAGAGGGCGCAGCATAGGCACCCCGACCCGGATGGGCAACAACGCGTGGGCCGTCTGGGCGCGCTATCCTATGCTTTCGCCCGGGTGGTGAAACAGGTAGACACAAGGGACTTAAAATCCCTCGGAGCAATCCATGCCGGTTCGACTCCGGCCCCGGGCACCACCGATCCTGCCCAGCAGTCTCCTAAGATACCCTGAAAGCCGCATGAACACTGGCTGTTCCCGAGAGTTCCTGCGTTATCCCACGCCAATCGTAGTTCCTCGTGCCAAAGGTACTGAGCCGGTACAAGCGCTTGACATTCGTTGTGCTGCTGGGTGAGCATCTTCGTCGGCGCTGCTTCGCGCCTAGCCTCGGGCAGTCCTCCCCAGCAGGGCTGGTTTGTGGGGTGAAGGGGGATCGATTCCTCGGAGCGTGGTCAAAGGTCAACTACTTCGGGTGGTGATCGCTGGGGGATCGAGCCTGCGGCGGGAAGACCGATGACAGTCAGAAAGCGATTCAAGTGGCTCGTTCGAGCCCGTGCCGGTGCGACCGGCGAGTCGTACACCACTGCCCTCGCGCACTTCCGCCGAATCGCGGAGGAAGCGAACATGTCCGAACCCACCGACCGTTTTCTGGGCCTCGAAGACAGCGAAATCGAGCAGATGCAATCGCTGGATGGCTTGCGCCCCGAGGTCGTCACCGATGCGCTGCGGCGCATTGGGTCGTCATCCCAAGTGACCGCCTGCGAGCTAGTGCGGCAGTCGGCC
>JAGWBM010000123.1:0-8060 GCA_021295895.1 Pseudomonadales bacterium
CTTCTGCTGCACCATGTGATTTTTCCCGCACTGTTATGACGCAGTGATCGATGGATCGACGGTCGGCCAGGGACGGGCCGCATTCGCGCGACTCGTTCAAAGGTCTGCGGCGGACAGTGTCGACGCACCCTATTGTTGATAGAGTTGACGACCCCAGTCCGACTCTCCGCCGATGACCATTGACGACATCGCCGGTGACATGGCGCAAAAGGCAAGTACCCTCGACCCGCTGGGGAGGACACTGCTTTTCTGCCTCGACGACGAGCGAATGCTCGTCGACGGAACGGGCGACAGCAACGTCGTTTCGATCGTCTCCGGGCAAACCGTCGAAGCCGACTGCACCGTGCGAATGTCCCTCGACACCTACGGCAAGCTCCAGCGCAAGGAGATCAAGCCCTTCATGGCCGTGGCGTCGGGGAAGATCAAGGTGAAAGGCGATATGTCAATCGCCGCCAAGCTCAAGAAGCTGACCTGAGTGTCCGACGCGGCCATTCGGATCAGGCATCCGGCCACGCTGAGAACCGCGAACGCGATCGGCAGACTGTTGGAACGATGCGGGCTCGCCCCGTTCGCCTTGGATGCGGCACGGATGTTCGACCGTGCCGAGAAGGTCACCGGATTCGCGATAGCCGACCCGGTGCCACGCGACGGCCTCTCGACCCTCGTGCGCTCACTCGAATCGGAGGCATGCCTGAGCCTTTTCGGTAAGGTCGCGATGCGCAGCGCGCTGCAGCGGGCGGCCGACTCCCGGCACCGCATAGAGCGTGCGTTCGCCAAGCGTCCCGACATCGGTGACGAGCCGATCCGAAATCCGGTGTTCATCGCCGGCGCGCCACGGAGCGGGACGACGATTCTCCATGCACTGCTCCACTTGGACCAAAACCACCGTGCGCCCCTGTCGTGGGAGTGCCTACTGCCTTACCCGGCACCGCTGTCCGCGGAGGACGCCGAAGACGAGCGCATCGACACCGTGCGACGGGAGTTCGACCGGATCTTCCGGCTCGTGCCCGACTTCAGGAAGAAGCACTACATGGCGGCGGATTCCCCCCAGGAGTGCCTCGCCATCACCGCGCTCAACTTCACGAGCTTCCAGTTCCTGGCGCAGGCCTACGCGCCTTCGTACCACGAGTGGTTCGTCCATGCCGACCAGGAGCGGAACCTTCGGTGGCACCGCCGCTTCCTGCAATTCCTGCAGTCCGGCGGCGTGCGGAAGCCGCGCTGGCTGCTGAAGTCGCCCGTTCACCTCATGCGTCTGCCGGCGCTGTTCGCGGTGTATCCCGACGCGCGGGTGATCGTCACACACCGCCACCCGGATCGGATCGTTCCGTCCACAGCGAGCATCGTCTCTTCCATGCGCTCGCTGTACTCAGACCAAGAGGACACGAGCCGCACGGGACGCGAGCAACTGGGGATCTGGGCCGACTACTTCAACCGGTTCCTGTGCGACCGCCGGCAGCTTGGCGTCGAGGCGCAGATCGTCGATGTGCTATTCGACGACTTCGCCCGCAACCAGATGGCCGTGGTGGACTCCATCTACGCACGGTTCGGCTGGGAACTGCGGGCCGAAGACCGCGCCCGCATGGAGAGTTTTCTTCGCGACGAGCCCCAGGGAAAGCACGGGGTGCACGAGTACTCGCTGGCACAGATCGGCGTCACGCCGGCCGAGATCGAGCGCGAATACGGGAACTACCTGGACTTCCTCGCAACCCGCCGATGAAATCGGGGCAACAACGGGACATTGACGGAGGCACGATGGACAGCAGGCAGGCGCTGGACGAGTTCCTGGATGTGATCCGCGATGCGGATCAGACCTTTCTGGATCCGGAAAAGGGACTCGACGAGCAGGGAAAGGTGGACGGGTATCAGCACCTCTTCCACCTGCTCCAGGTCGCCGTCGACTTCTATCTCCACAACGACCCGCTGCGCCCCAAGCTGATGCCGCTCGCGGACGACTGCCGCAAGCTCTACGGCGACAACGTGGACGCCGTCTACTATTTCAGCCAGGTTCGCGGCGACCAGGAATACGTCATCAGCGGACAGCGGTTCGACAGCTGCTATCTCAGCTTCTGCCTATACGGCGGGGATCCGAACGGCGAGCTGGCGGACCGCGTAACGCTCAACGTCAACCACCGCGACATCGTCTTCGCGGACGACGGAACTTTCGAGATCCGGTTGACGCCGAACCCAGGTGGCGACAACGAATTCCGGATCGATTCCGATTCGGTGACCCTGTTCACGCGGGAGTACTTCTTCGACCGTTCGGCATCGCGCGAGAGCACGCTCGGGATCCGCAATGCCTCGCCTCAACCCGCGTCGTTGCCGCTCGACGATGCCCAGCTTGCACGTCGAATCCGCAACATGGCGATGTTCTTCCAATGCACCACCTGGATCGCGCCGCTGCCCGTGGAGTTCCCGGTCAACGAGTTCTGTCCGCCGTTCGAGTTCGACGCGGAGCAGGGAGGATGGGGCACGGTGGACAACATCTACTGCTTCTGCCGGTTCCGGCTCGAGCCGCATCAGTACCTGAAGATCACCTTCCGTTCGCCGGAGGCCTGCTACTGGGGCCTACAGACCTGGAACTACCTCATGCAGTCCACCAACTACGTCGACTTCCCGGTCTGCGTGAATAGCGGGCACGCCGTCGCCGAGGCGGACGGCCGGTACGAAATCTACCTCAGCCACCGTCAGGCGCCGCGCAACTGGATCAGCACCGCCGGATACCGCGAAGGTATTCTGTTCGCGCGCTGGCTTCTGGCCGAGGCGCTCCCGGAGACCCCCCACGTGGTGCTTGGCAACTGGTGAGACGACGGGCGGACGCCGTTTTGGGCAAAGTCTCTCGCGAGGCCCCGTAGGGGCGACGCTTGCCGTCGCCCGGGTTCGTTCACCACGGGCGACCGCAAGGGTCGCCCCAGGGTCGCCCCTACGCTTCTTCGATCGCGATCGCCCGGACCCAGGTGCCTTCCATGCGCTCCACGTTGAGCGGGAGACTCATGAAGAAGCAGCGATCCCGGGTGAGGGATTCGATATTGACCAGCGGGTAGACGATGGGGATGTTGTTGCCGGTCATCGCCCGGTGCGTGGGGCAGTTGTCGGGTTCCGGGTCAAGCGCCTTGGTTTCCCAGCGAATCCCGGGCACGCCCACGCAGAGCGCCTTGATCTTCTTCTCCTCCGCGAGCCAATAGGCGGTATCACCCTCGATCCAGGGGATGTCATCGCCCGTATTGGTACTGCCCATCAACACGATGTCGCCTTCCCCTACGTTGGACAGGTGCTCCGGCAGGATCGGCTCCCCTTTCAAATGGTCGAGTTGGCAGACACAGGCCTCGCCGTAGTAGGCGTCCACCGGCATCTCCCAGATGCCCTTCATGCCTGCCGGCAGGCCCGTCCAATTGTCGTTGTGGCCGATACCCAGTTGCACATGCGAGCCCATGTGACCGCTGACCCCGCCGACCGGCCAGGCCGCGACGGTACCCACGTTGCACGCCACCAGGTGCTCGATGGTGCCGTCGGTTTCGTTGTAGGTCTCCTCGACGATCCAGGGCATGTTGTAGACGTCTCGCTTGCCTTCTTCCACGGTCTGGTCCATGCGGGTCACCCGCGAGACCAGCTCCCAGCTCAAGTCGACGATTCGATGTCCTTCAAGGCTAATCATGATCTCTTCCTATTCTTCTTCCAGGGCGATGGCCCTGATGAAACTGGCTTCCGACTTCGTGAACCGTAGCGGCAGGCCGACGTAGAACACCCGATCGCTGGTCAACTTGTCGATGTTCACCAGTGGATGCGCGATGGGAACGTTGGCGCCAAGCAGCGCCCGCCGAACCGGCGAGTTGTCCGGCGCCGGCAGCTTCAAGTCGTATTGCCACTCGATGCCGGGCGCGCCGATTCCCAGCATCTTGATCTTGCGATCATCGATCAGCCACTCGCAGGTGGCCGTGGACAGCCACGGCTGCTCGAGGCCCGCGAACGGGCTGGTCATCAACACGATGTCTCCCACCTGTACGTTGTCGAGATGATCGGGTGTGATCTCCTGGCCCCGCACATCCCCTTCCCGACTCTTGAGGGCCATTCCCGCGCCACGGGGATATTCACTCGGATCGGTGATGGCGCGCGGCTCGAGATCCTTGAGATTGCAGACCGCCGCCTCCCCGATGAAGGTCGTGAGCGGCATCTCCCACACCCCCTTCATGTCCTCGGGAACGCCGGCCCAGTGACTGATATGGCCCTTGCCGCCCTGCACGTGGGCGCCATGGTGCGTGGTCATGCGCTCCTGATGCCAGGCTTCGTCACCGCCGGGCGGCGCTGCATACAGGGTGAACAGCGAATTGTCCCCCGGAAACCTGCCCTCCTTCATCACCCATGGCCTGCCGTACGGGTCGGTGTTGCCTTCCTCTACCGAGCCATCGACCCGATAGACCCGGGCCTTAAGGCGCGGACTCAGGTCCACCGGCCTGTAGCCATCAAAACTGAACATGGTGCTTCCTATTGCTTAGCATGGAAAAAGACGCGAACCGCGCAGCGTAAGCGAACGGGCGCGATTGTTCCATGGAAGACGCGACCGCTTCGCGGTCGCCCCGAGAATTCGCTACGCGAATTCTCCCGGCATCGAGCGCCGCTGACTACCAGGCAGGAAGTTTCCACCCCGGGGGCCGCGGACGCGCAGGGAACACCGAGTCGTAGGGGACGGGCTTGTCCCGTCCCGTTGCCGGCGAGACCGCACGTCCGTGATGCGGGCGACCGCAGGGGTCGCCCCTACAGGGCAGCCGAACGATCGATCAGATGTAGCGCCCGTAACTCACTTTGCGGGCGCGGTCGAAGAACTCGTCCCACTGCTCACTGGTCAAGCGGTCGGGTTCTCCGTACTGACGCGCGAGCAGGTACTGCCGGCACATGATCTCGAGCCGCTGAGCCAGTTCAACGGCTGACTTTAGGTTTCCCGCCCGACAGATCATGCCGTGACTACCCAGGAGACACGCGCTCCGTTCCTTCAAGGCGGACGCCGCATCTTGGGCAAGCGTCTCGGTCCCGAAGGTCGAATACGGCACGCAAGGCACATCGTCGCCGCCGAAAGACCCCACCAGGTAGTGAAAACCCGGTAGCGGTTCGTTGTGACAGGATAGGGCCACGCAATGGTCCGAGTGCGTGTGCACGACCGCCCGTGCCCTCTCGTGCTGCCGGTATATCTCCGCGTGCATTCGCCATTCGGACGATGGCTTGACGTCGCCTTCCCAGTCGCCATCGAGTGAAACACGCACGATGCGTTCCGGCGCGATGTTCGCCTCCGACGCCCCGCTCGGCGAAATCAGCATGCCGTCCTCGAAACGACAGCTCAAATTGCCCGACGACAACTCGTTCAATCCAAGACCCGCCGAATAGCGGTAGCAGGTCGTGATCTCTTCCCGGACCGCTTGCTCGTCTTGCTCGTGGCTCATTTCTCGACTCCCCCAACCTGTTCCGATCGTCCCATGCGCTCCAGCGCATACCCAAAGAATGTCGCGTTTCCGAGGCCCCCCGCCTTGACCACGATGGCGAGCGGGCCCGGCGCGTGGCTGAAACAGTAACCGCCCGACAGGTCGTCGAAGGAACCCACTTCGACCCGTCGGATGCCGAGAGCGTTAAAGACCTGCCCGCTCGTCTCACCACCTGCGACCACGAACTTGCGGACGCCGAGTTCGTAGAGAATCTTCGCGGCCTCCCCCAGCAGACTATCGGCCCGAGCCGCCGCGCCATCCTTGCCGAGTGCGTTCTGAGCGCGTTCGACCCCGGCCAGATCGGCCGAGGTGCCTACGGCCACCGGACCTCGGGGTACGTGCTTTGCCGCCCAGCTTCGGATCTCATCGAGCAGCCCATCGTCAGATCTCACCAGATCGATGCGGAATACCGCGTGGCGGGTCTCGAAATGATCGAGCTGCCTAAGCGTCGGCGGTGCACAGCTACCGGCAATGACCGCCTCGTGTCCGGGCGCCGCGGGCAGCACGGTCCGGTCTCCCGGTGGGTGATCGGCGGGCAGCCACTGGCGCGCAAGGAAGCCCGGCAACGCATCGCCACCCGTGGTCACCGACCAGTCGTTGACGAGTTCGGCGACCCGAGTGACGTCGTCGTCGTCGACGGAGTCGATCACGAACGCGCGTGTGCCCGATGCAACCTGGGCGTCCACATAGTCCCGTGCCGCCGCCAGGCCGCGATGCAGCACCCGGTGGGGTATCAGCCCCACGGGTTCCGTCATCTGCGGCTTGAGCACCTGCATGAGGTTGGCGTTGGTCATGGGCGTCACGGGGTCGTATTGCTTAAACGACTCGGACAACAACCGATCGCCCACGAACAGACGGCCCTGAAATACCGTGACGTTGTACTCCGGGAAGGCAGGCGCAAAAATCACCCGGTCACCACCCGTAACCGCCAAGAGCGCCTCGGCCGCAGGCCCGATATTGCCCTCGTCGGTGCAATCAAACGTCGCGCAGTATTTGTAGTAGATGCGTTTCGTGTCGATGGCCCGCAGCGCACGACCAATCGCGCTGACTTCGGCCCGGGCGTCCGTGGCCGGGATCAGGCGGAGCTTCTTGCCCACAACCACCGCATCGGCCTCGGCATCGAGACCGCCGAGCGCTTCGGCGGTAGTGACCAGGGGACACCGGACGCCTTCCCGCTCGAGCAGGCTCGCGACCATCATCCCGCCGGTGAGATCATCCGCTATCACGCCAAGTTCGAGCGCCATGGATACCCTTTCACCGAACAAACGCAGCACGGTAAGTGACCGGGCGCGATTAGTCCATGCGATCGGTATCCGGATATCCGGAGTTACCATCCGGCAGCGCTATACTCGTCCCGCTCCCATTCCCTACCCCCTACCGAGAGACAGTAATGACAAGATCGGCGATGCCCCTGGTTCTCTTGTTGGTGCTGATTTCAGCAGGCAACGCCACATCGGCGACAGGCAATGAAATCGGCGACGAGCAAGTAGAAGGAGATTCAATGACCGCCACGTTCGAACTGCCTCAGGCAGCACCGGAAGAGGTGGGAATGTCGGGAGAACGTCTGAACGCGATCCGGGATGTCGTCCAAGAATTCATTGATGAAGGCCGCATACAGTACGCCGTGGTCGGTGTCGCCCGGCGTGGCAAGGTGGTCTATTTCGAAGCACAGGGTGTCAGCGACGAGAAACCCGTGCGGAAGGATGCGATGTTCCATATGGCTTCATCGACGAAGCCGATTCTTGGCGTCGCCGCCATGATGGTGATCGAGGAGGGCCTCGTCAGCCCGTTTGACCCCGTCGAGAAATACATCCCCGAGTTCAAGGGCATCCAGGTGGCTGTTCTCGACGAGAAGGCCGACAAGAAAACCAGCGGCAAGAAAGGACTCGAGAAAGAGCCGGAGTATCGACTGGTCGACGCCCATCGTCCCGTCACCATTCACGATCTGCTAACGCACACCTCCGGAGTCTCGGGTAGAGCTCTCGGCAGAACTCGGGAGATACAGCACGAAGGCGACACCCTGGCCACCTGGATACCCGTCGTTGCCGAAGGCCCCCTCAATTTTCAGCCGGGAACGCGCTGGGGCTACGGCGGTGGCCTCGATGTCGTCGCGAGAGTCATCGAAATCGTATCCGGCATGCCCTTCAACGAGTTCGTTCAGAAACGCATCTTCGACCCGCTGGACATGAAGGATACCCATTGGATCGTGCCGAAAGACAAACGAAGGCAAGGCGGGCACGCCCACCACCTATTTCTCCGGTTCCTGGGGCCTCGTCAGCACTGCCCGCGACTACCTGCATTTCGAGCAGATGCTGGTCAACAAGGGCGAGCTGTTCGGCAATCGGCTTCTCAAACCGGAGTCGGTCGAGATGATGTCCACCAACCAGGCGGGCGACCTCTTCGACAACGGCGGAAAGGGTGGCGCCGGCATTGCTTTCGGCTACACGGTCTCCATCACGGTGGATCCGGAGTTGGCGAACTCGGGCCGAAGCGCGGGGGCCTTCGGCTGGGGTGGTGCCGCCGGGACCGTCTCCTGGACGGATCCCAAAGAGGAGTTGGCCGTAGCCATCATGGTTCAGCAACCCACGAGAG
>JAGWBM010000123.1:8185-10816 GCA_021295895.1 Pseudomonadales bacterium
GGCAGACTTGTTGATCGGATCACCCACCACGAAGACACCGGTCCGAACGTTGGACCGGCCCGTCAATACGGCGGCGCGCGTTGGCGAGCACATGGGAGCCGTCGCGTAGAACCGATCCATCCGCAAACCATCTTTCGCCATGTCGTCGAGGTTCGGCGTCTTCAGGAGCGGGTGGCCGTAGTAGCCGGTCTGCGTCCAACCCTGATCGTCGGACATCACCAGTATCACGTTGGGCTGGCCCGCCATCAGGGGCATGGACAGCAGTAAGTGTAGACAAACTAGGCGTCCATGCGCCGCACGTAGGACGTTGGGGGCTGACGGGTGGTCCAGGTGGTCACCGTGGCCGTCGTCGACCTCGAGTGCGATCGCATAGGCACCCTGCCAGTCGAAACGGATTGTCTGTACGGTGCCTTCGCAGGCCGTGTGCACGCCGTATCCCGCTGGGCAGTTCGATCACGCGCCAGGAGAATCTCAACTCGCGGCCGTCCCGGATCGTGCGAGCCTCGGGAATCGAGGACGACGTCGCTGCCGACTACAGCAATGCGATCCACGCTGGCGTTGTCTGCCATGGACGGTTCGTTCGGGTGTCGAAGGCTCGAACCTGTGACCTACTGCTTCGAAGCGGCATCGCCACTCAACGGGCAGGCCGCGTCGTTACGAGAGGCGGAGCGCCGGGCATCCAACGACGCCCTTGCTTCCGTACGGCCAAAACCGGCCACGCTATACTCTCGAAACGATGACCTTCAATCGCGAACTGGCCGACGAAGTGCTGGAAGACCGGGACCGGGACGCCGCCCGGTTCTTCGCGGGCCGGGACGACGAGATCCACCGGTTCGACACCGCCGTTCGAGAGGCGGGACGCAGCAGGCAGGCCGTATTCCGCATCTACCAGGGCGCTCCGGGGTGCGGAAAGACATCGCTGGCTGAACACCTCAAAGAGATTCGTTCCGAGCGTATGTTGTTCGTGGGCATCAATCCGAACCACTTGAAAAGTGCGGACGCGTTGATGGAACAGGTACATCGGGGGGCCATCGAGGAGGGGTCATCGACTGGCAAAGCCGCCTCGAAGATCGCGGAGATCGTAGGGTCGCGCCTGCGCATGAAGAGCACGGCCAAGGACTTTCGCGACTACATTGCACAACGGTCGGTGAAGGACGCGGGGGTTGTCCTTCATTTGGACGAAGCCCACTCCGTCGGGACTACCGAAGGTGACGAGTTGAGGAATCTGCACACGACCGGGCTGGGTTTGCCGGGTGTCCTGTTGTTGACGGGGTTGGGTCACACGCTAGAACGGCTGACCGCCATCGAAGGGCTCTCCAGGCTGTCCCGCAACGCCGTGGTCAACATGGGCGCGATGGCCAAGGACGAGTGCGCCGAGTCGACCCGGAAGATGCTCGACAAGCTCGGCGTGGTCGGCGACGCGACAGAGAAGGAGAATGCCGCCCAGATGGTCGCGGCGCTTTCTTACGGTTGGCCCCAGCACCTGAACTGCGCTCAGGTCGCGCTAGGCGGGGAATTGCGTCGCACCAACGGGGTGTTGCACGACGTGAACGCCGACCGTGTTGCCCAGGCATCGGACCAGTTGCGGTACGACTACTACGTTGACCGGTTGGCACACCCGGTTTTCAGTCTGGATCCTTCGGTGACCAAGAGGATCATCGTCGACGTCGACCGGCGGCCGATCCAGACGATTCCGCAGTTAAACGACCTGTGTAACGAACAAGTGGCGCAGGCTGGCTTGGCGGACGATCCGTTCTTCCTGGAGATACCTCCCGGGGGGTTTGCAAGGACGCTGGTCGAGAAGGGCATCGTAACGATCACGCCACAACGCGGCTGCGAAGTTGCCATCCCGTCGATGGCCGACTGGGCTGCGAATGAGCTCGACACCGAGCCGCCATCGGCCCGCCGACCACACGGAGGGGCCCCTTAGGATCGGAGGTCCTCGACCGACGCAGCGTCTTCCTCTTCGCCATTGTCCTCCTCTGATCGTCATGGAGTTTCCCCGTATTCGGCCAGGTGATCGGATAGTTTTCCGCCGCCATGTACGAACGGAACGTGTGGACGATGCCCTGAGGATCGCTTCCAACGTCCCCGAGGGCGACGACGAGGTCGAACAGGTCGCGCCCCTTCTTGCGCTGGTACAGTGCTCGCAGCTTAGTAGCGAGCAGCTCATCGAGTTCGAATGTCGGGATGCTGGCCGTTCGCTCGAACCAGCGGGATCGCACGCCGAACGAACGCCTCGTACGGCCGATGACGGCCACGTGCTCCCGCGTGTTGATCTCGACCTTCAGCCGCATCTTCAGGGGAGGGGCGCCGTCCGACTCGAAGCTGTAGCGGAATGTCACACGGCCCCGCGTCTGCTTCCACCGCGGCTTGCCGAGCCACGGATTGAGCGTTGCCTGGATCGCATCCATCACCGCGCCTGCCGGGCCCGCTTCCATCTGGACCAGGTCGATGTCCTCGGAGTAGCGTGCCGCAGGCGAGAGATACCGCTTGTACAACGCCGTCCCGCCGCGGAAGGCGAGAGACCGGGCCAGCAGTGGGTGCGAGAACATTTCGACCAGCGCGCGTCTGATCACCAGGTCCTGCTCGACCGGAGCATCCTCGACCCACGGCGCGTTGGCACGCCAT
>JAGWBM010000123.1:11169-11546 GCA_021295895.1 Pseudomonadales bacterium
GCCTTGGCTCTCGATCACCGGTCGGCGAATCCGGACCCGGGGAGACAACGCTGAACACGGACAGAAGTTCGTCGCGTCGGGTCGCGAACACGCGCGACACGGTTTCCGCCTTCGCTTCGGAAGACAGCCCCGCTAGGCGAATTAGACCACGCCAGCGTGTATGCGGCCTAGGCGGAAAACGAGCTCACCCAAATCCCCATCGGCAGTGACCGGCAACGCGCCGCTCTGATTCGCCCGGCATAGCATGGCGTCGTCGTCGATACCGGGATCAAGTTCAGCGACGTACTGCCCAGGGGAACTAGTGTGCCGCGTCACAAATAGGTTTATGTTTGGAGGGATTGGTGTTCGTGTCGCAACTGACGTCTACGGTTATGAAG
>JAGWBM010000019.1 GCA_021295895.1 Pseudomonadales bacterium
TCATCACGACATAGCCGTCGGACAGCACGGAGGAGACGGCGTTCGTGTCTTCGATCACCCGGTCGAGCACCTTGCACCAGACGCACCAATCGCCACCGATCACCAGCAGTATCTGCTTGTCTTCGTTCCGGGCGCGTTCCATGGTCTGTTCCAAGTCGCGATTCGGGTCGCGGTCCGGGTCGTACACGGACACCGAGTAGAAGGACGCCTGGCGTTCTTTTGGCGACTTCGCATCGGCACCGCGTGCCGCTGCGACAGTCGTGCAAACCGAGAACGTCGAAAAACCGTCCGCCAGCCAAATCCCCAACTTGCCGTCTGGACCTGACATGTCGGTGTCGTGCGGATGTCCCGCGACAGGCACCGCCATGGCCGTTGCCACGACGCAGAGCGCGATCCGTCTCCATAGGATGTCAGTCTTCAAATCCGCCTCCGCACCCCGTTACCCGTCACCCCCGCCACCTCCGGCCATCGACGCACTGCTGCATTGGCTGTCGGAGTCCCTGGACCGTGTGTTTTCCCGGTACACGAACCCACCGCCAGAGGGACCGAGGTGTTATTCCAGGGCAACGTCGCCACGTCGCCCTTTATAACGCCGCTGAAGGCCGACTGGTAGACCTTGATGAGAATCTGGCGTGAGCCAAACAGAAAGTCGCGCTCCGCCCGGGTAGCGAAGTTGCCGCCTCCCGACCGATATAGCGCATCCGCGAGCGGCGGCGACATCACCAGCAACGGCGGCAGTCCGCTACTAGACAGGTGCCTCGAGCCCGTGCCCTACGAGTTTGCGGCGCGTTAGAAGACGAACTTCGCTCCTAGACGAATCGAAACCGGTGCGCCCGGACCGAGGAACCGCACATCGTCGCCGATGTCCGCCAGCCCCACGACTTCGTCCGGCTCTTCCCCGATCAATCCGAAGTTCTCGTAGTCCTCGTCGAACACGTTCTCAACCAGCACGAAGACCTCGAAGCGTACCGCTCGAAAACGCGCCTGGAGATTGACCACCGCGTAGCCGTCAAGCTCATCCAACTCGTTGGATTCGTCGCCCCGCAGATGACTACCGGAGATCGCGATCATGTCCGCGCCGATGGAGACTCTCTCGGTGACGGGGTACTCCACGGCGGCCTTGAGCACGTGGGCCGGAATGCCCGGAATCCGGTCACCCCTTTGCACGGCTCGCGTCGCCGGGGCACCATCGTCTTCATCCTCATCACCGACCGTCTCGTGGGCCGGGTGGTTCGGGCTCAGTACGTCGAAGTCATCGTCGAAGGTGGCCTCGACATGGGAGTAGTCGAGCCGCCATCGCCAGGTCTCGTTGGCCTTGGCGACCGAAACCTCCAGTCCCCGCCGCCGGGTACCGTCGACGTTCCTGAACAACCCATGCGCCCGGGTGCGTCCTGTCTGCCAGATGATGTCGTTGTCGTTGTAGGCGTGGAACAAGCCCATCGACCACTGCCAACCCGCCGCGGTCGTGCCGCGCGCACCGAGTTCGAGGGTTCTCGCGACGACGTCCTCCAATGGCGGGTCGGCGAGAAAGGCGTTGGGTAGGCGACACTCCTCCTGTTCGCCGGTCTCCGGGTTTAGCGCCAGCACCTCGCTGCACGCCAGTTCGATCGGCGTCGGCAGGCGGCTCGACTGGTTGTAGGATCCAAAGAAGTCGCTGAGCCGCCATCGGCGTACGACGCCCGCGCTCCAGTTCAGGTTGGCGAAGCCATGCGCCCCGTTCAACTGCGGGTGCTCCCCGGTCAGATCGCGCAGGCTCACTTCGCTGTCATGGAAGAAACCCGACAGGTTCACGACTAATCCATCGCCGAAGGAAAAGCTGTCCGCCAGGTAGCCGTATAGCCGCGTCACCCGGGTATCGATCTCGGTTCGCTCCTCGCCGAAACCACCGGTGACCGACCCGGCCGCGGCGGTCGAGCGCAACACGGGATCGAGCAAGGCAAACTGCATGCGGGAATCGAAACCGCTCCGGCCACGGTAGTAGCCAATCCCCGCGTTCACGTCGTGTTCGGCGCCCACGAGGTCACCTTGGATGCGCAGTTCCGCCACGCCGCCCAGGGATTCCTGCGGTCGCACACTCAGGTTGTTGACCGCCCCACAACCCGACTCGGCGACGGCTTCTTCGAATGCTGCGTCGTTCGCAACGGCGAAGTCGGGTCCTCCTGCCTCGTCTAACATCGAGGCGCTGCAGCCGGACCGCAGTCGCCGCGACAGGGCTTCCCGTCCACCAAAGCTGTCAATCAACTCATCGATGTCATCTTCCTCGATGCCGTCACCGTTGAAGGACGTCGTGTGAGTGTCGCGGAAGTGGAGAGTCGCCGACACGGCTGCGCCCTTGGTCAGAACCCTCGCCCCACGGACTCTCCAATGCTCCGCGTCGTTCTCGGTAGTGTCCGGCGCGGTGAATATCGCGGCGCGGTCTCGGACCAACAGGCCAACCGGGGATAGGCCGTTGCCGGTTAAGTCCGAAGCGCCGCGTTGGTGGTCGACACCGAAACTGCCGCGTTCGCCACGCCATCGGATGTTCCCGTAGAAGACTTCCGAGTTGGACGGCGAGAGGTCGCGCCAGCCGTCCTCGCGGAACCGGTTCCCGTTCACGTAGTAGCCGACCGTGCCATTGTTGCCGCCGCTCTCGAGGCTGGCCGCAAACCGCCCCGGGCCACCGCCTTCCAACGTGATCGCATGCCCCGCGTCGTCGAAACCGTCCTTCATGGTGATAACGACGGATCCGCCAAGCGTATTCAGTCCATAGAGTGGATTCGAACCGCCGAGCAGGCTCATGGCGGCGATCGCGCGGGTCGGGAGCAAGTCCCAATTGACCGCGTCCCCCAACGGCTCGTTGAGTCGAACGCCGTCTTGGTAAACGGTGAGCCCCATGGGTAGGCCGAGCAGCGGCGAGGCCGCATAGCCACGGTAGTAGAGATCGGACTGTAGGGGGTTGCCCTGGGCCGAGTTGATGTGGACGCCCCGGGTATGGCGCAGCAGGTAGCCGGGAATGTCCCAGCTGCCACTCGCCCCCAAATCGTCGGCATCGACCGTCTGGATCACGCCCGGGAAGTCCCGCGGGTCGAGGTCCTTGCCACTGGCGGGCGTGGTGCCAACCACGATAATCGTTTCGATTTCGTCGGCGCCGGCTAGCAGGGCTGCGACGTGAAGGCAGGCGGCTGCCGCCACCCGGCCCGATGTCACGGACCGGTTTCCATCGGCAGCGATTCGTCGCGCACCCACTCCGCCATCGAGCCATCGTAGACGGCGACGTCTCCGTGCCCTAGCAGCCGGCATGCGAAGCCGTCGACGGTCGCGGAGATTCCGCCACCGCAATAGGCGATGACCCGGGGAGCGTCGAGTAGCCCCTTTGCGTTCAGCGCATCACGCAGGGCGGCGGCCTGCTTTAAGAACCCGTGATCCATGAGATCGTCGTAGAACACGTTGACGCTACCCGCGATATGGCCCTTGCGGCCGTAGTGCATGCGGCTCGTTCCGGCGAACACATCCGGCGAAAGCGCGTTTACCGTACAGGTCCCCGGGTCGCCGATGGCGGAAAGCACCGCCTCCCTGTCGGCGAACCACCCGGTTTCGCCCTGCGCCTCGAACGTCCCCGCGCCCGGCGTCGAAACCTCCCGCGTGGTCGGGTGGCGTCCCTTGCGCCAAGCCGAGAATCCTCCGTTCAGCACCCTGGCGTTGCGGTGGCCGCAATACCGCAACAGCCACCAGGCACGGGTCGCCCACATCATGTGGCCGGTGCTGTAGAACACCACCTCGGTATCGTTGCTCACGCCGAGGTTCCTGAACAGGCGCTCGAGTTGTTCGACCGGCGGCAAGGTGAAGCCGAGCCCGGTCGTCGTGTCGGATGCCGCTTTCACCAGGTCGAGAAACTGCGCGCCCGGCACGTGACACGCCTCGAAACGGGCGAGGCCCGAATCCGCCCGGTATCCCCCCGACGATGCCGGCGCGAGGTATACCGTGGCATCGAATATCCGGCGCTTGGGATTGTCGAGATCGGCGGCCAGTTCGGCTGGCGAAATCAGGTACTCCGGGTGGACGTATGTCATCCTTCTCTGCTCCGTAGGTGTTGGTCGGGCCGTCGCTACTGCGCGTCGGGTTCCCCATCCCAGTAGTCGCATGAATCCTCCTCGCGACCGATGAAGCGGAACGCCAGCTTCCCGAAGTGCGTCCCCACACCGAACTTGCCGCTGTCGGGATACTCGCAGACATCCGTGGGCGACCGGGTCGAGATGGCCAGGTACTTCAACGTCGCGTCACCGGTGTTGGTGAGCTTGTGGGCGAATTCCGCACCGCCACACGGTGCACCGAGAACATCGCCCGGTCCCACCTCGTAGGTCGCCTCGCCGAACCGGTACGTTCCCGTCCCTTCGACGATGAAGAACATCTCTTCTTCGACGTGGTGAACGTGAAACGGGCAAGACGACTTGCCGGGCGGGACCTCGATGTAGCTCGCGCCAATCTTCGACAACCCGATCCCATCCGAGAACGGGGCGTCGGCGGATTCGTAGCCTGACCCCTGCCGGTAGGACTTCATCCGCAAGGCACCGACGTTAACGACCGGTTTCAAGGCACCGGTGTTGTCATCCGCCATCGAAGCAGCCCCCTACGCAACGAGTGGCCAGAGTGTGGTTGCCGCGCCCGCGGGGTGTCAACGTCCGTCGCGACCGCTCTGCATCCGATAAGCTCTATGGCACGACCCGCCAATACAGACAGAGAGATTTCCGCATGGATAACCGCCAAATCGTCATCGTGTCGTTGCCAACCGACAAGCTCGAGGCCAACCACTTCGCGATGCGCACCGTCCCCGCACCGGAACCCGGCGACGGCGAGATCCTGTGCCGCACCCTCGCGCTGACGGTCGGCGCCGGGCAACGTGCCGGCCTGCAAGGTAGCGCGAGCTACGCCGCAGCGCCGAAGAGCGGGATCGTGATGGGCGGCGGGGCGGTGGCGCGGATCGAGGCATCCAACGTCGATGGTCTTGACGTCGGCTCGCTAGTCACTTGCCCCTCGGGTTGGCAGGACTACGCCGTACACAAGGCCGGCGGTGTTCATGTCGTCGCGGGCGGCGGCGACCCCGCTCATCATCTCGGGGTCTACGGCACGAACGGGCTGACGGCCTATTTCGGTCTATTCGATCTGGGCGAACCGAAAGCCGGCCAGACGGTCGTCGTCTCCGCGGCCGCCGGATCCGTGGGCCACATCGTCGGGCAGATGGCGAAGATCACCGGCTGTCGCGTCGTCGGCGTGGCAGGCAGCGACAAGAAGTGTCACCTGCTCACCGACGAACTCGGCTTCGATACCGCGGTGAACTACAAGAGTCCCGATTTCCGCCAGGAGTTCCGCGACGCCTGCGGCGACGGCATCGACATCTACTTCGACAACACCGGCGGCGAGGTCCTCGGGGGCGCATTGCGCCGCATGAAGCCCCACGGTCGCATCGTCTGCTGCGGGGTCGTGTCCCAGTACGACACCGGCAGTCCCGCGCCGGGGCCACGGGGGATCCCGGGACTGCTCGTCAACAACCGTGTCCGCATGGAAGGCTTTCTCGTGTTCGACTACGCCGACCGCTACGGCGAAGCTCGGACGAAGATGCGGGAATGGGTGGAATCGGGCGAACTCAAGCCCCTGCAGGATGAATTCCAAGGCCTGGAGGAGGCCCCCCGGGCTTTCATCGACATGCTCGCCGGCGGCAACGTGGGGACGCGCATCATCCGGGTCGCCGAATAGCCGACGCTCCAGACATACCCCACCTGTGAGTGCTCCTGCTGGGCGCACGGGAGCGGGACGACGACAAGCGGTGCGCCGAGAAGTATGGACCCCTGTGGGAGGAGTACCGGAATAGGGTTCGTTGGCGAATCGTGCCTGGGGTCTATTGAGCCGCGCCTGACAAGGAAACCACGGGGAACGGGGCGCGACCCCCAACAGATCCCCACACTCTCCGACGCTCCGACGCCTGTGGGCGACCACGAGGGTCGTCCCTACGGTATTATTGGGGGTCGTTTTGCTTGGGGTGGGCGCATGGAAATCGGCGACTGGAAATCGACCGGCTCGGTCGCACTGCTACACCGGGAACTCAGGCAACTCGGGCTCGACGCCAATATCGCCGAACTCTCGTCGTTCGGCTTCACGGTCGTGCCACCGGAGAAGGTGGGGCCGCCCGAACTCGTCGAGGAGGTTCGCGAAGCGCTCGAGAAGACGATGCTGCGCCGCTACGGGCCCGACGGACTAGCGCCCGAGCGCTGGGCCAACGTCAACGACATCCAACGTTTCATGCTCTGGGAAGATCGGGTCTTCGAACGGCTCACCTACAACCCGGCGGGTCTCGGACTCGCCCAGTACCTGCTCGGAACGGACTGCGTCTTGAGTCTCTGTGCCGCCTGGGTCAAGGGACCCGGCGAAGTCCGAACCGGCATTCACAGCGACTACCTCGACCCCGCCATCAACGCGCAGCCCGAGGTCGTCGTGAACTGCAACATGCACTTCATGGTGACCGACTACACGAAAGACGACGGCGCCATCTCGTTCGTACCCGGCAGCCACAAGTGGCGCCGCCAGGTCACCGCCGGCGAAGCGGAGAAATGGGCAGACAAGGCGGTCGCCGTGGAGGCGCCGGCCGGGTCCATGGTCATATGGGGCAACCACACCTGGCACGGTTCGTATCCGAAGAAGACCCCGGGATTGCGCATGACCCTGCAGTGCGAATACATGCGCCGCCGCCTGCAGACGGAGGAAGCGTATCGCGAGACCGTCAGCCAGGAAGCTCTCGATCGCAACCCGGTGCGCTTCGCCGGCCTGATGGACGTCTATAGCCTGTTTCCGTTCGGCAAGAGCGATTGGGACATCGAGCGCCAAGCCAACGCGTCACCCGGCTCCAAGGGCGGTCAGTCGATCAACGCCTACTGCAGCCTGTTCGACATGGAACCCGCCAACGGCCGCACCACCCTTAGACCCAAATACGACTACATGCGCCACGACGGCAAGATGACCTCCGAGCGGAACGCCGAACGCGCGCAGCGGATGAAGACCGTCCAGGACCGCAGGGCCGCGAACCAGGCGGGGACCAACGGTGCGCAGACCCAAGAGGGGGTCTAATCGTCGTGACGGAAGCGGTCGAGGTCGCCGACGACGTTATCGTCGACGGCCTCAACATCACCGAGCGGGTCGCCGAGATCGAGGATCGGGGTTTCACGATCGTCGAGGACTTCATTACGCCAGAGGAAGTCGCACGAATCCGCCACGCCTTCGACACCGAGGTCCACATCACCGAGATGCGTGCCATCGGCACCAAGACCGGCAAGACCTGGCGCGCCCACAACCTGCTCGCCAAGACCCGCGCCGTGGACTACCTGTTCCTGGATCCGCGCATCCGCGCACTCGTGGAAGGCGTACTCGGCAAGTACACGCAGATCAACGTCACGACGCTGTTCAACGTACTTCCCGGCGAGACCCGGCAATTCCTGCACCAGGACGATGGACTGTGGCCGATCAAGCGTCCGCACCCGCACTTCGTCTGCAACGCGCTGATCGCCCTCGACGACTTCGGCATCGAGAACGGCGCCACCCACATCGTGCCGTACAGCCACAAGTGGTACGACCGCCCGGTCGATCAGGAAGTCGAAACCCTACGCGTCGTGATGCGCTCCGGAACGATGCTGATGTGGGAGGGCGGCCTATGGCACGGTGGCGGTGCGAATATGTCCAAGGACCGCGAGCGCCTGGGCTTCTTCATGAGCCACAACGTCGCCTATCTGCGGCCCCAGGAGATCCAGTTGCTTTCAGTGCCCCGTGAAGTCGTTCGCGAAATGCCTGAGAAACTGCAGCGGCTGCTGGGCTACCACCGTTTCGGCCTGGGCGTGGACGGGCGCGACCCCGTCGACGTGTTGCAGGACGGCATCGTGATCCATCCGACGGCGAAACTCGCCGAACATCACCGGATGGATCCACAATCCACGAACTCCTAACGCTCTCAACAACAGAGGTAGACAATGCCAGCGATTTCACCCCTGGACGGTCCGGTGGCCGTCACCGGCTGTTCCGGCTTCACCGGCGGCCACATGGTCCGCGAACTCGTCATTCACGGCTACGAGGTCCGCGCCTGCATCCGCGATGCGAGTTCCTGGCGCGGCAAGGACTGCGTGGACTACCTGAGTCGCTTGCCAAGGGTCGAGATCGTCGACGGCTGCGACCTATTCACCGCCGGCTCCTACGACGATGCCTTCAAGGGATGCGCGGGCGTGTTCCACGTCGCCGCCGTACTCGGCAATTCCGCGGACGGCAAGTCGCAGCCCCTGGGGACCGGCGACGTGTCGCAGGACGTCTACGACGGCGGGATGGTCGGTACGCAGAACGTCATCGACGCCATCAATGCCAGCGGCAGTGTCGCCCGCATCGTCTACACGAGTTCGATGGCCGCGGTGTCGGGTGCAAAGGGCGCGACGATGCCAAAAGGCTACGAATGGACGGAGACGGACTGGGCGTCCGACGGCGTGGATCCGGAGCGCTGGCAAGGCCCGCGCAATTCCTACGCCCGCAGCAAGGTCGATACCGAACACCTGATCAATCGCGCCGCCGACTCAAGCGGTGGCCGATGGGACGCAATCACCATGAACCCCGCGATGATCTGCGGACCGATCCTGTTCAAGGCGCAGGTCGGCCAGTGGATCGAGCAGATCGGCCGCCTGGCCGGCGGACTCGATCCAACCTGGCCGTCCCGATACGACATGTACTACAACATCATCGACGTGCGCGACTTGGTGAAAGCGCACCGTCTCGCAGCGGAATCACCCATGGACCACAGGGCCACCGACGGCGGTCCCCGCTACGTGATGCATGGCACGGGGGGCCGGTCGGCAATCCGGTTCGGCACCGAACTCGCCGGGATCATTCACGAGTACTTTCCGTCGTATGCGCTGGGCAAACCCGCCACCGTCACCAGCCACGGCGAGCCGATCACCGTCGTCTCCAACATGGTCAACGACTGCAAGAAGGCGAAGGAGGTCCTTGGCGCCACGATCCGGCCCGTGGAGGACACGATTCGCGCGGTGGTGGAAACATCCGTGGAACTAGGGATAATCGACCCCAAGCTTACCCAGTCCGCCTAGCGGCGGTGCCATCGGGGAGCGGGAGGAAGGATGTCGGACAACGCACCGAGAACGGCGGAGATCATCCAGCTGTACGACGATGCGTCGCCGGAATTGAAGCGGGTCCTTGAACGCAAGCTCGGCAACGCCGCCGACGCCGAGGAAATCCTCCAGGACGCGTTTGAGAAACTGCTGCGCCTATCCGACCGGCAGCACATCCGGGACCTGCGCCGCTATTTCTTCACGATGGCGAACAACATGGCGCTCAATGCGCTGCAGCATCGCGACGTGGAGCACCGGTACCGGGCAGCCCAATCCCTCGCGCACGAGGACGAACCGCGCGACACACCCGGGCCCGAACGAACGGCCCTCGCGAACGAAGATCTGCTGCGGGTCCAGGTCGCGTTGGCCACATTGCCGGAACGAACGCGGCATGTGTTCCTGCTGTTCCGCTCGGACGGTCTCTCCTACCGGGAGATCGCCGATCAGCTTGGCATCTCCCGCAAGGGCGTGGAATACCACTTGCGACGGGCCGTCACGGTCGTCATGGAGGCAATGGAAGAGTAACCAGTTCGACGGCTGGCCGATTCGTCAGTCCGCGTAGAACCCGAGGAGGCCATGGATACGCAGAAACAGCGGAAGGGATCAGAGGCAGCCGTCGGCTGGTTCGTTCGACTGCACGCCGACAACGTCACCGAGACCGCTCGACGGGAGCATGCGACGTGGCTCGCCGATGACGAGAAGAACCGCGCGCAATACCAAGCCGTCGAACGGTCGATGCAGGATCTGTCCGGAATCGGGGATTGGATGCGGGCACAGACCGGGGAATTGAACCGACGCGTCATGGCGCGCCAAGGGCGTCGCCACAAGGTTTGGTCCGTTGGGCTTGCCGCCGCCGCCAGCGTCCTGGTCGCCGTGGGATATTGGACGCTCCTCGATCCGGAGACGGTGTACGAGACGGCGCGGGCGGAGCAACGCGAAGTCTCGCTCGACGACGGCTCGCGCATTCATCTCAACGCCGCCTCGCGAGTTGTCGTGCGCTACACGAAGACGTCACGCGAAGTGGAGCTTGTCCGGGGCGAAGGGGTGTTCGATGTCGCCCGGGACGAACACCGGCCATTCGTGGCAACGGCCGTGGACACGGAGGTCGTCGCCGTGGGTACGCAGTTTCGCCTTCGCTTGGCGGCAAACGACGTGACCGTGACCGTCCTGGAGGGCAGCGTCGCCGTATCGCCGAGCGGCGGCCACGTCCAGGACCCCCAAGGCGCGGCCGACGGCCAAGCGAACAGGAAGCTCCTCACGATGAACGATCAGGTCACGGTCGCCTTCGACGGTCGCATGGATGTCGAGAGCGTCGACGCCTTCGCGGCCACGGCTTGGCGCGAAGGCAAGCTGATCTTCGACGAGACCCCGCTGCGCATGGTGATCAAGGAGGTGGCCCGGCACTCCCCCGTGGATATCGTGGTAGCCGATGACGTTCCCAACCACCCGATTACCGGGCTCATCCATATCCGCAGCCCCGATTCGATGCTGCGCTTCATCGCAAGCGCCGTGCCCGTGACGCCGGTACGTGTATCGTCCGAGGAGATCGTCTTGCACGGCAGCGACGGGCGGGACTGGTAGGAGACCGTCGTCCACGACGGGCTGCCGTTTGCGCGGTAAATCCGACACCCTACTAGGCGCAACCGCGCCTTAAACTGTCGTATCTGTTGCTGGCACCGTTTCGCAAATACGAGGTCCCTACCGGAACACGCCCATGCACTTGGTGACACAGAAGACTCCGGACGATGCGGCCACCGATTGGTACGTGAGGTTGCACTCGGGAGATGTCACCCAGTCGGCCCGTCTGGAGCACGAGGCCTGGCTGGCCGAGAACGAAGGCAATCGAGAGCGGTACGAGGCCGTGCAAGACTCGATGCGCAACCTCGCGCCGTTGGACGATTGGATGCGCACCGAAGCCAATCGGTTGAACGCCCGTGTGATGGCCAGACGGGCCCGGCGAACCAAGAGCTTGATCGGCGGACTCGCCAGCGCGGCCGCCGCGGCGGCCGTGGTGGTGTTCTGGATTGCCACGAACCCCGCCGGTTACTACGAGACCGCGCGGGCTGAACAACGGGAGATCTCTCTCGACGACGGCTCGAGGATCCACCTCAACTCGACGTCCTCCGTCGCCGTACGGTACAGCCCCGACGTACGCGCGATCGAACTGAACAGTGGCGAAGGCGTATTCGACGTCACCCGGGACGCACAGCGACCCTTTGTCGTGGCGGCCGCCGACGCCGAAGTCGTGGCAATCGGAACCCAATTCCGTGTACAGCTTGTTGGTCGCGATGTAACCGTGACGGTGCTGGAAGGCTCGGTCGCCGTCTTCAACCGACCCGGCACGCGAGCGATTTCCGGCCCGGGTGCGACGCACCCGGAACCGGGATCGGAACCCACGCTGTTGTATTCCAACGACCAGATCACCTTGCACAATGGCGTCATGACGGCCGTGGAATCCGTCAACGCCTCGGCGGCAGCGGCATGGCGCGAAGGTAAACTCATCTACGATGCGACCCCCTTGCGCCGGGTCGTGGCGGAAATGTCGCGATATACGGCAATAGACCTTGCCGTGGCGGACGGTGTGCCCGATCATCCCATTACCGGTCTAATCCAGATTCGCAGTCCCGACGCGATGCTTCGTTTCATCTCCAATGCCGTGCCCGTCACGCCAGTGCGAGTGTCCAACGAACGGATCGTCCTGCATGCCACACCCGCAGCGCCCGAATGAAGGCAACACTCGGAGCAAAGACAGTTCGACGGGCTATGGCCTACGCCCTGGTGCTGGCGTTTCATCTCCCCGCCACCTTTGCCGGCGCAGACCCCCTCGATCGGGTCGATGCCCGCGCCAGCCGCAGTGCCGACCTGTACCGATTCGACATTCCGAGCCAACCGGTCGGCAAGGCACTCATTCAGTTCGGCGTGCAGACCGGCCTATCGGTAATCGTCCAGCACGACGCGAGGGAGATCGTGACCAACGCCGTCGCGGGGACGTATACGATCCCCGAGGGCTTGCGCGTGTTGCTGCGGGACACGGGTCTCGACTATCGGTTCCAGGACAGCGGCATCGTGGTCTCGCGCAGGCCTGCGCTCGTGTCCCCGGTCCCGTCGGGACTGATGGCACCAAACGAATCCATTCCAGGCGACCAGGTCGCCCCGGTCGCCGGACCGTTTCCGAGCGGCCGAGTCCTTGCCGAGGAGAACGCGCGGCTCGCTGGCAATGCCGGGCCCCCCGAGGTCGTTGTCACGGGCAGCCGCATTGGACTGCCACCTTCGCAGGTATCGAGCCATGTCGTCGTGGTGACCGACCCGGGCGGCGGCAATATTGGGGGGGCGATCAGCGACCTCCCGCCAAACAACCCCGGCAGCAATCCGCTCAACCAGGGGATCGACCTGCTTGCCAACGATCCAGATTCTCTGGGCGGCACCACATTCGTACAGCAATGCCAGGACCTAGCATGGGGCGTGGATAGCCAGCAACTCGGGCTGCTCCAGGCCGCGAACCTCTCGCTAGGGGTAACGCCGATGAACCTACGCGGTATCGGCTCTCGGGGAACGTTGGTCCTGGTCAATGGCAAGCGCATCGGCCGATCGGGATTGCTCGGCGGTTTCGCCGACCTATCCAACATTCCCATGGACACGGTGGAACGTGTCGAGATACAGCTCGACGGTGCCTCCGCGTTGTACGGATCCGACGCCGTCGGCGGCGTCGTAAACGTCATCCTGCGCGACGAACACGAAGGAACCACCGTGAAGCTCCGACGCACAACGGGGCTGGCCGGCGCTTTCGACGGCATCAACGCGTTGATCGCCGGCGCCAAGGCCTGGGAATCCGGCAGGCTGACCGGCTCGCTGGGTTACTACACCACGAACAACCGGATGCCCTACGACGACCCGGCCCGTGACTTCCTGGCCAGCGCCAATCCCTCGTTCGCCGACGATCTGCTTTTCCGCGAGAGCGAGCGATACGCGAGTCGTCAGCGAACATACTTGCGAATCGCGCTTGATCAGAATCTGGTCGGTGACATGGACGCCTCAATATCATTGGCCTACACGCCCGCCGAAACCGAGCACAGGACGGGCTATCGCACGACAATCACCGATTTCTTAAACGACGACTCGCCGTCGCCTCCTAGTCTCGCGGCGCAAGTGCTCGGCGACACGGATCTGCCGGCCATGTCCACCGAAGGGAAAACGGGTCGATGGACCCTATCCGCCCATGTCGATGGATCCTTCGGCGCTCCACGTGGCTGGGAATGGCACCTCGGCATCGACCAAACCCGGGAGCACAGCAACTCGACGACGAGACATGAACTGTCAAGCGATCTGCTCCACGACGGCCTACTCGACGGCACGTACGACGCGTCCACAGATGTCCCCCTTGAAGATCGGTTCCGCCCTTTCCTGCTCTCCGACCAGACACTCGATGCAAGCAACGAGGACCTCCTGCTGGAGTTCACCGTGAAGCGTTCTTTCGTTGCCACGCCCGCTGGCAAGGTCGACGTGCTATTCGGCTTGTCCACCCGCGAGGCCGCTCTTCGTTTCGAGCATCACCGCGATGCCTTGGCCCGGCACCTTCCCATCGTGGCTCATGGTCCGCTTGGCATGTTCCCCATCCACCCGGCAGCGACAGGCGAGGGCGACGTGGACCTCTCGGGCATCGATGGCGTCGTCCTGTCCGACCCCGACGGCCTCGCTCCGGAACGCGGGTTGACCGTCCGAAGCGCGTTTGCGGAACTGCAGATCCCCCTGCTCGCTGAACGCCCACTGGTCGAAAAGTTGTCGGTCAACGCGGCTGTTCGGCGCGAGGGCACAAGTCTCCACGGCGCCAACACGACCTGGTCCATCGGGGCCGTTTGGAACATCAACGACGATCTGCGCGTCCGGCTACGCAAAGGGACATCGTTCTCGGCACCTCCCCTTTGGCTTTCCTCGCTGCCGACCACGACATCGCCCATATCCGTTTTTCTTGACGACAGGGGAAGTTCGTCCGAGGTGCTTTGCTGCCCCTTGAATCCCTGCGGAGCGACGATCGTCTCCGGCGGCCGCACGTCGCTCCGCGGCGAATCGGCGGTGTCCTGGTCATACGGTATCGAGTTCACCCCCGCCCGGCTCAAGGGATTCCGTTCGATCCTCAACTACTCGAAGATCCACTTCAACGACCGGATCGATGGCGTTACACCGATGACGCTCAGCCTGATACCCCGGCTCACGGACGATCTCTTCGACCGATACGGCACGGTCTACCGGTTCGACAAGGACGGCGAGTTCCTAGGGATCGACGCGCGCGCCGCCAACATCGGTTCGCAGATCGTCGCCACCTACGACTGGACGGGCGAATACCAACGCGAAACGGCATGGGGTACGTGGTCATTGAGCGCAAGCGTGACGATGTACGACCGGTTCGAATCGCGCCTTGGCTCCGGCAAGGTCGTGGAAGACCTTGTCGGTCTCCCCTACGCGGTGCCGAAGTTCAAGCAACACGCCCGCCTCGGCTGGACCCGCGGCAACGTACGAGTTGCATTGAACGCTTCGCACCGCGACGACGCCGACCGGCAGTACGGGAACATCAATTCCCAGGTATTGCTGAAATATCCGGTGGTACTGGATTTCGCCGTTACCTATCGTCTTGGCAACGACCGTTTCGGCGCGTTGAAGAATATGCGGCTGAACCTCGGCGCGAGTAACCTGGCCGGCGGCAATACACGGTGGGTGGAGACGTCGTGGAATCCAACCGGCTACCAGTCCAGGAGCGCGTCGTATACCGAAGTCACGAGTCCCTGGACCGAGCGCGCCTATTTCGTGGAGTTGGTCCACACTTTCCAGTGACACGCTTGAAAGCGTCCGATGAACCGACGCTGTTCGTAAACCGAGGGCGCGTCGTGCGGATCGCGCTAAGGGCCCTCGGTGCAGTGGTCGCCGCCGTTGCCTGCGGCAATGAGCCGGCGACGCCGGTGGAAGCGCCTCCCCCAGAGACGGAAGCCGCGTCCGACATCGTCGCGCTGGACGTCTATTCGCGTCCCCGTAGCGTCTCGCGCGCGACGCCGACGTACCCTCGTGTCGCGCTAAGCAGGAATCAGGAAGGCTGGGTACGGCTCGACTTCATGGTCGACACCAACGGGGAACCCTACGAGATAGCCGTCACCGAATCGGTGGGGCCCGACGTGTTTCACGACGCCGCGACCAAGGCGTTGGAGAAATCCCGGTTCGAGCCCGCACGATTCGACGGGCAGCCGCTGGATGCGGGTCACCACCTTTACTACTACTTCGAGATGGACAGCGATGGCGCCCGTGCGTGGTTCGTCAGGACGTTCAGGGCCATCATGACCGCCATCGGCGAGGGCAACCGGAAAGAGGCAGACCGCCTGCTGGAAGAGTTCGATTCAAGCGGGCCCTTGAACCTCTACGAAGACGCCTTTCTACACGTCGCCAGGTCCGGCTATTTCGCTAAATGGGGCGACGATTGGCAGCAACTCGAAGCCTTGGATCGCGCGGTTGGCCACCGCACGGCGCGAGAGCGCCTACCGGAGGCGCTCTACACCTCCCTGCAGCGCGCGCGCTTCCTGCTGCTCGTCAGGACCCAGGATTTCGGACGCGCGGTCCAAACTTTCGAGACACTGGCCGAATATCCAATCGAGGAGGATCTCCTGGCACCATTGCACGCTGTCATGGACGAACTCGAGACCCTCCGGACCGATGACCGGCCCTATTCCGTGCCCGGGGACTTTGCCGGCCGCTACACGTGGAGCTACGACCTCTTCAAGGACGAGTTCTTCCTTGCGGACGTCCACGGGCAAATCGAGGAAATCAAGCTTCGCTGCGCGAAGAAGTACGTGTTCCTCCGTTTCGACCCGGACCTTCAGTACAAGATCAACCGGGAATACCTGCCTTGCCACCTCCAACTCGTTGGCGATCCCGGAACGACTTTCAAGCTGACCCAGTTGTAGCCAAGACGCGAACGCGTCGATCACGGATCGATCAGTACGCCCGGATTCAGGATGCCATTCGGATCCACGCTACGTTTGGCCGCTCGCCACAGATCTCCGAGGAGGGCGGGGCGCTGGACATCCCAACCGGCCCGGTGCATGCGTCCCACGGCGTGATGGTGGGTCACGGTACCGCCAGCCGCCACCACCGCTTCGGTCGCGGCGTCTTTCACGACCCGCCAACGCTCCTCTTCCGCTCCCCGGGGCACGATGCCGCTGAAGCTGTAGTAGGGTGCCGGCCCGTCCGGGTAGACGTGCGTAAAACGGCAGGACAGCCTCGCACCGCCCAGCGCACCGCGCAAGGCGACGCCGACGCGTTCGCGGACCTCCGCATCGAAATCCGGCCAGCGGTCCCAAGTGATCGCCGTCTCGAAGGTGTCCGCGAGCAGGCCGAGCCCGGCGGTCAGCCCGGCGTTCACGCCGATGAATGCATTGCGCCAAGCACCCA
Source organism: Pseudomonadales bacterium (assembly GCA_021295895.1). GTDB lineage: Bacteria > Pseudomonadota > Gammaproteobacteria > Pseudomonadales > Azotimanducaceae > VXYL01. Next base: position 16,557 of record JAGWBM010000019.1, read on the forward strand.
CGGCACCGCCACGGCCGGTCGGCTTCCCGGCACCGTCGTCCACGAGGATATCGCGGTCGTCGACAACGCCACCGTGGGAACGGGCGATCGCGAGGGCCGCCTGGATGTTGGCGTCCTGCGCAATCTCGCTCGATTCGAAGCCGATGATGAGCAACGCGTGCCCGCCGGACAGCCCGGCGGAGAACTCGGCTTCCGCCGGGTCGAGGATGCGCAGGTTGGCTGGCCAGAGCTTGGCCTGGACGATCTCCCGCACCGCTTCGCAGCCGTTTTTCCACGTACCGAACGTGACCCCCGCCGTACCCCGGAATACCGGACGCTTCTGAAGCCGGAGCCAGCACTCGGTGATGATCCCGAGCGTCCCCTCGGAGCCAAGCACAAGGCGATCGGGACTCGGCCCCGCGCCGCTTCCCGGCAGGCGCCGCGACTCGAACCAACCCTTAGGCGTCAGCATCCGCGTCGACTCGACGAAGTCGTCGATGTGGGTGTGGTTGGTGGCGTAGTGTCCGCCCGAACGCGTCGCCACCCAACCGCCGACCGTGGACCAGGGGAAGCTCTGCGGGAAATGGCGGAGCGTAAGATCAAGGGGTTTCAGAGCCGCCTCCAGGTCGGGGCCCAGGATTCCCGCCCGGATTCGTGCCGCCCGGGACACCTCGTCGACTTCGAGGACGGTGTTCAGATTGTCGAGATCGATGGTGACCGCGGCTTGTGCATCGGCTGGCACGTTCAATCCCCAGACCACCGACGTGCCACCGCCGTAGGGAATCGTCGCGTACCCCTTCCGGTCGCACCAGGCTAGCGTCGCCTCGAGTTCATCTTCGTCATTCGGGTGGGCAACCGCGTCCGGCGGGTAATCGAAATCACCGCGCAACGCCTTAAGCAGTTCAAGCGAATGTCCCCCGTAGGTGTGCGTGACGCGCTCCGCCGTCGTCGTGGACACCCACCCGGTTAGCGAATCGGGGACCTCGAGCCGCGGTCGGGGCAGAGCAATGTCGTCGATCGCGGGCACGGGAGGGGGCTCGACCGCTTCGCCGATTCGCGCCGACAAGCGCTGCGCGGCGGCCCGGCGTTCGGCCATGCTCGGTTCGTCCGAGACGTAGCCCCATGTCCAAAAGCTGCGCCGTTCTGCCCTCGCTGCCATCACCTAATTCGCTTGCCCTAAAGAGTACGCATCATGCCACTACTGCGCGAATCCGATGGCCAATCCATGCCCCGGCTTCGCCTCGCACTCGGCCCGCAGCATCGATACCAGCGCGTCGGCATCGTTCAGTTGGCCGAGAACGCGAGCCTTGCGTGACCGACGTATGCGACAAGTAATGTCGGATTTCTAGACCACTCGTATCTGCGACGGTGTTGTTATCTCGCCCACCAAACGCCGTCACCTGGCGGACGACGTTGTCAAAGAACTCGCCGGTGGATTCACATTCTCATGCCTGATCCCCAATGCACGCCCAACGCATCTCCATGGGGCCGAAATAGTTCCACAGGCAACATTGACCGAGTCAGGCCCGTACGCCCACCAACCGCTGGCGCTGCCGGATCACCGTCCGCCTGTTCCATTCTCGTGCCCAAACCCCTAGTACGACGTTGGTGAACGCCGCTGCCGCGAAGATGCCGACGTGGCCGAACCAGTGCCGGGCCAGGAGCGCCAGCGGAATGTAGAAGACCAAGAGCCGCAGCAGCGAGAGCACGAGCGGCGGCAGGGGCTTCGACAGGGCGTTGAAGGCGCCGTTGGCCGTGTTGAACATGCCGGCGAAACCGATGGTGATCGGAATGATGTAGAGATAGCTCGTTGCTGTCGACACCACCTCGGCTTCGTCCCTGATCACAGTGACAAATAGTTCCGCGCCCATCCACATGATGACGGCCGCGATGACGCCCCAGACGAGGCAGTAGCGATAGCAAAGCCGCAGCGCCTCGTCGACGCGGTCGAAGCGTCGAGCGCCCCAGTTCTGGCCAACCAGCGGTGCGGCGTTGCTCGCGATGCCGATCACCACCATGAACACGACCGACTCGATGCGCGAGCCGACGCCGAAGCCGGCGACGACCGCCGCGCCGAACGGAGCCAGGAGCCTCGTCACCACGGCGGCTGCGAAGGGCTCAATGATGTTGCTGGTCATGGCTGGCACACCTACGTGCAGGATTTCCCGCGCGTGCACCCCAAACCGGGTAAGCGAGATGCGGATCATGCGTTCCCTGAAACAGAACCAGTACACGGCGATCAAGAACGAGGCCGACCGAGCGACCACGAACGACCACGCCGCCCCTTCCACGCCGAGGGCCGGCAGACCCAGCAAGCCGAAGATCAGGAACGGTCCGACGAGTACCTGCAGCACGGAACCCGCGGTGATCACGATGCCGGGATAGACCGGATCGCCGATGGCCCGCATCAGTCCGGTGCCAACCATGGACAACCCGAACAACGGGTACCCGAGCGCCGAGATGCGGATGTAGGCGACGACGAGATCGAGTACGGCCTCCCGAGCGCCCAACAGGTGGAATAGCGGTTGTGCGAAGGCGATCAGCAGCACCGAGCAGGCAATGTTGAAGGCCAACACGAGCAACAGGCCGTGCGTGGTCAGGAAGGCTGCTCGCTCCCGGTTGCCAGCACCGATGGCACGGGCGAGCACAGCGCCGATGCCGACACCGATCCCGCGCGTCGCCGCCCCGATGGCCATCAGTACCGGAAACGCGAAGGTGACGGCGGCGATGGCTTCCGTTCCGACCCGGCCGAGGTAGAAGATCTCCACGAAACTCGCCAGCGTCATGGCGAGGAACCCGAGGATCATGTATCCCGAAAGCCGCATGAGATGGCGGGAAAGGTCGCCCTCGGTGAAACTTGCCGTACGGGACTTGGACGCGGCGTCCATGCCGTTCATGCCGCCATCCCGGGTTTAGTAACCCGGAGCCCTATAGGTCAATCGGCCATCCCTGATCTCAAGGCTCCTGTCCAACAGGGCGTGATTGGTACACGACGTCGGCGCATCGGGATCGAGCGACGTCCGAATGGCAAAGGTCTGCTCGGTTTCGTCGGCGCCTGGCTCAATCTTGTACTCCCGGACTTTCCGAGCGCGCTTGGCGAGGGGGTCCAGTTCGTAGGCCACCACATCCCAAGCTTCGTCGGCCTTGCCCGCCACCGACCGTGTCACCAACAACTGATTCCCGACCAACCGGGCCCGAAACCGTTCCACCCGATTCACGAAACCTCCGAATCTCATCCACTGCATTCGCTGGATTCGCCGTTCCGGATAGGACAACACCGTCTCGCCATCCGCCGTATGCAACACCTCGATGCCAGCGAACGGATCGGCGAGCACGAGCCAAGCACCGTCCAGCGACAGTTGCATCGACAAGCCGGGTAGGAAGCGCAACTCCCGGGTCCATACTTCCCGACCGCGCTCGTCGCCGTCTCCAAATTCGCGTTCCACCCTAACGATCTGCCAAAGCAGGCTAAAGCGATTCGGGGCCTCGTCGTCGACATTGTGGGCGCGGTAGCTCAATTCGCTGGTCGCGAAGATCGACAGGTCCTTGGACGGCAGACCCCGGGTATGCTCAACAACGACTTCCCGAGGGCTCCCGCCAACCACGGGAAAGAACCGGCTTGGACCACCTATGCCTCGGGAAGGCTGAACGATCACCTCCGCCAGGTCCACCGAGTAGGCCAAGCCGTAATCCAGACTGCGATTCGTGTGCGTGATCGTCGTACCCAGGTCGAAGTGATGCTCTTCGCGCCGTTCGAGGTTGCGGACTACGAGCCGCGAGGCATTGCCCGCCAACGGCTCGACGACGAAGAAGGAAGAACCGTCATCGGCAATGTCGAAGCTCCAAACGTCATCGAACTCATAGATCACACTCCCGTCGTGAACGATCTGGACTTCGTCTCCCAGGGTGAAACCCACGAGGATCGTGCCATCCGGCCGCTTCCCCACTTCGGGCCGTTCCGGCACAAAAGGCAATGTGCCATCGAACACGACGCCGAAGCTGTTGACCACGGCGAACCACGCGCCGCCTCCCAGGGGAAGGTAGACGAGGGCGGTATCCGACGCCGTTCGCTGGCCGACCACCATCCGGCATTGCGGGCTGGCGATCACCGCCTCTGCTGTCGGCGCGTCCAAAGCCAGCGAAGGGGCGGCCGTCTGTGTTTCGGAAGACTCGGCCTCAGGTATGGATTCGGACGCGGGGATGTCGGTCGCGCCCTGTTTTGCGGTCGGTACGTTAGGGGCCGGTTCGCGGTCGACAACAAACCGAGTGGCAAGCAGTCCGCCCACCGCCAGGACGGCTATCGTCATCCAAACGCGGCCCGACGTCCGCGGCAATTGAACATCTCCCAATGGAACAATCGCGAACAGGAGCGTAAGCGACCGGGGGCGGTTAATCCACGGGTCGTCGGCAAGGCCGGGCCCGGTATCGCGCGTTCGCTTGCGCCTCCGTTACGCATACACTTAAGGCAGTCCAACTCTTCGAGGGTCACCCATGAGAAATCCTTTCGCCACCGTCGCTCTATCGACCTGCCTTGTCGCGATTGCCGTGTCCGCCTCGGAAGGCGAGGTCAACTACCGCGACAAAACCATGGAGGCCATTGGCGGTCACATGGGAGCGATCGTCACGATTGTCCGCGGCGACGTGCCCCACATGGAACACTTGCCAATACATGCAACCGCCTTGGCCGACCTCGCGGAAATAGCCCCGTCCCTGTTTCCCGAGAGCTCGAAGGGCGGTGAAGCGCTCGACGCGATCTGGGAGAACCCGGAGGATTTCAAGACCAAGCTGGATGCGTTCCGCGAGGCCACCGCCGCCTTTAAGGCCGCTGTCGAGACCGGTGAAAGAGGCGAGATCATGCCTGCGTTCCTGGGTGTCGGCCAAGCCTGCAAGGGTTGCCACGACAA
>JAGWBM010000020.1:0-360 GCA_021295895.1 Pseudomonadales bacterium
CTCTCAGCACGATGTCGGAGAGCAAGGAATCGCTTGTGCAAATGCAACAGCCACCGAAGCGCTACCCAAGAGGGATCAGGAATTGGCCAAGGAAGAATTCGACAAAACGGTCGTTAGGAGAACCGAACGATCAGCCATCGAAGGCTCTATCGTCCACTATGGGAAGTTTCCGTCCGAACTCATACGGGTTCGCCCGGTGGATGTCTGGTTGCCCGAGGACTATGACCCGGCGTCGAGCGACCGATATCCGGTGATCTACATGCACGATGGCCAGATGATGTTTGATCATCACACGTCGCCTTATGCCGGAATGGATCTGTTCTGGGATGTCGACAAGGCGATAACCAAACTCGTCCGCGA
>JAGWBM010000020.1:621-21583 GCA_021295895.1 Pseudomonadales bacterium
CAGCGTATGCCGTCGCGGAATACCCGGACGTGTTCGGTGGCGCCGCCTGCTTGTCGTCTCACTGGAACGCCGGGGACGGTGCGGTGGTTCGATGGCTCAAGCACCACCTGCCCTCGGCCGGCGCGCACCGGATCTACTTCGACCATGGGACCGAGACCCTTGATGCAGACTATGAACCATTCCAGCAGCGAATGGACGAGGTGATGCGTCAGCACGGTTACACGGACGGCGAGGACTGGGTCACGCTTCGTTTCGAGGGTGCCGATCACTCGCCGAGAGCCTGGCGCGAGCGGCTGCATATTCCCTTGAAGTTCCTGTTGGGGAAGCCGTAGGGGCGACCTATCGGGCCCGCCAGGGCCCACGGTCGCACCCGCCAAGGCGCACGGTCGCCCGTCGGGAATCCTCATGGCCCTGGTCCCACGGACGAGAATGCGGCAGCATTCTCGATCGCGCCCTTAGGGCGCGCCGGGACGGGACAAGCCCGTCCCCCACGGTCACGCTGTTCACTGCGCGTCTGCGGCCTGGTGACAGCCGCAGTCTCCGAGGGCTTTCTACCGCCCGTGCGACTGACATATCATCGCCGGTTCGTTTTGGGGGAAATCGCCGATGCCCATGATTCTCAATGAAGAGCAGAACATGCTGAAGGACAGCGCGAAGGACTTCTGCACCAACAGCGCGCCGATCGATCAGTTGCGCAAGCTGCGCGACGGCGACAACGCCGATGGCTTCGATCGGGACACGTGGTCGCAGATGGTGGAACTCGGCTGGGCGGGCATTCCCTTCCCGGAGGAACACGGTGGGCTGGCGTTCGGCTACAAGGGCCTCGGCGTCGTCACCGAAGAGACCGGTCGAACGCTGACCGCGAGTCCCCTCTACGCCACGGTTTGGCTTGGGGGCTCAGTGCTCAACATCGGCGGCAGCGACGCGCAGAAGGCCGACCTCTTGCCCAAGGTCACGACAGGGGAACTGCTGCTTGCCCTGGCGTTGGAGGAGTCGCACAAGCACAACCCCTACGGCATCGCCGCCACGGCGACGAAGACCGACGACGGCTACACCATCTCGGCCTCGAAGAAGTTCGTCCTCGACGGCCACGTGGCCGACAAGTTGATCGTTGCCACACGTACATCGGGATCGGCGGGGGATCGTGATGGCATCTCGTTGTTCTTGGTCGACCGCAACGCCGAGGGCGTGTCGGTGACGCGCACCAGGATGGTCGATAGCCGCAACGCGGCGAACATCGAGCTTGAGAACGTCGCCGTGGGCGCGGATGCCCTCGTCGGCGAAGAAGGCAAGGGCGCCGACGCGCTCGACCCGGCACTGGACATCGCGCGTATCGGTATCTCGGCGGAGATGCTCGGTGCCACGCAGGAGTGCTTCGACCGCACCGTCCAGTACCTGAAGGACCGCGAGCAGTTCGGTGTTCCCATCGGTTCCTTCCAGGCACTGAAACACCGGGCCGCGAACATGTTCTGCGAGATCGAACTGTCGAAGTCGTGCGTGCTCGAAGCGCTCACTGCCCTAGACGAGGAGCGCGACGCCGCGGAGATCGCCAAGCTCGCGAGCCTCACCAAGGCCAAGGTCGGCGAGACCTTCCACACGGTCTCCCGGGAGGGCATCCAGATGCACGGCGGCATCGGCATGACCGACGAGTTCGACATCGGCTTCTACATCAAGCGGGCGGCGGTCACGGAGCAGACTTTCGGGGACGTCAATTTCCACCGCAACCGATACGGCGAACTCGAGGGGTATTGATCTCGAAGTCGCGGGCGACAACGGCGATGGTCGAGGCATGACGGCGGAACCCATCGCCTACATGGAGCGCACACGGCGCTACTACGAAGCCCAGGGTTTCGAGAAGGCGTATGCCTGGGCTCGCTTCGACGACATTCCGTTCACACCGTTGCAAAAGCCCGTCTCGGACTCGACGCTTGTCCTCGTCACGACCATGGCGCTCTACGATCGCGACGCGACCGATGTCCGCCACGTCGCGTCCGGTTCGACCCTGGAGGCGCCGGCCCGGCTATACGGGGACGACCTTTCCTGGGACAGGACCGCCTCCCACCTGGAAGACCGGGGATCGTACTTTCCGGTCGACGCGGTGCATGACCTCGTGCGCCGGGGACGCATCGGCGCGCTCGCGGAACGGTTCCATTGCGCACCGACGGACTACAGTCAACGCCGGACCCGCCAAGCCGATGCGCCGGAGGTCCTGAAACGCTGCCGGGAGGATGGCGCCGACATCGCCTTGCTGGTGCCGATCTGACCGGTGTGCCACCAGACCGTGAGTCTGGTCGCACGGCACTTGGAATCGAACGGCATCCCCACGGTGATCCTCGGGGCGGCCCGGGACATCGTCACGCACTGCGGCGTGCCTCGGTTCGCGTTCCTGGACTTTCCCTTGGGAAACCCCTGCGGCAAGCCGTACGACCGGGACATGCAGGCGACCATCGCCGCTGCCGCGGTCGACCTCTTCGAGACCGCCGCCGAGCCGGGAACCGTCGTCACCCTGCCCCATCGTTGGAGCGACGACGAGTCCTGGCGCGACGGCTATTTCCAGGTGAGCGAGGCGAACATCGAAGCCCTGCGCCGGGCCGGCGAGGAACGCCGGGCCGCCCGCGCCCAGCTGCGCGCGACGGGGCAGGTCCGTACGGAATAGTCGCCGTCGGGTCCATCAGGCAGGCCCGAATGTGTGGGTTGCATACCATTATTTTGGTATGAGTTCATCTTTTTGGGGTTCTGTACCGATATAACGGCTGGCGCTCTTCGACCGGGCGATCAACAACACCGACGACCACGGCCGGAACTTCAGCCTGATCCACCGGGGCGACGGCTATCGCCTGTCCCCGGCCTACGACCCCGGCCTACGACCTGGTACCGAGCCTGACCGTCGGCGAGTACCACGCGGCGGGTTTCGGCTACGGACCCGGCCACCGAACCCAGCGAAGTGGCGCGGCTCGGCAAGGTCTTCGGCATGAGCAAACCGTGGATGCGCGCATGCGCCGAGGAGGTTCTGGCCGCACTCGATGGCTGGCCCGGGTTCGCCGAGGAAGCGGGACTCGATGAGTCCGAGAGCGAACGGATCGGGGCGAGGCTGAACCCGTGATCGACCGCCCCGCCACTTGCCGCCCAAGCGCCAAATCGACAGACTCCCCACAAGCCAGCCGCGCAGGACCACGCTTGAACAAGACCATCGCCGTCATCGAGGGCGACGACGCCGCGCCGGAGGCCGTGCGCCCCGTCGTGGAGCTGCTGAATTCGTTGCAGCTGGGCTTGAACTGGGTCTACCCGGAGGTCGGCGACGTGGCGGAGGCGAAGACGGGGTCGACCTTTCCGGACGCGGCACGGGCCGTCATCGACGCTGCGGATACCACCCTGTTCGGATCCACCAGCGGCAAGTCCGGGGCTGCGCTCGGCTACCTGCGCTGGGGCAAGGAGACCTTCGCCAACGTACGCCCCTGCCGGTACATGCCGGGCTGCGCGAGCCCGTTGCGGCAACCGGAGGGCATCGACTTCGTGATCGTGCGCGAGAACCTCGAAGACCTCTACGTCGGCGCCGAGGGACCGCTGGAAGACTTGGCCGCGTTGAACCTCGTCGGCCGCACGATCCGCAAGCCCGTGCACGAACTGGGGGACGGCCGCTACGCCATCAAGGCGATCACCCGGGCAGGCACGGAGCGGGTGGTGAGGTTCGCCTTCGATCTGGCGGCGAGGCGCGATGGCAAACGCAAGCTGACCTGCGCGACCAAGCACAACATGCTGCGCGCCACCGATGGCCTCTTTCTGGACGTGGCGCGCGAGATCGCGGCGGACTATCCCGAGATCGAGTTCGAGTCCTTCATCGTTGACGACTTCGCGTGCCGTATGATCCGCGAGCCCGAGCGGTTCGACGTGGTGGTGATGCCGAATCAGTACGGCGACATCCTGTCCGACGCCGCCGGCGGTCTGCTCGGCAGCCTCGGCCTCGCCGCGAGCGGTTGTTTCGGTGCCGACTACGCGTACTTCGAGCCCGCCCACGGTACCGCCCCGGACATCGCGGGTAGGGATATCATCAATCCCACCGCGACCATCCTCTCGGCGACGATGATGCTGGACTACCTGGGCCTTGATAGCGCGGCGCAACGGATCGAGGATGCGCTTGCCCGGGTCTACGCCAGCGGTGCGGTGCTGACGCCGGACCAAGGCGGTAGCGCAACGACCACGGAGTTCTGCGCGGCTCTCGCGCGGGCGCTTTGACGCCGAGCGATCCATGGCGCATATCATCGACATCCTGATCGAAGAACGTGCCACGCGTTTGATGCACCATCCCGCGTTGTGGTCGGTCCTGAAGCGCGGCCTCTACCCGTTGCTCAGGTACGACACGGCTCGGGCGATGATGGACATCATCGCGCCGATGTCCGGTGACGACGCGATGGACTACCTTCGCGAAACGCTTTCCATGAACGTCTCGGCGACGGGACTCGAGAACATCCCGCGAACCGGTAGCGCGGTCGTGACGCCCAATCATCCGGCAGGTATTGCCGACGGCATTGCCGTCTACGAGGCCATGAAGCGGGTGCGCAACGATGTCACGTTCCTGGCCAACCGTGACGCCATTCGGATCTGCCCCGGGATGACGGACCTGATCGTGCCCGTGGAGTGGCGGGACGAAGCGCGAACCATGGCCAAGACCCGCGCGACGCTGCGCGAAGCCCACCGCGCGTTCGATCAGAAACGGCTGGTGGTGATCTTCCCATCCGGACGCTTGGCACGCCCGACGCCCTTCGGACTCTGGGAGCGTCCTTGGCAAGCGACGGCGTTCGCGCTGGCTCGCAAGCGCGGCCTGCCCATCGTGCCCATGCACGTCACCGGTCACAATTCGCTGCTCTACTACCTCACCTGGTTCGTAAACCGCGAGATCAAGGACATGACCCTGTTTCGCGAGGTGATCAACAAGCGTGGCCGCAACTACCGCATCGATGTGGGCGAGCCGTTCGAGCCGGACGCCGACCCGGCGGAACTCGCGAAGTCGCTACGCAGGTTCGTGGTGTACGGGATGCGTCGGGGCTTTAGGCGGTTTCCGGGCGTAGACGCGCCGCGAGCTGCAGCGGGACTACCGCTTCTGTCTCCGTTTTACCGCAGCTCGCGATGATCTCGTAGGGGGTTCCGGGCTCGACGTTCACGGTGGTTAGTCCATTCGCGGTTCGGAACGTCACCGCGCCGCCCTCGACCGACGCCAGGTTCCCGTCGACGAGCGTCTCCGCAACCTGGGCTTCCGGTGGATACGCGGCCCGGCCGCGCAGGTGTCGCGTCGACAGTTCGCCTCTCTCGATCACCGTTGTGAACTCGGCAACATCCTCCGCGAACACCCGGCCGTAGATCGCGCCTTGGGGTAGCGTCAGGACGTTGGGTGCGAAACGGTGACCGCCCAGGTGCGTGGTCTGCCAGGCGCGCCCGCCCACCAGGGCGCGTAGTTCCGCGTACACCGGCAACCCGTACCGGGCGCAGCACAGGTCGCGCTGACCGTTCGTGCATACGAAATACTGTGCCTCGTCGACCTCGTCCATTGGCGCCGCGTCGATGTCCAAGTGCTGGATCTCCGCGTAGCCCTCGCCCTCGAACCGTCGCAGAGTGCCGGATTCCGAGACGAACAGTGTGGTGAGTGCGGTATCGAGTTCGGGCCGGCGAACAAACTGCACGCGCGCTTTGGCGTCCCTGGCTTCCACGGCGGCGACCGTGCGGTCGATCCAACCCTTCGTCGCCGCCGCGAGATCGTTGTTCTCGACGGCCTTCGCACGCCAGACCGGCTTGTACTCGAGGAGCAGCCACACGTCCACCTGCGTGGCGGTACCGAGCATCGGCTCGCCGGAGGCAAGGCACAGATCGGAGCAGTAGACGCGTTCGTCGCTCATGAATCCATCGCGAGGGGTGGAGCGGACGATTGTAACAGCGAGTTTTCCGCGGGAGCCTGGCGTAACGCCGAGTGTCGTGGCGGTCAGCGGATTTGGCGGCAATCGCCGACGTGGATTCCGACATTTCCCACGCGATTTTGGGTGAATGTCCCCTATCCAGGGCGCATGGCCGGAGGCTGTGGTGCCCTGACAAATGACCCGCCGCTGGGCTCGTTCCTTTGACACTGCTTGGATTCGAGGGTACAAGACCAGCATGCGACATGCGGTCAGATGCTCCGTTCCGCTGTACGGGAGCCCGAGGACTGATGGAAATGGCCGATGTTTCCCCAGACACCCTGACGACCGCACGTCGGCTTCAGCACGAGTTCGGGATGGACCGGCGGGCCTCGGAAGGCGTCGCGAAGTGCTATCCACGAGCACACGACCTTGAACCTCGCCACGAAGGCGGACCTGCATCAGGTCGAGGCGAGGTTGCGCGCCGAGATGAACGAGCTCGATGGGTCGCTACGAGGTCACTCGGATTCGTCGATTGCCGCGCTTCGCGCCCAGATGCACAGCGAGTTCAAGACGCTGATCGCCACCTTTGGCTGATGTTCGTCGGCTTCGCGGGGTGATCGTCACGCTCACCAAATTGCTCCCCTAGGCGGGCGGTGGTGATGGCGCCGTTGCTGAAGGCATGGCGGTATTGCCGGTGGTTCCTGCGCCAGATCGCGAACCAGTTCCGAGACGACGGCTGCACGGCGGCGGCGGCCGCGCTGACGTTCACGACCATGATCGCGGTGGTGCCGTTCGTTGCGATCATCTACCGGGTGTTGTCGTTGCTGCCCGAGTTCGAGGGTGTCGGGGACAAGATCACCGGCTTCATCTTCCAGACCTTCCTGCCCGGTTCGAGCGATGCGGTGCTCGAAAAGGTGCTCGAATTCTCGGCCAAGGCGAACGAGCTGACCCTAGTCGGCATCGGCGTCGTGTTCCTCACCACCATGCTCATGCTGATGCGCATGGAGGAGTCGTTCAACCGCATCTGGCACGTCGCCAATACCCGCACCGGCCTGACGCGATTCCTGTCCTACTGGGGGATCATCTCCTTCGGCGTGCCGATGATCGGGGTCGCGGTGACTGCGGCAAGCTACGACTTCGGCATCGACTACCTGGACGAGCTGCGTCGGTCGGCATTGATGGACGGCTTGCGCGCAGGGGTGCCGCCCGTCGCTACCGCGTTGACGTTCACATTTCTCTACTTCGCCGTGCCGAGTTGCCGCGTGCGATTCCCCCACGCGCTTGTCGGTGGCGTCGTGACCACCGTCCTGCTCACCATCGCCAAGGAGGCATTCGCCCGGGTGGTGCCGCTGTTCCAGAACGAACTGGTGTATGGCGCGTTCGCGGCGCTGCCGTTGTTCGTCATGGGTCTGTACCTGGTGTGGGTGCTGATCCTCGTCGGTGCCATCTGCGCCCGGACGTTGTCGCTGATCCCCTGGGAAGACGAACCGGACGGCGTGCCGGCCGCCATCAAGTGCGCGAGAGTGCTGATGCTTTTGCACAAGGCCTACCTCGACGGTGGCGCGGTGACGGACGCGGACATACTCTCTGCGGTGCCGATGACGCGCACGGAACGTGCCCGCATCTTCGACGTGCTGAACGACGGCCGTTGGCTTCGGCCCACGTCGGCGAAGACCTGGGCGCTCGGTCGCAGCCTGTCCAGCATGACGTTGTGGGAACTCTTCCTCGCGCTTCCGGACGGCATCGCCGAGGAGAACCTCGCCGGCGACAGCGATATCGAGAAGCGCTTCCGCGCGTTCCTGGCGGAGGGGGCGGTACACCTGCACGTCGGACTCGACGCACTGAAGCCTCGCGACTCGTAGGGGACGGGCTTGTCCCGTCCCGCGACTAGGTCGTCATCCGGGCGACGACGCCCCAGGGGTTTGTCCCGTCCGGTGGCGGACCATCACGGATTTGTCACATGGCGCGCGTATGGTCGCCCCAACGCGGTGGTGCATCTTCGATTCGCAACTGCCGACGCCGGATTGGGATCGTGGACGAGTTGGTCCGGATCTCTTGAGAGTCGAGTTTCCTTTCAATCACCTAGGAGGTGTTGTGAACCGAGTAGCGCTTTGTGCCACGGCTTTCTGCTTATCCGCGCCCACGGCGTGGACCGACGGACGGATCGAGGGGGACGTCACCGGCGACGGTGGTTTCCTCGAAGGGGCGATCGTCCGCATACCCGAGGTCAAGCTCGAAGCGGTGACCTCGGCCGACGGGCGTTTCGTATTCAGCGGCGTACCGGCAGGTCGTTACGAAATGGCGGTGAGCTACATCGGCTATCCGCCGCGCAGTGTCGAGATCGACGTCAGGGACGGCGCAACGACGCTCCACGGATTTGCCCTGACGCGTCTTGCCGAAGAAATCGTTGTCTACGGCAGGCAGACGGAGAGCACGGCGTCCGCCCTCAACCAGCAACGGGCGGCGGACGGCATCGTGTCCATCGTCTCGGCCACCGACATCGGCCAGTTTCCCGATCAGAACGTCTCCGAAGCCCTGCAGCGCGTATCCGGCGTGTTTCTCGAACGCGACCAGGGCGAAGGACGGTTCGTGGGCATTCGCGGTATCGACCCGAATCTCATCGTGACCACGATCAACGGCGTCAACGTCCCGTCGCCGGAGAACGACAAGCGGTCGGTTGCGCTCGACGTCATACCGTCCGAACTCCTGTCCGCGCTGGAGGTGAGCAAGTCCATCACGCCCGACATGGACGGCGATGGGGTCGGCGGTGCCGTGAACATCAAGAGCGCCTCGGGTTTCGACTCGCCCGGACGCAGTTTCAGCGTGTCCGCCCAGACCAGTTTCAACAGTCTTCAGGAAGAGACCAGCCCGAAGGTCGCGATGACCTATTCCGACACGTTCGACCTCGGCAACGGCACCGAGAGCCTTGGCGTGGCGGCTGCGGTGTCGTGGTTCGACCGCAACTTCGGCTCGGAGAACATCGAGACCGACGGCGGCTGGTTCGGCGACCTCGAGCGGACCGACGACGTCGAGTTCAAGGGGGCGGAAGAGATCGAACAGCGCGACTACGTGGTGAACCGGGAACGCCTGGGGTTGGCCGCGAACCTCGACTATCGACCGAACGGCAATGGAAGCTGGTACCTGCGCACACTGTTCAGTGCCTTCTCCGACCAGGAGTATCGAACCCGCAACGAGTTCAAGTTCGACAGGGGCGATGCGGTCGAAGGCGGCGATGGCTTCGCGACCTGGGAGGATGCCAGGCTGCAGAAGGAGTTGAAGGACCGCTACGAGGAGCAGGAGATCCTGTCCGTCAGCGTCGGCGGCGAGCAGTCCTTCGACGGGGGTTGGTCCGTGAAGTACCGGGCGGGATATTCCCGCGCCAACGAGGCCGAACCCGACCGCCGCGACACGGTGTTCGAGGTCCGCGGCGTGCGAATCGGCTACTCGAGCCACGGTGAGCGTCCGGCGTTGTTCACCGGCGCCCGGACGCTCGACCCCGACGCCTACAAGCTCGATGAAATCGTCATCGAGGACAACCACACGAAGGACACCGAACGCAGCTTCAAGATCGATTTCAAACGCGATATCGACACGGACGACCTGAACGGGTACCTGGAAGTGGGTGCCAAGCTTCGCCGTCGCGAAAAGACGAACGACATCGGCATCCGAGTCTTCGACGGCTTCCCGGGTGACCCGAGGCTTTCGGATTTCGCGTTGGACTCGGTGGACTACACCCAGGGTGCGTTCGGGCTCGGCGTGTCCGAAGACGCCATCGACCGTTACATCGCGGGCAATCTCGCCGCCTTCGAACTCAACGGCGACGATACCCTGGCCGCGTCCACGGGCGGGGACTACCAGATGAACGAAGACGTCGACGCCGTGTACGTCAAGAACCGGCTCGATATCAACGACCTGCGCATCGTCTACGGCGTGCGCTACGAGCGAACGGCGTTCGACGCCGATGGCATCCGGGTGATCTACGACGACGTCGGCGCGGACGGCGATCCGGCTCCTGCACCGGTGACCTTCGCCGAGGACTACGCCAGCGTGTTGCCGAGTGTGAACGTGCGCTACGAGTTCACCGACCGCCTGTTGTTGCGCGCGGCCTACTACCAGACGATGGCGAGGCCCAAGTTCGGCGACCTGGCGCCCGGCGGCGAGGTGGAGTTCGAGGAGGACGACGACGAGAACCTGCTGAAGGCCGAGATCGGCAACCCCGGCCTCGACCCGCTACAGGCCAAGAACCTCGATGTAAGCCTCGAGTACTACCGGGAGGACGTCGGTCTCCTTTCGGCAAGTGTCTACTACAAGACCCTCGAGGACTTCGTGGTCCTGGCGGACACGGCGAAGATCACCGACTTCAGCCAGTTCGTCGGCAACAACCGGGTCGACGGCGCCGAAGTCCTGCAGCCCGTCAACGGCGAAGATGCCCACGTGCTCGGCCTCGAACTCGCCTGGGTTCAGCATCTGTCCAGCTTGCCTGGCTTGTTGAGCAACCTTTTGGTCAGTGCCAACGCCACTTTCACCGATGGCGAGGCGACCGTGGCGTTCCGCGATGAGAAAATCGACATGCCGCGCCAGGCCGACCGCGTGCTCAACTTCGCCTTGGGTTACGAGACCGACCGGTTAAGCGCACGCCTGGCACTCGCCCACAAGAGCGAGCGGCTGCTCGGTTTGGAGGAACTCGACGACCCGGCATTCGATGTCTACCAGGACGCGCACACGCAACTCGATCTCGGCATGAAGTACTACGTCAACGGCGGCCAATGGCAGCTGTCGCTCGACGCCAACAACCTGACCGACGAGCCGTATTACGCGTACTTCGGCGAACGACCCTACAACGCCCAGTACGAAACCTACGGCAGGACGGTCGCCCTCGGCGTGCGGTATCAGTTGTAGCGTCGTAGGGGCGACCCTTGTGGTCGCCCGTTGTTCAAGGCGGGCCGTTGCGCCAATCCTGGTAGCGACGGCCTCAAGCGTCGCCCCTACGATCGGTATCGCCCCCAACCCCTGTTCGTTCGATCACCGCGGGACGCCACAAGGGCGTCCCCAAGGGCGTCCCCTACGGCCAACACCGCGCCGCCGTCCGGCACAAGGACCCTGCTTTCGCTAGCGCGAAAACTGATCGTGCGGCGGAGATGCTTCGAATACCCAAAGATACCCTGACGTTATGGCTTCCATGGGTACGTCGCCGCCAAGGTACTTTCGACCCAACTCAGCCAGTATGGGTTCGAGAATCTCTCCCTCGCGAATTCGATCCAGATGGCGTTCGTAGATCGTGCCGTCGATTCGTAGCAGAACACGCCCATCCTTCTCGGCTTCATGTGGCCATTGTTTCCAGATCTTCCCCCAGAACGTGGTCATGTAACCGCTCGGAATGAAGACCCGACCGTCGACCTCGACGATCCAAGAAGTGCGGGAACGCTCCGGGTCAATGGATTGGAATTGCACCTCGCCGATATCGTGGACGAAGGACCAATCCGGCTCATCGCCGCTGTGCAGGTTCCCAGTCGTGAACGGGCCGCCTGCAATCACTCCTACGGGCCCGTCATTGAAACGAGCTGCCGTGAGCACTCCTGCCACTAGGACTACAATCAATATGAGAACGCACGCAATGACCTTAAGCAGAGTTTTCATGGACTCCTTCTTCTCAACGTTGAGAGGACCGGCGAGATAACGTGGCCAACTATTGGCCTACTTCCCCCAGCCGTCGCTCCCTCCTCGTGTAGCGTCACCGATCCGGCACCGCCATCGATGGTGATGGACTGTCCGTGCTTGATGCGGACGGTGCCGTTACCCACGCCGAGCACAGCGGGGATACCGTACTCCCGGGCCACGATGGACCCGTGCGCCAGGATGCTGCCCCACCACGTGGGCAAACAACTGCGTCCAGGCCGGTGTGGTGTTCGGCGCGACCAGGATCGAACCGGGCTCCATCTTGTCGAAATCGTTCTGCGACAGGATGACGTTGGCAGGTGCGGTGACCGTTCCGGAACTGACGGCGAAACCGTGGAGATCACCGGCTGCTGCGTCACGGTGCCTTCCACATCACGGTGGAGGACGATGACGTCGTATTCGTCAGCCGGGACGGCGAGGTGATCGAACCCGCGTTGCGGCCTCAGTTTCGGGAAGTGCCTACGGGTGCTTCCGCAGGCGTTTCCGAGGAAACACCGCCGCCCGGCCCGACACAGCCAAGGGGACGTCATCCGTTCGATTCCCTGAACTCCATGGCCACCCTGATGCCCGTGCTTTTGGCCTCCGTCCAGAACGCATTTTTGTCCACTCGGACCAACACCGCGCCGGCGCCGACCAAGGTCTCCCGCGCCCGTTCGAGATCCATGCAATGCCAGTGTAGATGGAAGAGACCGGGTCCGCGCGAGTGGAGTAGCTCCGCCCCCGGTGAGTCGCTCGAGCGAGGCGTACGAATCTGAAGAAACGATCCGCCGGGGCAAATGGCCTGGACGACTTGGTCCGGTCCGTCCGCGAAAGGGCTGCCGAACTCGAACCCGAGCTGGGCATAGCGTTGCCCGGTGCGATCGAGATCGTCCGTTACCAGTGACACGCCGCCGATGTCGTGCACGACGCGGGTGTTTGTCGAGACGAATTCGCGCCAGGCCCAACCGGCCCACATCCCATGCTCGTCATGGTCGGCGGCGTTGGCGAGATTCAGAAGCACCCCGTCGGTGTCTCTTGGGTGAAGGTGCCATGCCCCTTTGACGTGGACTGTCTTGTTTCTCTGGACGACCCGGGCAGCGGCCTGGGTCAATGCATCCTCAACGTCGGCGGAATCCGCATCCACGATGTCGACGTTGAGCATGTGCCAACCGGGACCGAAACGCTTGAGCAACCGGTACGCACCGCTTTGTGGGTTGTAGGGCTCGATAAGCTCGAGATAGGTTCGGTTGGCGAACGCGTAGACGGCGTTGTTGACCCCCGCGCCGCTAATATCGACGCGTTCGGATGGATACGCCTTCAAAACCGCCGATAGCCAATCGAGGGCGACGTCGAGGTCGTCGACCAGCACCGCCGGTTGTGCGATGTGCTCGACCCGCAGGGCATCGGACGTCATGGCGCTTGGGATCTCGCCGTACTCAGTGCGGTATCGCCGTGCCTGCGGCGTTGCGCGCAACGGAGTTCTGCGGAACCCCGGGAAAAATCTCCCGAAACAGGTTGAGCATGCTCATCGTCGAGCGCCGGTCCGTCGCCTCGTGCAAACGCCCCGGCGGCCCCAGCGTCGGCGGCAGCGCGAAACCGTGCGGCGTCTTGGCGTGGTGGTGGAACACCCAGCTCACGCCTGCGGCATCCATCTCGTCGAAGAAGCGTTGCTTGCTCGAGTCCGGCACCAGGGCGTCGTCGGCGCCGTTCTCGATCAGGATTACGGCTTCCGTGTTGTAGTTGTTCTCGCAACGTTTGACGGGCGGTCGTTCGACCCCGTTGCGGGCCGCGTTCGGATCCTCGCCGGTTTGCAGCAGGCCGTGGAAGGAGACCACGCCGCCGACATTCAAGCCACCGCGAACGCACTCGATGACGGCCATGCCGCCGAAACAGTAGCCGATGGCGCCGGCCGGGAACGACGCATCCACCGTGTCGTGGGCGAAACCCCGGTCGAGCCACTCGCCGAGCAACGAGCGGAACAGTTCGTGGTCGTGGTCCATCGCCACGAGCCCTTCGAAGCACTTCTTCTGGAATGCCTGGACCTTGCTCGGATCGGTCGGGAAGACCCGTTCGTCGGGGGGTACGATGTTGCCGTAGACGTCGATGGCGAGCCCGACGTAGCCGATTCGGGCAAGGTATTCGGCGACATCGACGTCGAAGAACTTGAGACCCTGGTAGTTGTGGATGACCATGACCAGCGGGCGCGGGCCAACCGCCGCGGGCGGCGCGACAAGGTGTCCGAGGTAGTCGTTGCCGCGGTAGCTGAAGCCGATGTCAGCGCGGCGAAGGTCGGGAGCGGGTGGCCAGAAGTCGACGGATGCCATCAGCGGTCTTCCATGGGGACGAATGAGCGAGCGAGCATAACGAGTGGCTGCGGTTGTTCCAAGCAAGGCGGCCACGGTCGGGTGTACGACGGATCACATTCGCGTACCTCCCTGCGGTTGGCCTTGCGTGCGGAATGATGCGGATCGTCGAGCCCCGCCGGGTGTAGATCACCACGAACACCCGGCCCTCTACCGCGCCCAGGAGCCGATAGCGGTCCTCGCCGTAGTCCCAGCGCCGGTCCCTGCCGACGATCCAGTCGTTGTCGAGGAATGCTAGTGCGACGTATGTGAAGTTGAAGCCGCGATCCGCGAACAGGCATCGCTCTTCGCGTCGTCCCACTCGAACTCCCTGCCTCCATGTAGGCCAATGACCTACCAATGTCAATGTGCGGGCTGCGACGGTTGCGCTAGGATCAGCGTGGAAATAATGTAAGCTTCGTGCTACATTTCTGACTTAATTGTAGTGCGAAGATGTCATATGCCGACCCCTCACAATCCTCCGGCCGCCGTCCGGCGAGCACTGCGCAAGCTGGGCGCGGACATCCATGATGCCCGTCGCCGTCGGCGGCTGCCCATGGCGGTCGTGGCGGAACGCGCCTTCACGTCCCGCTCCACCCTGCAAAAGGTTGAAGCCGGTGACACCAATGTCGGCATCGGCATCTACGCCGGTGTGTTGCAGGCACTTGGCTTGCTGGAAGGGCTGAGCCAGATTGCCGACATCAGCAATGACACCGTCGGACAGGCCCTCGCCAGCGCGGCGCTACCCAAGCATGTCCATCCGAGCCGCCAGGCCGGATCGTCCCGCGATGGCTGACTTCGAGGTCCATATCGACCTTGACGGCTTCACCCGGCAGGTCGGGCTCGTGCGGTGTAATCGCGTTCGCGGCAGGGAGGCCGTCACATTCGAGTATGACAGCGCCTGGCTGGAAGACCCTGACCGGTTTTCGCTGGAGCCTGCGCTTGCCCTGGGACGTGGCGCCTTCGTGCCGCGCCAAGGCCTCGCCACCTTCGGGTCCATTGGTGATTCAGCGCCCGATACCTGGGGGCGCCGCCTGATGCAGCGCGCCGAGCGCCGCCTAGCCGTACGCGAAGGACGCGCCGTACGCACGCTCCTGGAGAGCGACTATCTCCTTGGCGTGGCGGACGAGACGCGGCTGGGCGCCTTGCGCTTTCGTTGGGCCGGGGACAACAGGTTCCAGGCTGGGACCCACGCGGGGGTGCCGGCTTTGATTGAGCTTGGTCGCCTGCTTCGGATTACCGAGAGGATTCTCCGTGACGAGGAAACCGACGAAGATCTCCAGCTCATCTTCGCTCCCGGCTCCTCCTTGGGCGGCGCGCGCCCGAAGGCGTCGGTACTCGACCAGCACGGCGACCTCTCGATCGCCAAGTTTCCGAAGGAGACCGACGACTACTGCATAGCGACTTGGGAGGAGATTGCGCTACGTTTGGCCGACCGGGCCGGCATCGCCACGCCCGAGCATCGCCTTGTCGACGTCGCCGGCAAGAAGGTCATGCTGTCTCGGCGCTTCGATCGCCAGGGCGCAATCCGCATTCCGTTCCTTTCGGCTATGGCGATGATGGGCTCGAAAGACGGCGAGCGCGGCAGCTATCCCGAGATCGTCGATGCTCTCGCGGAACATGGCGCCCGGGGAAAGACGGACGCCCGGGCTCTATATCGGCGCGTGGTCTTGAACGTGTTGATCTCCAACGTCGACGATCACCTGCGCAACCACGCCTTCCTGTGGTTCGGAAAGGCAGGATGGTCCCTGTCTCCCGCCTACGACCTCAACCCTGTACCCACCGACCTCAAGGCGCGGGTCCTGACGACCAACATCGATCTTGACGAGAGCTCCTGTTCGCTTGATCTGTTGGAGGCGGCGTCGGGGTTCTTTGCGCTGACGCTGGCGCAGGCTCGTTCGGTGATCAAGGAAGTCGCCACCGTGACCGCGACCTGGCGCGACACGGCGAGAGAGGTTGGCGCGCGCCCTGCCGAGATCGACCGCATGGCCAGTGCCTTCGAGCACGACGACCTGAAGCGGGCACTCGTCCTTCCCGACGAACGATGAAGTGCTGCCGGCGTGTTCTCCCCTTGTCGGCCTGACGTGCACATCGCTAGACTGCTTGAGGGTGATCGATACATCCGCTCAGCCTGCATTCTTCCGAGGATCGCATCGAAGCGCTCTTGAACGCCTCGCGTACTCGCGGTGCGCTCTGGTTCTCGCCGCCTTGGGTTGCCTCGCCGGCGCGGCGTGCACGGATCGTCCGACGGGCAGTGACTGGCCCTTGGTGTCGCCGTCCGTTGAGACTGCACCCGTACCCAGTCGAGGCGACGCCGCGGACGATCCGGCGGTCTGGATTCATCCGGAGGAACCCGGGCGTAGCTTGATCGTCGGCACTGACAAGCGCTCCGGACTGTTGGTGTTCGACTTGGCCGGCAATCAACGCCAGTACCTCGCCGAGGGCAGATTCAACAACGTGGATCTGCGCACCGGTGCGTGGGGAAGGGCCGATCTCACGATCGCGGTCGCCAGCGCCCGGGAGCCGGCCGAACTGGTCGTGTTCGAACTCGAACACGAGACGGGACGGGTGCGCGTTGTCGCCCGCCACGACGCGGTGATCGACGAGCCCTACGGCATCTGCCTCTACCTCGACGGTCGCCGTCAGCCGTGGATCGTGATGAACGGCAAGGATGGACTGTTCGTGCAGTTCGAGTTGCGACCCGACTACGGTGTGGCGGAGGCCCGTCGATGGCGAACCGAAACCCAACCGGAGGGCTGCGTCGCGGACGATGAGGCGGGTGTGCTCTACATCGGCGAAGAGGAATACGGTGTTTGGCGGTTGTCCGCCGATCCGAGCCAGCCCGCGAACCTGGTTTCCTTCGCGGCGATTGGCGACGGTGTCCTGCAGGCGGATGTGGAGGGATTGGCGGTGTACCGAACAACCGACGGGACGACCGGCGAAACGAAGACGTACCTCGTGGTCTCGAGCCAGGGCGACAACAGCTACGCGGTCTACGACGTGGCCAGCAGGGCTCACCGGGGTTCGTTTCGGATCGGCGGACACCCGGACATCGACGAGACATCGGAAACCGACGGCATCGCGGTGACGTCGACGCCGCTGCCCGGCTACCCCGAGGGCGTACTGGTCGTACAGGACGGGGACAATCCCGGCCAAAACCAGAACTTCAAGCTGGTGTCCTGGGTGGAGGTCCGCGCGGCGTTGGGGATGTGAACGCCGCCGGCGTGCGCGGTTTTCAAACTGACACAGCACGGTGGCGCGTTGCTGCACCATTGCCTACTGTCTAGGATCGACGGTCATGTTTTGAGCGCCTGGCGGTGATCGGGAATGATCGACGGGGTCGGAAGCCGTGCAAAGGGTAGATTTCCCTTCACGCCCTTTCCGCGCGGGTGGTTCTTCTTCGAACTCGCGAGGAACCTGCCCACCGGCCGGCTGGTTTCACGGCAGTGGATGGGCGAGTCCGTGGTTGCCTGGCGGGGCGAGGATGGCAACGTCTGCATTGCCAACGCCTTCTGCCCGCACCTCGGTGCCAAGTTGGCACCGGAAACGGGCGGCACGGTTAGGGACGGCAACCTGGTCTGTCCGTTTCACGGCTTTACCTACGACACGTCTGGTGCTTGCGTCGCGACACCGACGGCCGAACCGAACCCGGCATGTCGTCTGCGCGTGTACCCGTCGGAGGAAATCAACGGCTTCGTGTTCGGCTACTACGACGAGAGGGGACGCGAACCCGAATGGCATCTACCGACCATGGACGAGACGGGTTGGACCAAGACGCTGACCCACGTGTATTCGGTCAGGACCCACCCGCAGGAGACCAGCGAGAACGTGATCGACTTGAGCCACCTGTCGTTCCTGCACGGTTTCGAGGGTGTCGGGCACAGCGGCAATGTCGAAGTCGACGGACCGTGTTTCAAGACCGATTTCCGGGTCGACGGCAGCTACAAGTTCCCGCTCCTGAAGCGTATCGGGACGGAATTGGACGCCGAAGTGCAGATCTGGGGCTTGGGATTCCTGTTCGTGGAGACGGTTTCGAAATCCCTCGGCGCACGCACGTGGAATTGGTTTCTCGCGACGCCCGTGGACGGTGACAAGGTGGACATCCTCGTGTCGGCAAAGGTGCAGGCGCTGGATGGTGGCGGGATCCGGGGACTCAACCTGGTCCCAAGAGGATTGCGCGAGAAGATGATGCTTCCGCTGGTGATGTACGAGTTCAAGAAGAACATCGAAAACGACTTCATGATCTGGGAGAACAAGGCGTATAGACCGTATCCGTTTCTGAACGAGGCCGACGGCGAAATCCTCAATTTCCGCCGGTACTGCACGCAGTTCTACCCGGAGTCCGTGAACCGCTCGGTCTCCCCAGCCACTGCCTGACCGGACGCGGCGATCACCGGTGCCGGTCTGGCTGTTCAGTCTCGTCGTCATCGCGGTCCTTGGCCTTGCGGGCGTCGTTGTACGTTTCCTGACCTACGGCGATGTCGATCCCTACCACGTCCTGTTCGCGTTCTTCTTCTCGATGAACCTCCTGGTGAGCTATTGGGAGATCTGTCTCTACTTTCGGCGCGACTACATCGAACGGCGTGTCGCCTTCTGGCGGGATTGGCAACGTCAGCAGCGACGCTCCCCGGTATGGGAATTCCTCCGGCAGAAGGTGACGTTCGACAGCGCATTCTCGGCGTCTCTCTGGGCCGACATCTGGGCGAGCTACTCCCTGTACGACGAGTCCTACGCCGACCGGCGTTCGTTCGGCTTCACCTGCGACATCGGCAACGGTTTCGTAACGCCCCTACCGACGCTGGTCCTGTACGCGACCTTTGCGGTTCCATTCATGCCGGCCGTCGTGGCCGGCATGATCGGTGCCATGCTGTTCTGGCAGTGGGTCTACGTCACGTCCGGCTACTGGGTGAGTTTCTTCGTCGCCAAACGCCACCGGCAACTGCGCCCTTGGGAGGCGTTCGCGCATGTCCATTGGGCCAATTCGCTCTGGCTACTATTGCCGCTGCTCGGAATGTACGTCTCCGTTCGACTGATCCTGGACGGCAACTACGCGGTGCTGGGTCACGGTTGACCGTCGCGCCGCGGTAATGGTTAGACTCTTACCCTTACTAGGTGAGGGGTGACCAATGGCCGACGAGAACCTTGTCCTGACCGAGCGTCGCGGCGAAAAGGACGGCATTCTATGGCTGACGCTGAATCGGCCGAACAAGCTGAACGCGCTGACGTTCCCGCTGCTCCGGGAGTTGTGGGAGATCTTCGTCGATGCCCGCTTCGACCGTACCGTGCGGTGCGTCGTCATAACCGGAGCGGGTCGCGGTTTCTGCGCGGGTATGGACATGGGCGGTTCCGCCAACCCGGACCGCAAGCCGCCGCCACCGGACGCCGGCCCAGACCCGGAGGGCTACCGGCTGAACTTCCGCCACGAGACCGAAACCTATATCGCGTTCCGGCGTCTCGAGGTGCCGGTGATCGCCATGATCAACGGCCCCGCCGTCGGCGCCGGCTTCGACTTGGTAAGCCACTGCGACCTCGCCGTCGGTTCGACGGCGGCACGCTACCAGGTCGCCTACGTAAAGCGGGGCGTCTTCGCGGACTTGGGCGGCTTCTGGTCGCTGCCGAAGATTCTCGGTTGGCGCAAGGCCATGGAACTGATGATGACGGGGCGTTTCATGAGCGCGGAGGAGGCCCACGAGTCCGGCCTGACCAATTACCTCGTGGAACCGGACGAGCTCGAGGCCAGGACGATGCAACTCGCGCTGGAGGTCGAAGCCGGGCCGCCGATCGCGCAGAAACTCGGCAAGATGCTGGCATTGCGGACGGCGCACATGGACTTCGACAGCGCGATGCAGTGGTCGGAGTCCGCCATCCCGGTCGTCGGTTTGTCGAAGGATTCGATTGAGGGGATGCGCGCCTTCGCGGATCGTCGGGAGACGGACTTCAAGGGGTATTGAGGGACGCTGTCGTGTCCGCACGGTCGGCAGGCGAGGAGGGCTGGCGATGAGAAATGCGATTGTTGGATTGTTGGGCGTGGTGTTTGTCATGCCGGCGTTGGCGGGACCGGACGAGTTTCCGCGGACCGCGTCGGGGAAACCGGATTTTTCCGGGCGCTATGACATTGCAACGTTGACGCCCTACACGCGACGGGGAGGGGCGGACGCCGAGCCCTATCTCGATGCCGACGCGGCCGCGCAGCGCGCGGCGGGTGCCGTCCGCTGGTACGAGAACAGCATGCGGGATCGGGATCCCAACCGGGGGCCGCCGCAGAAAGGCGGTAACGTCGACGCCCGCAGCTACGACCCGGTCTGGTTCGACCAGGGCTTAAGCATGTTCGAGATCGACGGCAAGATTCCCGCCTCGATCCTCGTCGACCCGCCGAACGGTCAGATGCCACCGCCGTCCGAAGCGGCGATTGCGCGGTGGAGGGCGAGCCAGGAGAACCGCGACGAACGACGGGGCCGGTACGACAACCCGGAATACCTCAACTTGCAGGATCGTTGCCTATATCTCGGTCACGTCTCCATTCCCGCGTTGCCGGTTGTCTACAACAACATCAAAACCATCGTGCAGACCGAGGATCACGTGATGATCCTCATCGAGTGGATGCATTGGGCCCGCGTGGCGCGCCTGGACTCGGATCACCTGCCGGACGACATGCGCTCGCTCGCCGGGGACTCCATCGGCTGGTGGGAGGACGACACCCTGGTCGTCGAGACCACGAATTTCTTCTCTCGGCCCGGCGTACCGGAAGAGGGGAAGCGGGTCGTCGAGCGGTTCTCGCCGTTGACCAAGGACAGCCTGCTGTACCGTTTCACCGTCCACGACCCGAATCGCACCGCACCCTACACCGGCGAGATGCCGTGGCCGAAGACCGAGTCGAAGATGTACGAGTACGCCTGCCACGAGGGCAACTACTCGATGTTCAACACCCTACGCGGCGCCCGGGCGCAGGAGCGCGCGGCGTTGGCGCTTGAGGATGAATCGTCCGACGACTGACGGCACGAACCGGACCATGGACTGTCGGGCGGACAGACGGTCTGGACACCGCGCCAGCCGCCGTCTCAACGCAAGTCCGGCAGCTAG
>JAGWBM010000020.1:21628-25106 GCA_021295895.1 Pseudomonadales bacterium
CCGGATGCGCGAATTGCGCACGTCCGGATCTGCGGGAGCCGGGGGAGGGCAACCACCCTCGGCCACCCGGCCCGTCCCGTGTCCGAGGCGGGCGAAGGCATCAGGCAATGGAATGCGGGCGCGCCCTCGGGCGCTACGGGGTCGGTGGTCTCGGGGGGCACGCCGCTGGGGCCGCGGATGGCGTCCCGCTTGTCGACGCGAGCGCCGGCTAGTTCGCGTTGTCCTTCGAACGATCCATCGTGTAGTAGTGGATCTGGTCAAGGCACAAGATCAATTGCAGAGCCCGTGTTCATCTCGCCCGCTGCAGAACCGGCGCACCGGTGCCGTTGGGAGGCCGCCGACGGTTCCTGCTTCGGCCTCGCGATCCACGGCGAGACCCCGCAGCCGAGGGTGACAGAGGATTCTTTGTGGTCCTCGACGCCCGCCCGGCTCGACCAACGATCCAGGTGCCGGACCCTTGGAACATCCAGGGCCGGAGTCCGGGGGAAACCGGTGCTACGACTGGTGAGCGACGGACGCGAGGGGCCTATAATCCAAGGGTGAGCGAGCGCACGACACACGAGGGCCCGCGTTGGGCCAACCCCCACGACCGGCTCGACGAGATCCGGCGACGGACCCACGTCGCCATCGCTACCAAGATCGATGCGGACCCTGCTCTACTCGATGTGCCGCGAAGGAACATCCACCGATGGGCCGAACACATGGGCCGGATGCCCTCCGCCTATGCCGAGTGGTTAGAGACGCTAGACCGGCCCTGGCCGGAGATCCGGCACATATTGGTGTCGCCGGACGAGAACTCCGTGCGAATGCGCCAGAGCACGCCCTTTTCGGGGATTCTCTCGCAGCGGGAAAGACTGACGATTCGTGGAACGGTCGGAGCTTGAGCACATTATCCGAGCCGCGGCGGCGATGCTCGGCATCAACGAGTACATCGTGGTTGGCAGCCAGTCGGTTCTCGGCGCGTATCCGAACGCCCCCGACGACCTAAGAGTTTCGATGGAGGCGGATTTGTACCCGCCATCGGACCCGGACAAGGCGGACGTGTTGTCGGTGATGATGGGGGAATTGTCGCCGTTCTTCGACGCCTTCGGCATCTACGCAGATGGCGTGTCGCCCGAGACAGCGAGACTGCCGGATGGCTGGCGGGAACGGCTGGTCAAGGTACAGAACGAGAACACCAACGGCGCGATTGGATGGTGCCTCGATCCCACCGATCTGGCCATTGCCAAGCACGTCGCCGGGAGGGAGAAGGACATCGGCTCAATCGGGTGTGTACCAGATCGGTGAAGTGTAGGCGCGTTCCTGGATCGCCATCGGCGCGTGCTCGGGCAACTCGGCGAGTCCGTAGAAGTCGGCGTCGTAGGCCGTCCATCGTGGCGTGGGAATTTGGAGTACGCGTACGTAGTAGAACGCGAGTGCCTCGGCATCGAAATCCGGGTCGGACCACACGACCGCGAGTTCCGCGTCGCCGATCGAGTTGTCGTAAGTGGGGCCGTCCACGGTATTGCCGACGGGGTCCGTGTGGCCGCGTGGCTTGGGCTTGCGACCGTCCGATAATGCGACGTCGTAGACGCGCTCGTGGGTATTGCCGTCCCGGTCCCGCCAACCCTTGACGATCTGGACCCGATCCAGGTTGGCCCCGTCGGGATCCTTGACCGCACGGATCAGAAAGCGAGGCGATTGCTGCGCCGGCGCGGCAGTCAGGTCGCCGCCCATCGGTACGCCCTTGGCGTAGCCCGTGGCGGCCAGGTCGGCCCTGTCCGCGTCCGCCGCCTCGAAGTCGAAACCGCCGAAGAACCGGACGATCATCCGCGGGCCGGTGGTGGCGTAGACCTCCCGGCGACGCATCGCCGCGAAGATGGATTCGCGGGTGTTCTGCCGCGCCCAGACGGCGGCGTAACCGCCGGAGGCGTAGTGCCAACTCGTGAGGGCTCGATAGGGATTGGCTTCGACCATGGTGTGCTTGCCCCACCAGTTGTCTTCGTCGGCGGTTGCCAAGCCGGTGTGGGCGTCGGTGGCGCCGATCATGCCGAACTTGAAGGGATTGACGCCAAGGCGCGCCTGCACCTCGAGCCCCACCATGAGCGCGGAGCGTGCGTATTCGTGGCGCTTACGTTCGGCGAAATCCGCGGGCCGTTCCTCGGGGGGCAGGTTGTGGGGTCTCTCGCCCCGCGGCCATGTCTCGAAATCGGCAAACTCGTCATCGGGCGACAGGACCGGGTGCGTCTCCGCATCGCCCTTGATCTGAGTCATCTCGTAGATCGGCTCCCACCGCTCGCGGGTGCGCGCGTACTCGACGTCGATGGGGTCGCCGTCGAAGTCCACGGGCAGGAACATCCTGCCGTTCGAGAGGTTGCCGTTATGCGGGATGGCGAGCACCTTGCCGCCCGTCTCGCGCTCGTAGCGGTCGAGGTGCGCCCAGAGATCCTCGACATTCCTGCTGTCCTGGATCGAGAACGGTAGCAACTGGCAGGCCTTACCCGGTCCGCCTTCGAAGATGATGTTGCGATGGAAGTTCGGTGACTGGGTGTCGCGCGTGGCGGGCGTCCACTCGTAGCCGATGAACGAGGAGAACGCGCCGGGCTCGTAGTGGCGTTCCGCGTTGTCGCACACCTCGTCCCACACCGAGCGGCGGAATGTCTCGTCGGCGACGTAGTCGGTCGACCACGCGGCCCAGAAGAACGACTGCTGTCCCCCGGACCCCACCCCGAACGCCCGCATGGCCGAGCGCCATTCCTCCAGGGAATCCGCATGGAGCGCCGCATCCGGCGACCACTCGGCCTCGTCCCAGATTTCGCGCCATTTCCGTCCCACCTCGGTCTCGAGCAGGATCGGGTCCCGCGCCTGCATGCGCGGCATGACGCCCAGGTTTACCGCATGATCCGAGACGACGAGGAAATCCAGCGGCCGGGCGAGGCGTACTTGCTGGCCGTTGTGTGCTCGCACGGTCTCGCCCTTGGCGAACCGGTAGGCGTCGTCCGGTGACAGGAGCCGGTTGCCCATGCCGTTCGCGTCGACGGACATATTGGTGTGTAGGTGCGTGTCGCCCCAGTAGACGTTGGTCGGGAAATCCCGCGCGGCGGGTCGGGAGTAGATCTCCGCGCCGAGGGCCGTCGATATGCCGAGGACGCAGACCGTGCCGGCGATGGTTCGTATGGCGCAGTAGCGGGTGAGTGTTTTCATCTTGAGGGCCTTTGGTTTCGTTCGCTGGGACCGTCCTCATCAATCGTCAGCCTGGTGGCATCAACGCCTCGGGGATCGGTGCCCGTCGCTGCCGCACGGCCTCGTCGGGTCCGTAGGTCGCCGCCAGGTAGTCGAGGATCCGGGTCTCGGTTTCGTCCGGGATCTCCCAGAGGTTCTGGGTACGCTGCATCCAGCGGATCATGTCGCGCCAGGCGTCTCGGTTGGCACGTTGGTTCGTGACGACGCTGTAGGCGTGACATCCACCGCAGTGGGCGCGGACATCCTCCCAACCGGG
>JAGWBM010000021.1:0-26399 GCA_021295895.1 Pseudomonadales bacterium
GGTTCGGCACCGACGGCGTCGGACGCGACCTTCTCGTGCGCACCCTCTCGGGCGCACGCCTGTCCCTCGTCATCGCCCTTGCCGCGACCGTCGTCAGTTGCCTGATCGGCATTCCGTGGGGCGCGACCGCCGGCTACCTGGGCGGCGCGCCCGACATGGCCATGATGCGCGTGGTTGACGGCCTCTACGCGCTGCCGTTCATCCTGCTCGTGATCCTGCTGGTCGTGCTGTTCGGGCGCAACGTCGTACTGCTCTTCGTCGCACTGGGTGCCGTGTCCTGGCTCGATCTCGCCCGGATCGTGCGCGGCCAGACCCTCGCCGCCAAGAACGAAGCCTACGTGGACGCCGCCCGCGCCATGGGTGTCGGCACCCCGGGCATCCTGCGACGCCACATCGTCCCCAACGTCATGGGACCGGCCCTGGTCTACGCGACCCTGACCGTGCCCGGCGTCATAATCGCCGAGAGTTTCTTGAGCTTCCTCGGCCTCGGGGTGCAGGAACCGCAGACGAGTTGGGGAGTATTGATCGCCGACGGTGCCCGGGAGATGCGCTCCTCGCCTTGGCAACTCGCAGCTCCGGCGACGATGCTCGCCGTAACGCTGTTTGCACTCAACGTGTTGGGGGACCGGTTGCGGGACGCGTTGGACAAGCACTAACCATTCGTGTCACGCCACCGCTTGCAGCCCGTTTTTCTCGACCAGTGTGAGCAACTTCAACGATGCGCCCCGCGGTCGCTTCTTGCCGCGTTCCCACTGGCTCACGAGGCCGGTCGTGACGTTCAGATACCGGGCGAAGACGGCTTGGCTTGCTCTTTCTCGCAATCGGATTTTACGTATGTCCTCTGGCGAGAGGTCTCGAACGGGTGTCAAGCACATTTCATCGAACGCCCTTAGGGTTTGTTTGGCAACAACACCGGCTTCCGCAAGTCCAACCACGGTCTCGTGAACGGCCGCGAGTGCATCACTTTTGTACTGTTTAGCCATGCCCGACCAACTCCACGATAGTGCCGTTTTCTATGGCCGCCGAAAGTTCCGCATGATCTAGTCCGAGCATCTTGTCCGCCAACTTCCGAAACGCCTTGAGTTCATCCTTCCTAATATTGTCCTGACCGCTCTTGGCAAATCCGTAGACGAAGAAGGATCGCTCGCCTTGCCGGAATAGGACAATGGTGCGGAACCCACCTGCCTTACCACCGCCGCGCCGTGCGATTCGTTGCTTGATGACACCGCCCCCCAGATCGGCATCAACACGCCCGCGATCGGCTCGATACGTGGCTTCACGAATCGCGGCATCGTCAATTCCTTCACGACTGGCAAACCTCGCGAAGGTGCTTCGTCTTGAAGATGCGCATCAAGCCTACGCCCCTACTACCACACTGAGTGATATATCACTTAGTGTGATATCTTGCAACTTGAACGGCTCCGGTACTCCGGAGACGCGCTCTAGTGCGCTGGGTCTTAGTGTCCTGCCGGATCCTCCGCCAGCAACACCTTGCCGAACTCGGCGTAAGCGGAATCGGAGACCATGGCATGCTGGGCGGCGACGGCGAGGTCCCGGTAGATTCGCTGCAGCACGTCCGACTCGTGGACGACCGACGCCCCCGCCTGTCGGAACGCCCGCCCGCCGATCTCGAGGCTTTCCTCGACGGCATGCGCGCAGATGGCCTTGAGCGTCGTCGCCGGGACGTCGATGGTCCGCGCGGCCTCAATGGCCTGCCAGAGTTCGCGGGCGCCCTCGCGGACGCCGGCGGCGCATGTCCGCCAGCGCGCCTCAAGCCTACCGAGTTCAAGGTGGAACGATTCCTTGTGGGCGAGTATCGCTGGATCCATCAACCGACGCTTGGACTCGGCTAGGCGAACGACTTCGTCGAGGGCGCGGCGGGCACCGCCTAGGGACACGGCGGCATGTTCGATGGGCAGCCGGGGACCCGGGTTGGCGCTCTGGAAACTGCCGCGTTTCCTCGGCGCCTGGATGACGCGCCGCTGGGGGACGAACACGTCGGTCACCGAATAGCTGCTGCTGCCGGTCCCGCAAAGGCCGGCAACGTGCCAGTCGTCCTCGACCGCGACCTCCGCGATGGGCACCGCCAACGAGATCCCCTCGGCGGGTTGCCTGGGCTCGCCGTCCTCGGTCAATAGGCAATTGGCCACGATCCAACCGGCGTGGTGAATGCCGCTCCCGAAACCCCACCTACCTGTCACCCGATAACCCCCCGGTGCAGGCTCGGCACGGCCGGACGGTCTCAGCGACCCGGCGGCGATGGGCAGTCTTTCTCCCGAGAAGACTTCCTCCAGGCCCTCGTCCGGCAACCCGGCAGCCATCACGCCGGTCACCGTCGTGCCGATCATCATCGTCCAGCAAGCCGACATGTCCGCGCGGGCGACCTCGATGAGCACGTCGACCTGCGTAACCAGGTCCGCGTCGTAGCCGCCGACCTCGGTCGGGGCCCAAAGGCCGAACAGACCGGTCGCGTGCAAGGCGGTGAGCGCTTCGGTGCAGAGCGTCCGGTCGAGTTCGGACTCGCCGGCCGTACGGTCGAGAATCGGCGCGATACGCGCGACCCTCGCCAGAATCTCTTCGCGACCCGGGATCGGCGCGGGGACTCCTGCGCCGGCAAGTTCAGTATCCGGGAGGCGCTTGGAAGCCACCGATTTCCTGGGCGAGTAGGCGGGTGAATTCGATCGTCCCGTGATCGTGGTACGCAGCCCCGACCGCCTGCAGCCCGATGGGCAGACCTCCGCTCGACAAGCCGGTGGGAAACACCGTGCTCGGAAGGTAGGGGCCGGTAACGAGACCGGACCAGAACAACTGCTGGAAGTACGGTTGGGAGTGGCCGTTGACCGAGATCGTGCGGGTTTGCATCGGCGAGTGATCGTGGGGAAACGCGGGCGTCGCCATCTGCGGGCAGACCAGGATGTCCCAATCCTCGAAGAACTCACGCCACGCGTAGCGCAGGCGTTCGCGACGACCGTTCGCACCGAGCCAGCCGGCGTGGCTCAACACCATGGCGCGGGACATGATCGCCCGATCTGAACGATCCGCCGGCTCCGTCTCGGCCGCGTAGCGTTGGTTCTTCTCGGTCTGCTCCGGTCCCACACCGGCCGCCATCACCGAGTGCAGGAGTTCGAGGTACGTCTCGAAGCCGCCGCGCACGTCGATGGCCGGCCGGGCGGTATCCGAAACCCGTGCCCCGAGTCTCGATAACGTCTCGCCGATGGAGGCGGCGCGTTCGGCGATCTCGTGATCTACCGGGCTGTTCCCGTCGTCCGCCCAGACCGCGACGCGGTAGTCGGCCAGATCCTGCTTGGACGGTCGCGGCAGATCAACGCGCCAACCGGGGGCGTCCAGGTTTGACGGGCCGGCAACGACGGTGAGCGACAGCGTCAAGTCCTCCGCCGAGCGTGCCATGGGCCCGCAGACCACGAGATCCGTAGCCGGGCCCGGTGTCAGCATCGTCGAGTGACCGGTTTGGGAAACGATACCGAAGGTCGGCTTGTGTCCATAGACGCCGCAGAAGTGCGCCGGATTCCGGATCGAACCACCGATATCCGAACCCGCTTCCAAGGGCGTCAACCCGGCCGCCAGCGCCGCTGACGATCCGCCGGACGACCCGCCCGGAATTCGCTCGAGATCCCAGGGGTTGTTGGTCGTGCCGTAGACCTCGTTGTAGGTCTGAAAGTCCGCGCCGGCGTAGGCCATGTTGGTTTTGCCCAGCACGATCGCGCCCGCCGCCTTGTAGCGGGCCACGCAGTCCGAGTCCCAGTCCGGGGTGTTGTCCTTGAGTTCCGGGTAGCCGAACGTGGTCGGCAGACCCGCGAGGTGATAGCCCTCCTTGACCGTCATCGGCACGCCATGGAGCTGACCCACGGGCTCGACCGCGCGATCCGCCGCGCGGGCGGCCTCCCGGGCACGGTCGAAGTCGCGCACGGCGACCGCGTTCACCTCGCCGTCGAGTCGTTCGATGCGCTCGATGAAGTAGTCCGTTGCCTCCAGTGACCCGAGTTCACGGCGGCGAATGCGTCCGGCGATGTCGGCGGCGGTGGAAAACGCGAGACCGGTCAAGTCGGTCGTCCTTCTGGGAAACCCAACGCCCATGGTACCCCGCGCACTAGGCTGCAAAGAACCTAACGAGCACGCAAGGATCACCGAGTCGTAGGGGACGCCCTTGTGGCGTCCCGCACCCGTTGAACCGTAAGGGACGCGGATATGGACTGCGGGCGACCGCGCCCTGCAGGCGCGTTAGGATCGCCCCTACGACCGATTAAATCCTGCAATTCAATGAGTTGCGGCCGTTGTTCCATCCGCGGCGATGTCGCAGGCGTCGGCTCTAAGGTAGTCGTAGCTGTGCACGAAGGTCATGCCGTCGATCACAAGCCGATCCGCCTCGGGCAGCAAGTCCCCGCGTGGCGCCGCACCGTCATCCGGCACGCGACGATTGCCGTCGTAGCGCCGGAACAGAACCGTGCGCCCGCCATCGTCGACATACGCCACGATGACGACGTCCAGTTCCGTCGCCTCCTGTTCCATCTCGACGACCCGGGTGCAGTTGAACGTCCGGGCCCCGACGTGCACGACAAAGGTGGCGTCCGCGAACACCACCGGGCTGTCTGGTTGGCGTTTGAAGTTACCGTTGGGTTCTTGGGTCAACCATTCGCCCACGTCGATGCGACGCGGAAACGTGCCCCAGTCCGACTCAAAGCCCTCGTCCAGGAAGGTATCGAGCTTGCGCGTCCCGTCGGGCGCCAGCCGCTCCACCCCGAGCCACTCGACGTGGGTATCGGTCAGCCGACCCCATACCTTGGTGTGGCGGTCCGTCGGCGTCGGGATCAGAACGCCCTCCACCGCCTCATGCGTTTCGTCCACTTCGATCTCCACGCAGTCGCGGTCGTGAAGCACTGCGGGTCGTACCGCTCGCATCGAGGTCGTTGCGGTCAATCGCCAAGTCCATCCACCCTGAATCGGCTGGTACTCGGCCCAGCCCACTCGATCGTCAAGTTCCGGGACCACGAACCACCAACTGAGCTCGCGCATGTCGATCGGCGTCGCCTTGGTTGGAAGCCTCTCGACAACGATACCCGGCCGTGTGGCCGGGAACCGGCCGACTTCCGTTCGACTGTCCGTACTCATGGCTGTTTTCCTCCCTATGGGGGCAATTCCCAATTCACCGCGAACCCAGTCGCGCCCATGCGACAGTCGTCTTTTGATGGTGCCGGGCGCGCAGCGATGCCGGGCGGCGATCTCGGCGATGCTCCACCCGTCCACGTAGAACGACTCGAGCGCTTGGCGTTCGCGCTCCGGTACCGCTTCGAAGGCCTCGACGACCTCCGCCGCCACCCGTCGCTGCCGCGCATCCGTGGCGCCGACTCGGTTGACCATCACCGCGAGCAACCCGTCGTCCACAACGCGTTCCCGGCGCTGGGAAGAGCGCAGGAAGTCGCTGCAGCGGTTGCGGGCCACCTGGTAGAGCCACGCGCGCACATTTCTCGGCGACTGGGATGCAAGCCCTATCCAAGCCTGCACGAACGTCTCCTGCAGCAGATCCTCGACCGTATCCACCGAGCCCGCTGCGCCCAACCGACGGCCGATCAAAGCCACCAACGACCGTTCGTAACGCCGGAGGAGCACAGCGAAGGCTTGCTGGTCACCGCGGCGAATCCGCTCCGTCAGCTGTTCGTCCGAGGGGTTTTCCATCAATTCGACCATTGCAAACTACAGGGCGCAGTCAACGCCCAGAAGGTTCGCATCTTGGTGGCGACCGTCCGCCCACGCATAGTAGGGTGCTCGCCAGCCAAGCATTGGATCCGTCGACACATGGCCGAGACAGACGCCGGCAACACCCCCACTCACCCGCTCGACCCGCCCACCGTCGCGGAGGTCGAACGTGCCACCGGCTTGATCAAGGAAGCGATGGGCAAGGTTTGGACCGAACGAGCCGGTTTCTGTTCCGCCGCCCTCGTCGAACCGGCCAAGGCCGAACTCAGTGCATTCGAACCGGGCGATCCGGTTCCCCGCAGGCTGCGTTTCCTCGGCTACGACTATCCCGTCGAACATCCGGACGGGGGATTCGACGCCACCGTCGACCTCAACACCAACGACGTGGTGGTGTCGCGCATCACGAAGGGACAGGCACCCATCGGCTTCGCCGATGTGGTCAACGCCGTCCGGATCGCCAAGCAGGATCCGGACTGGCAGGCGGCTATGCGACGGCGCGGCATCGAGGACTTCGAGAATGTCCAGATCGATCCCTGGCCCGCCAGCGGCTACCTGCACCCGAGTATCCCGAACGGCCACCGGGCCCACCGTTGCATCAGCTTCCTGCGGGAGGACAAGACCGACAACGGCTACGCACGTCCCGTGCAGGGCCTGATCGCCCACGTCGATCTGACCGCGGGTCGGGTCGCCCATCTGGAGGACCACGGCGACATACCGCTACCCCCCGAATCCGGCCGGTACGATGCGGCGAGTCAACCGACGCTCCGCGACGCACCGAAGCCCCTTTCCATCACCCAGCCCGAGGGCGTGGGATTCTCGGTCGACGGCAATGCCATCGCGTGGCAGAACTGGGCCTTGCGGGTCGCCATGCATCCGACCAACGGGCTGGTTCTTCACCAACTCGGCTACCGCGATGGCGGCAGGGTGCGGCCGATACTCCACCGCGCCGCGTTGTCGGAGATGATCGTCCCCTACGGCGACACGGATCCGATGCATCGTTGGAAGCACGTGCTCGACGCCGGCGAAGCCAGCATCGGCAACTGCACCAACTCGCTCATGCTCGGCTGCGACTGCCTTGGGGAAATCCGCTACCTCGATCACGTCGCCGTGAAGCCGGACGGCACGGCGCGTCTGGTGAAGAACGCCATCTGCCTCCACGAGGAAGACCACGGCATCCTCTGGAAGCATCACGACGGCCACTCCCAGACCACCGAGGTGCGGCGCTCGCGCCGGCTGGTGGTGAGTTCGTTCCACACCGTCGGCAACTACGAGTACGGCTTCTACTGGTACCTCTATCTCGACGGCAGCATCGAAATGGAGATCAAACTGACCGGCATCGTGGGCGTCTCGGCAGTGCTTGACGGGGAACAGCGGGACGAATTCGCGCCCCTTGTCGCGCCCAACCTCGCCTCGCCCGTGCATCAACACCTGTTCTGCTTCCGCCTGGACTTCGACCTCGACGGCCAAGCCAACAGCGTCTACGAGTTGAGTACCCAAGCGGTACCGACCGGACCCGACAACCCCGACGGGACCGCGTTCCAAGTCGGTTCCCGCCTGCTCGCCAGCGAGTCGGCGGCACGGCGCTGCGCCGACCCCGCCCGTTCGGTGTCCTGGAAGGTGGTCAATCCTGCACGACGGAATCGCCTCGGCGGTCCGGTGGGCTATCGCCTGCTACCCGGCCCGACACCGGCGTTGCTGGCCGATCCCCAATCCCAAGTCGCGGCACGCGCGGGGTTCGCCCGCTACAACCTCTGGGTAACCCCCTACCACGCCAACCAGTTGTGCGCCGCCGGCGACCATCCGAACCTGAACCCCGGCGGCGACGGCCTACCCGCCTGGACCGCCGACGACCGCACCGTCGAGGATACGGACATCGTCCTCTGGCACACCGTCGGCTCGACCCATTTGCCCCGGCCCGAGGACTGGCCCGTGATGCCCGTCGAGAGATGCGGCTTCATGCTGCAACCGGTGGGGTTCTTCGACCGAAACCCGGCGCTGGATCTGCCGCCCGAGCACTGATCACCCGGGAGACGAGCGTCGCACGTCGCCGTGGGCGCTCCGTCGAGCGCCCTTGCCCTGGCGGCGCCGCGCTCTGCACGGCGACTGGCTGGAGGCGACGGCGAGCGCTTTGGCGTTTGACCCGATCGAGGGGTATGATCGAGGCACTTTGGCAGACATGGATGTGATGCCGATATGCCACAAGCGAAACGAAAACCACGGAACAGGTCCAGCAGTCGCCGGTCGAGTCGAGGCGGCGCTTTTTCCTTCGGTTCCTTCATCGGCGGCGCGGTCGTGGGCGGCGCGGTTGTGCTCGCCATTACGTACCAGTCCGGATCGGCGTCGACAAGCACACCTGCGGCTGCGACACCCATTACGGGACCTGTCGCGACGAACATCGACTGGGAATTCATCGACCGGCTGCCCAACACCGAGGTCAAGACCGGCGTGGCGCCTATCGAACAACCCGCAGTGGCTGAATCGGAACCCAGGGAATACGTCCTGCACGCCGCCCAGTTCCTCCGCGAGGAGGATGCCCAGGTCATGCAGGCGGAGCTAATGCTGGACGGGCTGCCGGTCAGCCTTTCGACGCGTCCACGGGACTTGGGCGGGGCTTGGTACCGCGTCATGGTCGGACCGTATGCCAACGAACCCGACGCTCAGAAGGCGTTGGGTCTGCTCCGCGACCGTGACATCCCCGCGCAGATTCTTGCCCGTCCATTGTCGGGTGTTGCGCCCACGTAGCGCCTCGGCCCCAGGTTGAGGCGATTCGGAACCGGCGACCACCGGCTATAGCTTGACGCCCACCGCCACGGCGTAGCTCGAGTCCGTTTTCCGTCGACCGGCAGAAGGTGCGGTTTCGTGCTGGAGGTCCACGCGTAGTGCGGCAAGCCAGCGGCTGTTCACGTGGAACCGGATGCCGGTATCCGAATCCCAGACCGAACTGGGCTCGTTGTCGAGTATGTGCAGCAACTGGTTGTTGTGGAATAGCTCCAGGCGATCGGCGACGAGCCAACGGTTGAACTGCAATCCCCACCGCAACGCCGGGTTGTTGTCGGATTGCTTCCCCTCGCCCGTTGCCAACGGCGCGAGACGGAATTCCTCGAATACCCGGCTGACTCCGGCGTCCGTGCGCAGGGCCCCGCGTTCCGACTCCCAGAAAGTGTGACCCACGCCCGCACCCGTGGTGGCGCGTTGGTCGATGTCCTTGATCGGATCCTGGAAGTACTCGAAGCTCGCGACCGCATACCAGGTTTCGCCGTATTTCCAGCGCAGGTTGTAGTCCACATCGATCTGATCCTTGGTCGTAGTCGTTCCGACGTCCGTACGCCGGACGTCCGCTTGCGCCCGTGCCTTGTGCAGGGTGACGCCGAGCACGTTGTCGAAACGCGGGCCGTGGCGCTCGACGCCTGCGACGAAGTTCAGATCGGCGGCGCGGGTATTGCCGGTCGCAACCGCCATGCCAAGATCGGCGCGGGCTTCCCAACGACCATCGGGCGGAACCGTCGGCGCCGTGCCCGATTTTTCCCCAGCGGCGTCCCCCGCTTGAGGATGCGCTGCGTCCGTCTCTTCCACACGCGCCACCCGCGTGCGTGGCACGGTCACAACCCCGACCTCAGGCACATCGATGGCGATGAAGTCCGCCGGGGCATCGACGAGGTCGCCCGTCAAACGGTCGCCGTTCGTGAAGTGCACAACGTCGGCAACGGCGGCGGGCGCCAACGAAAGAACGGCAATCACGCCGATTCTCGTCAGGGATCGATGGGTCGGGGGGTTCGCGGCTTTGCGGTGCATGGACTTGGCACCTCCTTGTTGTCCAGCGACAGACTTTAGCGGCTACCCTCCGCAGCGTCATGTGCCAACGCCAACAAGCCCAGGCGACGGGTCGCGCTGAGGAATTTGGTGCATGCGGTTGAATTTCGCCTAGGCACTGCCCACTATCCGTTTCCCCGTTCTTCAGATCAAATCCGTGGATCAGTTCAAGGGAACGACCATCGTCTCCGTCCGCCGCGGCACGGATGTCGTGCTCGGCGGCGACGGCCAGGTTTCGATGGGCAACACCATCATGAAGAGCAACGCGGTCAAGGTACGCCGGTTGCGGGACCACCCCGTGCTCGCGGGTTTCGCGGGCGGCACGGCTGACGCCTTTACGCTCTTCGAACGATTCGAGGGGGCGCTAGACAAGTACCACGGAAACCTCACCCGTGCCGCCGTCGAACTCGCCAAGGACTGGCGCTCCGATCGCGTGCTGCGCCGGCTCGAGGCGCTGCTGGCGGTCGCCGACAGCGACGGTTCGCTCATCGTCACGGGCAACGGCGATGTCATCGAGCCCGAGGGTGGATTGATCGCCATTGGTTCCGGAGGACCGTTCGCGCAAGCCGCCGCCCGCGCGATGCTCAACGAGACCGAGCTTACGGCCGCCGAAATCGTCGCGAAGAGCCTCGAGATCGCGGCGGAAATCTGCATCTATACCAACCGCCACACGACCATCGAATCCCTATGACCCTGATGACCCCGCGCGAGATCGTGCACGAACTCGACAAGCACATCATCGGCCAGGACCAGGCCAAGCGCGCCGTCGCCATCGCCCTGCGCAACCGCTGGCGGCGCATGCAGCTTGACGACGACCTGCGCGAGGAAGTGACCCCGAAGAACATCCTCATGATCGGCCCTACCGGCGTCGGCAAGACGGAGATCGCCCGGCGTCTGGCCAAGCTCGCCAACGCGCCGTTCATCAAGGTGGAAGCCACGAAGTTCACCGAGGTCGGTTACGTCGGGCGCGATGTCGAATCCATCGTCCGGGACCTGACGGACGTCGCGGTCAAGATGCTGCGCGAACAGGCCATGGACCGGGTGCAGCCCCGGGCCGAGGACGCTGCGGAGGACCGGGTGCTCGACGCGCTGCTACCGGAACCGAGGGGCGCTCCCGAGGCCGGTACGTCAAAGGAACGGATGCGGGAAGTCCTCGACGGGTTGGCCCGACAGGTTGATGTGGCCATGGACCGGCGACCCGAAACCGAGACCCAGCCCCCGCGCGACAACTCCGCCGCCCGGCAGGTGTTCCGTCAGCGACTTCGCAACGGCGAACTCGACGACAAGGAGATCACCATCGAGGTGGACAACGCCGCGATCGGCGTGGAGATCATGGCGCCACCCGGTATGGAGGAGTTCACGGGGCATCTGCAGAACATGTTCTCGAACCTGCCGCAAAAGAAACGGCAGATGCGGCTCAAGATTCGCGACGCCATGCGCCGCCTCTGCGAGGAAGAGGCGATGAAACTCGTCAACGAGGACGAGCTGAAAACCCAGGCCATCGATGCCGCGGAGCAAACCGGCATCGTGTTCCTGGACGAACTCGACAAGGTCGCCAAGCGCGGCGAAGGCATGGGTGCCGACGTCTCCCGCGAGGGGGTTCAGCGCGACCTGCTGCCGCTCATCGAGGGCTGCACGATCAACACGAAGTACGGCATGGTGCGCACGGACCACATCCTGTTCATCGCCTCCGGGGCGTTCCACTTCGCCAAGCCCTCGGATCTGATCCCGGAACTGCAAGGCCGCCTGCCCATCCGGGTGGAACTCGCGGCGCTGACGGCGGAGGACTTCCGCCGCATCCTGTCCGAGCCGGACGCCTCGCTCACCGAGCAGTACAAGGCATTGCTCGAAACGGAGGGCGTGACCATCGATTTCGAGGACGAGGCACTCAAACGCATCGCCGAGATCGCCTGCGAGGTCAACGAGCACACCGAGAACATCGGTGCGCGCCGCCTGCACACGGTGATGGAACGCCTACTCGACGAGGTCTCCTTCGAGGCCGGCGACGGCAGGGGCTCGACGGTGATCGACGCCGCCTACGTGGACGAACACCTGGCCGATATCGCCCGCGACCAGGATCTTTCCCGCTACATCCTGTGAACCCCACCGGAATCACCTACCACAGGACCTCCAAGACCCTGGAGTTGACCTACCCGGGTCGGCAAGCCGCGACGTTGCCCGCCGAGTTGCTGCGCGTCTATTCGCCATCGGCGGAAGTCCGCGGCCACAGCGACGCCGAGCGCGTTCTGCAGACTGGCAAGAAACACGTCGGGATCGACCGGGTCGAAGTCGTCGGCAACTACGCCATTCGCATCGTGTTCGACGACGGTCACGACACGGGTATCTATTCCTGGGGGTTCCTGCGCGACCTCGCCGACAACGAAGCGGACTACTGGCGACGCTATCTCGACGAACTCAAGGAGAAGAACGCGTCGAGACTGCCCGCCATTCCGGTCGGCCAATGGACACCACGCACGTAGGGGACGGGCTCGTCCCGGGCGTTGGCCGACATCTACCGCGCACGGCGCCGGGTTCGTCAACGGAAGGTAAACTAGCGGCACGCACCTCGGACGTTAAGGTGACTGGCGACCGCGCGCCCTGGCGGGGTCGCCTCTACGAAACCATGGACAAGACGGTGGATTTCGGGGCCGAGCGGGTAACCGCGGCGGAGAAAACGCGGCGCGTCGGCGGCGTGTTCGACGCCGTCGTGGATCGCTACGACGCCATGAACGACATCATGTCCTTGGGCACCCACCGGCTGTTCAAGCGCATGGCTGTCGAAATGGCGCGTTTGCGCCCGGGCAAGCAGGTACTCGATCTTGCCGGCGGCACCGGCGACATCTCTGCCTTGACGGCCCCGTTTCTCGGCCAACAGGGTCAGGTCGTGCTCGCCGACATCAACGGCGCGATGCTCGCCCGGGGCCGTGATCGCCTACTCGATGAAGGGGTCGCGAACGTCTCACCGGTGCAAGCCCGCGCCGAGGCGCTACCGTTTGCGGATGCCTGTTTCGACGCCGTGATCGTCGCCTTCGGGGTGCGCAACTTCACGGACAAGGAAGCGGGGCTCGAGGAGATGTACCGGGTCTTGCGGACTGGTGGCATGGCCGTCGTGCTGGAGTTCTCGCAGGTTCAAAACCCGCTGCTGGCGAAAGCCTACGACGCTTTCCGCGCCACCTGGCCGATCATCGGAACCGCCGTGGCCGGCGCCGCCGCACCCTACCGTTACCTGGTCGAGTCCATCGACCGTCATCCCGATCAAGGCGCTTTTCGGCTGATGATGGTGGACGCGGGCTTCGAAGAGGTCGAAGTGTCCAATCTCGCGGGTGGCGCAGCCGCCATTCATCGGGGCGTCAAGTGACGGTCCCGGGACTCCCCGACCCAAGCGTGGCACTCGCCGAACTCGCGCGGCTCGCGCTCTCGGCGGGAATCGCCGCGAACCCGGCGGCGCGCGCGTGCAGCGAACGTCTCGCAGGGCGGTCCCTAGCCATCGAGACCCTCGAAGCACGGTTCGTCATCCACTTCGAACCCGGTGTGGTTCGCGTCGACACCGGAACCGGCCCGGCCGATACGACGTTGCGCGGGTCGCCCGCCGCCGTGGCTGCGACCCTGGCGGGAAGGGAGGAAACGGCGGCAATCCTCGGCGATGCGGCCCTCTTCGAGGATTTCCACGACTCGTTCCGGCCGCGATTGGACGTGCCGGGGAAGTTCGTGCTCGAAGACCTGGGCGACATCGTCCGGTTGGGCCTGAAGACTGCCGAATCGGCCCTGGAGGGCCTCGCCAACGCCGTAAGGAACCGGCGAAACCCATGACGCTTGTCTGGCGCGTTGGAAAGATCCTGCTGACGGTGGCCAGGCACCGGCTGGATCGCAATGTCGACCGTTTCGCGAGCCACCACTGGTGGTATCGGCTATCCCCGCTCCGACTGCTTCCCGCGCCCGGCAAGCCCGACGCGGTCCGGCTCCGGGAAGCCATCGAGAAACTTGGCCCGATCTTCATCAAGTTCGGACAGATCCTTTCGACCCGCCGCGACCTGCTCCCCGAGGACTACGCCGATGAACTGGCGAAGCTCCAGGATCAGGTGCCACCGTTCCCCGGCGACATCGCCATCGCCCGCATCGAGGCGAGCCTCGAGGGCACGATCGATTCCCTGTTCGAGAGCTTCGACGCCGAGCCGATCGCCTCCGCCTCGTTGGCACAGGTCCATGCCGCGACCATGGCCAACGGCGACGAAGTGGCCGTGAAGGTCATCCGCCCCGATATCGAGCGGGTGATCGAGAAGGATCTCGCGCTCATCCACACCATGGCGGGGTTGCTCGAACGCATCTCCCGGGACGCGCGACGCCTCAAGCTCAAGGCCGTCGTCGCCGACTACGAACGGACGATCTTCGACGAACTCAACCTGCTGAAGGAAGCCGCCAACACCGCCACGCTGCGCCGCAACTTCGCGGGTTCCGAGTTGCTCTACGCCCCGAAGGTCTACTGGGAACGTTGCGCCGAGCCGGTTCTCACCCTGGAACGGGTGAGGGCGGTGCCGATCTCGGACATCGACACCTTGCGAGCCGCCGGCACGGACATGAAGAAGCTCGCCGAGCGTGGCGTCGAGACGTTCTTCACGCAGGTGTTCAAGCACAATTTCTTCCACGCCGACATGCATCCCGGCAACATCTTCATCGACATCGCGGATCCCGCCGACCCCAGCTACATCGCCATCGACTGCGCCATCATCGGGACGCTCAGCGAGGAAGACCAAAGCTACCTGGCCCGCAATGTCCTCGCCTTCTTGAACCGCGACTACGCGCGCATCGCGCGCCTGCACATCGAGTCGGGATGGATACCGCCTGGCACCGACCCGCGCGAGTTCGAGGATGTCATCCGGCAACTGCTGGAACCGATATTCCAACGCCCACTGAAGGAGATCTCGTTCGGCTACTTCCTCATCGCGCTGTTCCAGACCGCGCGGCGGTTCAACATGGAAGTGCAACCCCAACTGGTGCTGCTGCAGAAGACCCTGCTCAACATCGAGGGCCTGGGGCGTCAGCTCTATCCGGACCTCGACCTGTGGAACACGGCCAAACCGTTCATGGAGTCGTGGATGCGCGAACGCTACGGTCCCCTCGCCCTGCTGACCAACCTCATCGAAAACGCGCCCGCGCTCGCCGTCGAACTGCCGCGTCTCCTACCTCAGATTCCCGACATCGTTGCGACCGCGATGC
This sequence comes from Pseudomonadales bacterium, assembly GCA_021295895.1. GTDB lineage: Bacteria > Pseudomonadota > Gammaproteobacteria > Pseudomonadales > Azotimanducaceae > VXYL01. Next base: position 14,737 of record JAGWBM010000021.1, read on the forward strand.
ACAAGCTCACGGACATGGACCGCCGCGCGAACACGCAGCGCGAGGCGATGGAGAAACTCACCAGCGCCATCGACGGCCAGAACCGCCGCGCACGTTGGCGGCGAGCAGCGGGCAGTGCGCTCGTGGCCTTGGGACTCGTGCTGCTCTGGCGCCCGTTGGCGGACGCCATCACGGGGAACGACTCGGTGACCGTCACGGCCGGGGTCGTCGCCGCCCTCGCCGGTTCCGTACTCGTGCTTCGAGGCTGAAAGGCTTCGTGCCTGAAGGCATCCCGCGGTGGTCCATGGAAGTTCGAGGCCGGGGCCGGGCTGCAGACGTGCAGGAAACGACGGATCGTAGGGGACGGGCTTGGCCCGTCCCGTTGCCGGGGAACCGCACGTTTGTCAGGCGGGCGACGACAAGCGTCGCCCCTACGATTTATTCATTCAATTCAACGGGTTGCAGGCTAATTGCCAGGGGCGCTACGTTAACCCTAGTTTCTTGTTCATCCGGTAGGCGGCTAACCGCCCCTGGTAGTAGCCGGGCAAATACTCGCCGCGATTGAAACCCTCGACGAGGTAGAACTGTCGGGCACCGGTATTGTCCGCGCGGACCTCGAGGTCGATCTCGGCGATGCCCGCCGCGAGCGCGGACTTCTCGAGCCAGCGCAACATGCGCCGTGCAAGCCCGCGGCGTCTCAATCCCGGTTCCACCGCCAGCAGCACGAGGTGGGCACGATCGAGGCCAAACTCCATCACGCCGAACCCACCGAGGAACTCCACGGTTTTCGCGGAGGATACGACCCGGCAGCGCGCGCACAGCACGGCCACCTCCGGCGACGCTATCAAGCGGCGGATCGCCGGTGGTCGCCACCGCCAGTCCAACCCCCGCTCGATCTCGTCTCGAGATAGGCGCGCGATTGTCGCGGCGTCCTCGCTATTCGCCAGGTCAAGTACCGTGGAGGCGAGTTCCATGGCGCCGATTCTAGCGCCCGGTATCGCGGCGTGGTGAAGAACCCATTCTGGCGATTTTTGAAAAGGGCGATGTTCGCTCCGGGGGTACTCGCCACCGCCGTTCGGCATTCCGACCCTATTCGGTACGCCAATTGAAGCGGACGTTAAACCGGCGGCGCTCGGGTTTCCGATTTCCGCCGATTCTGCCGCGACACCGCCGGGTGTACGTCCACAGGCAAGCTGGGTTATCGTGGGCCAATAAGAACTGCCCGGGGGGAGCAGTTGGAACTCAATCGAGTCATTCTCGACTTCGACGACGACGTCGCGGTACTCCGCTTCAACCATCCCGAAGTCATGAACGCCGTCGGGGCGGACATGCTGGAGGGACTCGCCGACGCGATGCGCGAGATCGAGGATCCGAACAACGGCGCCCGCTGCCTGCTCATAACCGGCGAAGGACGCGGTTTCTGCGCCGGCGCCAATCTCTCGGACAGCAAGCGCCCCAAGCGTGGCGCCGGTGTCAATCTGCGCAACGCCTACCACCCCCTGTTCTTCGCCCTCCGTGACCTCGACATGCCCGTGGTTACCGCCGTGAACGGTGCAGCCGCCGGCGTGGGCATGAGCTTCGCCATATTGGGCGACATCGTCTGTGCATCGAAATCCGCCTTTTTCCTGCAGGCGTTCGCCCGTATCGGGCTCGTGCCCGACGGCGGTTCCACCTTCATGCTGCCGCGCCTCATCGGTTGGGGCCGTGCAATCGAGTTGTCGCTGCTCGCCGAGCGCCTGCCCGCCGAGAAGGCGGAACGCTGGGGCCTGGTCAACCGGGTGTTCGAAGACAACGAGGCACTGATGGACGGTGCCATGGCGATCGCCAGGCAACTCGCGGCCGGGCCTGCATCGCTTGCCATGATTCGTCAGGCGTACTGGGCGACCTGGCACAACGCCTACGAGCAGCAACTCGATCTTGAAGCCCGTCTGCAGGCCGAGGCCGGCCGGAGCCGGGACTACGCGGAAGGGGTCAAGGCTTTCCTGGAGAAACGAGACCCGAAGTTCAGCGGGAACTAAACATGGGATCACTAGACGGACGCGTCGCATTGGTGTCCGGCGGGGGACGCGGGATCGGAAGGGCGATCTCCCTCGCGCTCGCCGCCGACGGGGCGACCGTCGCCATCAACTACCGGCGCGACGAAGACGCGGCACGCGACACCGTGAAGTCGATCGAGGCGCAGGGTGGCTCGGCCCGGGCCTACGCCGCCCCCGTTGACGACTTCGAACAGGCGGCGCAGATGGCCGCTTTCGTCGAAAACGAACTCGGGCCGGTGGGCATCCTGATCAACAATGCCGGCATCGCCAGCCGGGGTCTGTCCGTTGTCGACACGGACCCGGCCGAGTTGCGCCGCGTCGTGGCCACGCACGCGTTCGGGTCCCACTACCTGGCCAAACTCGTGGTTCCCGGCATGCGCCAGCTTGACCGGGGCGATATCGTCATGGTCTCGAGTACCGCCACACGGGGCCTGGCGGCCAACGGCGCCCCGTACAACATGGCGAAGTCGGCCATGGAAAGCCTCGCGGTGACGCTCGCCAGGGAGGAACGCGTGCACGGCATCCGCGTCAACATCGTCGCCCCGGGCCTCGTCGAAACGGAGATGGGCCGCCGGTTGGTGAAGGCAACCGCAGGAATCACGAACATGCGCGTCCTCGACGAGTCAATGCCGTTCGGCAAGGTCTGCCAGCCGGACGACGTCGCCAACGTGGTGCGATTCCTCGTGTCCGATCAGAACACCTACTTGACCGGCGAGAAGATCTACTGCGATGGCGGTGGCTAGGCGGTCGGAACAGCGCCGTGAAACTGCCCCTGGTCTGCTTCATCGTCTGCGCGGTTCTTATTTTCGGATTCAGGGTCGCCCTGCAACTGAGACGCACGGGCGACAGCGGCTTGCGTCTCGTGAAACAGCGTTCAACTGCGCCCGAGGTCGCCGCCACCGTTCTGCAGGCGTGCGGCTTGCTCGGCGTCCTGGTGCTGACCGTCCTCGACACCGCCTCCGCCCTACCCGGGCAACTTGATCTCGGCCCGATCGGGGCAACGACGGGCGTCGTCGTATGCGGGCTCGCGGTGGCAGTCACCATGCGCTCCCAATACCAGATGGGGGACGCCTGGCGAATCGGGGTCGATGCCTCCGAGAGGAACGAACTCATCACCCACGGCATGTTCAGGTTTTCGAGGAACCCCATCTACTCCGGCATGCTCCTGGTGGGGATCGGATTCGTCATCCTCGTGCCGCACATCCTCACGGTGTGCTGCGCGGTCCTAAGCCATGTCGGCTTCGAGATCCAGGTAAGGAAAGTCGAGGAGCCGTACCTGCGGCGGATCCACGGGGAGAGCTACGATGCCTATTGCCGTAACGTCGGTCGTTATTTTCCCCATATAGGGTCTCAATCCGACTGATCCGACCAGCCCGTCAAAACTCCCGGCTCTCCACGTACACCCCCTTGTGATCCTTGACCACCGCCACGTGCCGGGCGAGCGCCGACAGGTACGGGCTGCCGCGCGCGGGCTCGCCGTTGATCGTCTCCGGCGTCAGACGCTTGCGGCGTCTCACGAGGGCCGCGAGATTCGGCAGCAGGCTGTCGAGGCCCGGGTCGTCGGGGTCGAGCAGGATGGTGAGTCGGCGGGCGTAGTTCTCGGACACCACCGCGAGGCATCCCTCGAAGTAGCCCAGGTGGTTGCCCATGCGCCGGTGCGGCACGTCGTCGCGTCCGAGGCCGAGGCCGCTCGGCGCCACGGGGTCGAGGGCGCTGACCCAGAACGTCGCCCGGGATGGCTGGAGTCGTTCGAATCGCCGCACGGCTTCGGGAAGCGCGAACTGCGGGCCGGATAGTCCCTCGAAGAACAGACCCGCGACCACTTCGCCGGAGAGTTCCATCAGCCGCAGCGCCGAGAAGATCGCGGACCAGCGGAACAGGCCCCCTTCGCGGTTGGCGTGCTCGCGGGTGAGGATGCCGTAGCGGTCGAGGAGCAATCGGCAGCGCTCCTTGCCCTGCTCGAGTTTCTCGATGCCATCGGCGACGGGCGCCGGCGCGTCGCATCGATACCAAGTGCCCGGCCAGCCCATCGACACGCCCCTGGCTCTCGACCGCGAACGTCGGACCGGTTCCCGGGAAGCACCGGCGCGGGCCACCCGGAGCGGATTCAGCGCGTAGTCCCGCGAGCGGGCCGCGTCGAGCACGGCGAAGCCGTCGGCAGCGATCCGGCCGGCCCAGACGGCGTCCCAGAACGTGGCGTTGAAGGCTTCGGCATCGAGGTCGGACTCGTCGAACAGTTGCAGGAAGGTGTAGCGGGCGCGGGGATCCTTGAACAAGGCGATGGCATCCGAGGGCACCGCGTCGGTGCCCGCATCGAGCAGGTCGAAGTCCTCGCCGAAGCCGATACGCAATGCCTCGCTACCAGCACCACGCCAACCGAGACCGCCATTGGTCGCTGCCTGGTCCAGGTTTGCGAGCGTGGTACCCGGCAGCCGCGACGCGAATGCCTCGTCGAGCCAGAACTCGACCGGTGCCGCGTAGCCTCTCAGCCGGTCGCCCGAGTCGAGAATGCCCTCGCCCGACACCTCGCCGCCGAATCCCTGCCATTCGGCCAGGAACGGTGCGAGTTCGGTAACGGGACGGGGTTCGACGCCCGGACGGGAAGCGGCGCGCTGGAAGCGGATCAGCGTTTCGAGGTTGTCGGCATCGCAGACGTATTCATCGTCCGATCCGGCCACGAGCGTGCCCCGCACCAGGTCTTCGCCGTCCGTCAGCTCGCGCAGGATGGCGTCCACGTCATCGAACGGCAGAAGAAGACGAAGCTCATCGGCCGTTCGCGGGCCGTAGAACTGCAATATCTCGCCAGCCTGCCGGACCGGGTCATCGCCGAGTTCGATCTCCGGATGGACGAGGAACGAACGCCCCCCGCGACTCACGCGCCGGATGCCCGCGGGTACGTCGACGCCCTCGAACCACGCCGCCTCGGCGATCGCGACGCGTTCCTTGATCCACTCGGCGAGTTCTCCCTCATCGTTCGGCACGTACCCCGGCCGGGTTCGCTGGGCGCGGGATTCGAAGTCCTCGATCACCTCCCCCCGGATGGCCGGGCGAAGGGCCTGGTCGAACACCGCCTGTCGGATCAGGTCGTCGGACAGCGCCGAGCGCCCGCCCTGCTCCGGCGCATCGTCGGCGTACATGTAACGGCTAATCTGGCCGAACGCGATGCCCGCGGCGAACGGGCTCGGCACCCCAACGGTGGCGATGGACCAGTTCTGCTCGCCCGCCGCAAGCCGTTCGAGGGCTTCGTAGGCGGCGACGAGATCGAACTCGTCCTTGAGGCACGTCCGCCAGGTCTCCAGCATCACCGGGAAGTCCGCGAATCCCCTGGCGGCGGTCATCAGCTTCTTGGCCTGCTGCCGGGTCATCCACAGCGGCATGCGTTGATTGAAGCGACGCTTGGTCAAGAGCAGCGAACGGCCCGCGCACTCGCGGAAACGCGCGCCGAAGAAGCCCGAATCCTCGAGGGACTGGCGCAGCAGCGGTTCGAAGTTGGCGGGCGTCACCAGGCTCAGGAGAACCGCGGGGTCCACCTCGTCCTTGACCTGGACCACGATGGCGTCGTTGTCCGCGAACGCGTCCGCCCCGTACGGAAAACGCGCCCGCCACGCCGCCTCGAGCGCCAGAGCGATGGGGCGGTTCACCCTGCCGCCCCAGTTCGTGTGCAGGATGATCTGGCGTTCCCGGTCCGGCCCGCCGTAGCCGCCCGGGCCGCTCATGACGTGCTCGACCAACAGGTGGTCGATGTGCGGCAGGTCGGTGCCGGTGGCATCCCGCTGGCTCTTCAGGAACCCGATCAGTTCCTCGGCGGCGACACCCTCGAAGCCGAGGTCGTCAAGGACGGCTTCCAGCGACGCTTCGTCCCGACGCGCCAGCATCTCGTTGGCTTCGCGCAGGAATTCGGCGATGCGTCGCGAGAAATAGGCACCCCGGTTGAAGGCTTCGGCGCGCCAGAACGGCGGCGCGGTGGCCTTGGGTCGCGCCGGCTTGACGAGGACATCGTTGTGGGTGATGCGCTGAACGAGCCAGTTCTGCGTTCCCAGGGTGAAGGTCTGGCCAACGCTCGACTCCCAGACGAACTCCTCGTCGAGTTCGCCGATGGCAGCACCGTTCTCGGCGTGACGCAGGGTGTAGTAGCCCCGGTCCGGGATCGTCCCACCGGACGTGTAGAGCGCGAACGCTCACCGTTTCCCGAACGCGGTCGAAGGCGAGGCGAGGCTTCAAGTCGCGGATGCGGGTACCGGCGTAGCGGCCGGCCAGCATCTCGACCACCAGGTCGAACTGCTCCCGGGGCAGGCTCGCGTAGGCCGTGGCCCGGGTGAGCACCGCGAACAGCCTGCCGGTCTCCCACTCCTCCGACGCCGCGCATGAGACGAGAGTCTGCGCCAGCACGTCCAACGGGTTCACGAGCGGCTGCAAGGGCTCGATGTCCCGAGCCTGCACCGCGCGGGCGATGACCGCCGCCTCCAGGAAGTCCTTGGCGAAGGTGGGGAACAGCGTGCCCCGGCTCGTATCGCCCACCCGGTGGCCGGCGCGCCCCACCCGCTGCACGGCGGCGGCGATGGACGGGGGCGACTGGATCAGCACGACCTCGTCGAGATCACCGATGTCGATGCCCATCTCCAGCGAGTTGGTGGCGACGATGGCCTTCAACTCGCCCCCCTTCAGGCGGGTCTCGACCTCGGTCCGGATCTCCCGGGACAGCGAGCCGTGGTGCGCGTAGGCCAGGGGCGAAACGGTGTCGTCGTTCAGTTTGAGGGTGATCTTCTCCGCCATGCGGCGGCTGTTGGTGAAGAACAGCGTCGATCGGTTGGCGGCGATCACATCCTTGAAGGAATCCGACAGCGGCTCCCACACCTTCTCGCCGTTGTCGGCGGCGACCCGCGCCGCTTCCGGAAAGCGGACGCGGAATTCGATGGCCTTGGGCGCACGGGATTCGACGATGCCCACCGGTCGCCCGGTACCCGAGGCGTCGCGTCCTCCCACGTAGTCCGCCACGGCTTCGAGCGGTCGCACGGTGGCCGAAAGGGCGACACGCTGGAACTCGCCCGCGACTTCCACCAGGCGCTCCAGCCCGGTCATGAGTTGGACGCCCCGCCGGTTCTCGACGACGGAGTGGATCTCGTCGAGAATCACCGTCTCCACCGTCGACAGGGCCTGCCGGCCGCGCACCGTCGTGAGCAACAACGTCAGGCTCTCCGGCGTGGTGATGAGCAGTTCCGGTGGGCGGCGCAGCATGCGCTGGCGATCACCCGGTTCGGTGTCGCCGCTGCGGGTCTGCACCCGGAGATTGGGGAACACGGTGCCCACCGCCGCGAAGCGCTCGCGAATCTCTCCGATCGGCTCGACGAGGTTGGCGCGGATGTCGTTGTTGAGCGCCTTTAAGGGGGAGATATACAGCACGCGGGTGGCATCCGGTTCGGATTGCCCGGTTGCGAAGGCGTCGATCGCCCAGAGAAAGGCGGTGAGTGTCTTGCCGCTACCCGTGGGCGCGGTGATCAACAGGTGTTCGCCGCTGGCGATGCGCGGCCAGCTTCGCTCCTGGACATCGGTCGGAACCCGAAACCGGTCACCGAACCAGCGCTGGATCTCGGGATGGAAGCGGTCGAGGGCAGCAGTCATGGTTCGGCCGCGCGCGCTCGTCGACTTGACGCAAGCGCCGCCGGCTACTGGGCGTCATCCTCCATGGGAAGCTCGTCTCGAGTGGACCGCCGAGCAACAACGCCCGTGTGGACCTCCACGGCGACAAGGCGCACGTTGAGCTCGCCCAAACCCTCGTCGAGCCCCCGCACGTCTACGCGCAATTCACCGATGTCCTGCTTCAACTCGTCACGCAGTTCACCGATGTCCTGCTTCAACTCCGCGCGCAGTTCACCGATGTCCTGCTTCAACTCCACGCGCAAATCGCCGATGTCCTGCTTCAACTCCACGCGCAGTTCACCGATGTCCTGCTTGACCTCCGCGCGCAAATCGCCGATGTCTTGCTTCACATCGCGGCGAAGGCCACCGATTTCGCCCCGTACACTGCGGATCTCGCCCCGAATATCGCCCATGTCCGTACGCATCGTGGCGAATCCCGCGCGGGTGTCGGCCCAACCGGCGATCACTACACCCAATAGCGCAACGCCCACACCAACCACGGCTATCGTCTCGCCCCTGGTCACGCGCCTGCCCTCTTGGTGCACAGCTCCTCCTCGAACGCAACAGTCGCTGGATGATCGACTATGCCTGCGAAGAGCGGGCCTAAGGCAGCGGATAATAGCACCTCGTCCTGTCGGCCAAATCGGTATATCCGTGTAGTCTGGCGTCTCGCGTACGCGTAGGACAACGCCCAAGGAACACATCCGTAGGGGCGACCCTGTGGTCGCCCGCATCAGGGACGTGCGGTTCACCCGGCAACGGGACGGGACAAGCGCGTCCCCTACGATTCGTTCCCTACACGTCCGGGCACGGCCCCCGGGTGGAGACTGCTATCTGCGAACGGTTTCCCCCGCGAATGCGCCGAACAGCCCCGCCATCAGGAACAGACCGCCCGCCGCGGCCCACAGCGGCAGGTCGAGCCCACCGACATCGCCGAGCCAGCCCAGCAGGATCGGGCCGACGACATAGCCCATGTCGCTCAGCATCCGGTACGAACCCATCGCAGCGGCGTTCATGCCTTCCGGCGCAGCGTCCGCCGCGTAGGCCGCCGGTGCGGCTCCCGATGCCGTGATCGCCCCACCCCAGATCAGGCACGCGGCGAGGAACCATCCGTAATCCCCCGCGAAGCTGAACGCCAGCATCGAGACACCGATCAGCACCGTGGCGGGCACGATCACGGCCTTGCGGCCGAACCGGTCGGCCATGTAGCCGGCGGGATAGGTCACCAGCAGCCCGACAACGCTGCCCAACGCGAATCCGAACCCGATCTCGGTGGCCGAGAGTGCGAGACGCTCCCGGCCAAGGATCGGCACGATGCTGAACAGCCCACCGGTGCGCGCCAACGCACCCACCAAGCCGATGAAACAGACCAGCCGGAAACCGAGGTTGCCCAGCAATACCCGGACCTGGTCGCGGAGTGGGACGACCGCACCGCCCGTAGGGGTACCGCCCAATCCCCGGGTTTCCGCAACGCCGAACCAGGCGACGGCCGTGACGGCGGCACCCATGATGGCGTAGACCAGGAACGGCGCCTCCAAGCCGAATCGCTCGGCGAGGAAACCGCCCGGGAACGGACCGATGCCAACCGCGAACAGGAACACGCCCTGGTAGATCGCCAGCGTACGTCCCCGGGTCGCGGGTGACGCGATGTCTGCCAGCACGATGAGACCGGCGGTCAGGACGATTCCGGCACCGGCACCGGCGATCAGGCGGGCGATCAGCAACTCGACGTAGGTCGCGGCGACCGCGCACCAGATGTTGCCGAGCACCGTCACCCCGCCGCCGATGGCGAGTGCGGCGCGCCGGCCCAACATGTCGGCGACCTTGCCCGTCGGGAGACCGAGGAACACCCGCGCCAGGCCGTACACCGCGACGGTCGCGCCGATGGCGGTCTGCGACACGTCGAAGGACTTGGCGTACAGCGGCAGCACCGGGATGACCGCCCCGAAGCCGAGTTGGTTCACGGCGATGAGAACGCACATCCACGCCAATACCCGGCGTTCCAGCGCACGCGAGTCGCTTGTCGCTATGACACCCTCGCAACCAAACAACGACACCCGCCATGATAGGGTGACTTCGACGCCCACTGGACGAGTGCCAATGACTCGAATGATCGTCGACTGCGACCCCGGCCACGACGATGCAATCGCGTTGATCCTGGCGCACCGTCACGCCGAGGTCGTCGGTATCACCTCGGTCAGCGGCAATGCGCCGCTGGCCGCGACGACGGCCAACGCACTGATGGTGAGCGCCCTACTCGATGTCGACACGCCCGTGGTGCGCGGTGCCGCGAGACCCTTGGTGGGTGAACCGATCCACGCCGCACTCGTGCATGGCGAGTCCGGTCTCGGCGGCGTCGACCGCATTGCCCACGAACGCACGATCACCAGCGATGACGCCGTCGGCTACCTGCTCGATGTCGCCCAACCGGACATCACCGTGGTCGCCGTCGGCCCGTTGACGAACCTCGCACACGCCATCGAACGCGATCCGACCTGGGTGAAACGCATCGCAGGCATCTCGATCATGGGCGGCAGCACCGATGTCGGCAACGCCACACGGGTCGCGGAGTTCAACATCTTCGCGGACCCCGAAGCGGCGGCGAAGGTCTTCGAGTCAGGTGCCGAGATCACCATGTGCGGTCTCAACCTCACCCATCAGTTCCAGACCAGCGATGCTCTCACCGAGCGGCTACGGGGCGCCGGTACGCCCAAGGCCACGTTCGCCGCACAGATCTTCGACCACCTCCACGACCGCATGGAAGCCTTGATCGGTCGCCGCGCCTCCGCCATGCACGACCCCTGCGCCGTGTTGGCCATCACCCACCCCCATCTCCTCGAGACGGAACCGCGAGCGGTTGCCGTCGAACTCGCGGGTACCCTGACCCGCGGCATGACCGTCGTCGATCAGCGCGTCAGTCGGCGGCGCGATCAAGCCAATGCGAAGGTGGCCTATGGAATCGATGCGGAACGTGCGTGGGACGTGGTCATGGAATCCCTGGACGCCGCCGACCCGGAGTCACCGAATGCCAAAAATCCGTAGGGGACGGGCGTGTCCCGTCCCGTCCAATATCCGTAGGGGACGGGCTTGTCCCGTCCCGTTGTCCTGTCAGCCATCGACAGCCCGGCCTGGCGTGGAGCATCCTTGAACCGATTGGCCTACACGACCGCTATCGGCTTCCTCGCCGCGGGTTGTTCGTTGCTGCCTGCACCGTCGCCTCCTGTGCGGGCTCCCGCACCCCCGCCACCACCGCCGCCGTCGGTCCAACCCATCGTCGTCGAGGCACCGGAGCAGCCACCGCCGCCACCGCCACTACCCACGATCGAACCCCCAACGGCGATCACCGAAGCACTCGTCGACGAAGCGATCATTCTCGATAACGCCGGCTCGCCGCGCGAGGCGGCGGCCACCATCGAACAGGCAATCCGAATCGAGCCCCGGCGCGGCGAGCTTTGGCTGCAACTGGCAACGCTCCGACTACGCGACGGTCAGGCCGCGATGGCCGAGCAGAGCGCCCGTAAAGCGCTGCTGTTTCTACAAGCAGGCAGCGCGGAAGAACGCGAAGCCTGGCTAGTGATCGCCGACGCCCGTGAGGCGCAGGGCGACTTCGAAACCGCCGAAGGCCTCCGCAACCGGTGGAGTTCGCCAAGCGACTGATCTCCCGATATGGCTACGGGTTGCCTGTGGGGCAACGAGAAATGGTCGGTTGGGTTAACCGAAGAAACTGCTGCCAGAGAACCGGCGCCGAGATCCGAAAACGGCGGGTCGACGGGCGCAACTACTCGAACTGGCGCTGGCACCTCGATGAAGTCTTTGTCCGGATCGACGGCGAGCGCCACTACCTGTGGCGCGCCGTCGACCACGAAGGCGAGGTGCTTGAAGCATTCGTCACAAAACGGCGCGACCGCCAGGCAGCGCTTGAGTTTCTCAAGCGCACGATGAAACGCCATGGCCAGCCGAGTTCAATCGTCACAGATCGGCTGCCGTCGTATCGAGCGGCGATGAAAGCGC
>JAGWBM010000021.1:26456-26781 GCA_021295895.1 Pseudomonadales bacterium
GGGAAGGCGCGATGGCGCGCTTCCGGGACATCAAGACCCTGCAGAAGTTCGCCGCGGTCCATGGCTCAATCTACAACCACTTCAACCATCAACGCAGTCTCAACCGCCGCCAGATTTCAAGGAGCTTCGAGCCGCCGCTTTGGCCGAGTGGCGTGAACTGGCTGCCTGATAATCCTCGCAAACAGATTGCGCAGGTTCGATACCGTTATTCTGACAACGCCGTGCCAAGTACTCCCTGATCAAGCCCGCGCCTTGATGGTTTGCACACCACTTGCCCGAGATTGCATACTGAACGCACCGCGTCCGAGCGGACGGATGCCCGAAG
>JAGWBM010000022.1 GCA_021295895.1 Pseudomonadales bacterium
CGACAGAGGCCGGCTGCAGTTCCCGCACAACTCGAATCCGCCCTCCTCCAGATTCGCGGTGACGGAAACCCGTTCGTCGAAGACGAAACACTCGCCCTCGAAAGCGTCGGCATCCTTGGTCTCCGCGAAATACCCGAGGATTCCGCCGTCGAGTTGCGAGACGTTGTCGAAGCCCCGCGCGAGCAGGTGAGCCGAGGCCTTTTCGCACCGGATGCCGCCGGTGCAGAACATCGCGATGGGCCGGTTGCGATCATGGCCGAGTTCCCGGGTCACGAAGTCCGGAAAGTCGCGGAAGCTATCGATCCCGGCTCGGGTTGCGCCCTTGAACGTGCCAACGTCTGATTCGTAGTCGTTGCGGACGTCAAGCACGAGCACGTCCGGGTCGGCAATCAACGCGGTCCAGGCCGTGGGTGACACATGCTTGCCGACGGGTGTGGTCGCCGACAGCGGAAAGTCGAAAGTGACGATCTCCGGACGTGCGCGGACCCTCAGGCGCCGGAACACCGGGTTGCCCGGGGCCGCCGAAGACCACTTCACGTCGACGCCGGGAAAGTGCCGGCCGATCACGTAGTCGAGATCAGCCCGTCGTCCCGCCAAGGTGGCGTTGACGCCCTCCGGCGCGAGCAGGACCGTGCCGCGCAGCGAACGCCCGGCACAGGAAGCCTCAACGGCGTCCCGCAGCCCCTGGACGTCGTGTACGGGATCGAAGCGGTATAGCGAGGCTACCGAAACCCCGCTGCCGACATCGGGCACGTCGTTAACCGGTGATGTCGCGCTGCGAGCCGTCACCACCCCGGCAGGGCGGCGACATCGGCGCGTTGCCGAAGCGCTTCTGCCAATCGGCGGCGGTGTAGGTGTGGATCGCCAAGGCGTGCACGCCGGCGGCGAGTTCGTCGGCCAAGGTTTCGTTGACACGGCGGTGTCGGTTGATGAGTCGTTCGCCCTCGAACTCATCCGAGACGATCACCACCTTGAAGTGCGTCTCGGATCCATCCGGCACATTGTGGTTACCGCTCTCGTTGACGACTTCCAAATGCGCCGGATCGAATACCGACACCAGTTTTTCCTCGATGCGATCCTTAACCATCATTGCCTCCCGACGACCGTCCGAATCAGCAGCGCACCAACACGACCGTGACATTGTCCGAGCCGCCCGCGCTGTTGGCCGCCCTGACCAAGCCATCCACGGCGGCGTCCAGATCGGGCGTCCCGGCGAGGTAGCGTTCGATTTCGCCGTCTTCGACGTGCTCCGTCAAGCCGTCGCTGCATAGCAGCAGCAGGTCGCCGGACGCGACCTCCAATTCGGCGATGTCCGGTCGCAACGTCGCCTCGGCGCCGACGGCACGGGTGACGACGTGCCGGTCGGGCGCGACGCGGGCCTGCGCAGGCGATATCAAACCCGCGTCTACCCGTCGTTGAACCATGCTGTGGTCCTTGGTGATGATCGACAGTTCGTCATCGCGATAGCGGTACACCCGGGAATCGCCGACGTGGGCGACGTAGCCCGTGGCGCCATCCACGACCGTGGCCACCAGCGTGGTCGACATCCCCCGGTACGTGGAAATGGCACACGACAGGCCAAACACCCGCTCGTTGGCGAGTTCGAAAGCCCGGCGCAGCTGATGTCCGCCCAACGGCTCCTGCGCCGCAACGCCGACCAGGCATTCGACGGCGGTCTGAACCGCGATCTCGGCCGCGACGCCGCCGGCCCGGGGCAGGGACACGCCGTCGGCGACCACCGCGAGACCCAGATCTTCGCGCACGGCGAAGACGTCCTGGTTTTCATCGCGAACCCGTCCCGGATCGGTCCTGCCCATCGCTTCCATGAAGAGACACGTCGTATGTTGCCTGGCGCTCGGCGCCGCCTCGCCGCCCGGAGAAATTCGTGGTGAATTCCCGAGGCGACCCGAGGCGATCGCGTCTCGCAAGGGGCCTAGTTTAGCGCGAGCCCACCCACCGCGATTGCCGGCACCGGATGTCCCGTGGGCGTTCGGCCAAGACCGGGTGTCAACGTGTAGAATCACCTGACGAGTCAGGAGGCATGCAATCATGTTGGCCGTCATCTCGCCCGCTAAGTCCCTCGATTTCGAGACCCGCCCCGCGACGCGCAAGTACACGATGCCCGATTTCGTCGACGACGCGGCGATACTCATCAAGGACCTCGTCAAGCTCGCACCCGGAGACATCTCCGACCTCATGGGTATCAGCCAGAAACTCGGCGAACTCAACTGCGATCGTTACAACGAATGGCGCAAGGACGCGAACGGTGGCAAGCAGGCGGCGCTGGCGTTCACCGGTGATGTCTACATGGGTCTTGGCGCTTGGGACTTCACCGAGCGGGAGTTCACCTCCCTGCAGCGCCGGGTGCGCATCCTGTCCGGCCTATACGGCCTGTTGAGGCCGCTCGACAAGATTCGTCCCTACCGACTGGAGATGGGAACCGCATTCGCGAACAAGCGTGGCCCGGACCTCTACTCGTTCTGGGGGAAGAAGGTCACCGATACCCTGAACAGCGAACTCGAGGGCCACCGCAACAGAACCCTGGTCAACCTGGCCTCCAACGAATACTGGCGAGTTGTGAACGCCGACCGGCTCCAGGCGAAGGTGGTCAACACGCGGTTCCTCGACACCAAGAACGGCGAAGTGAAATTCATCAGCTTCTTCGCCAAGAAGGCCCGGGGCCTGATGGCGGCCTATATCGCGAAGAACAAGATCGAAACGGTCAAGGCGTTGAAGGCCTTCGACTACGAGGGCTACCGTTTTGACGAGCAGCGCTCGGGCGCAGACGAGTTGGTGTACGTTCGCGCCGAACGCGGCTGACGAATGATCGTGCCGGACATCCTGGCTGCCCGGACAACGGGACGGGACAAGCCCGTCCCCTGCGGTTCGCTGTTCCTTGCGCCTCCGCGTGCGGTCGCAATGTACTACGACGCAGGCTTGTAGGGTGCCGCGTCAATCTGGATCAGATCGCCAAGCTGCGCCTTGCGCAGCCTGACCCTGCCGCGCTTGCTGGCACCGATGTTCAATAACTGGACGCCGAACGCGAAGGCCATCGAAAAGTAGATGTAGCCCTTCGGCACGTGGACGTCCACGCCCTCCGTGACGAGGGCGAAGCCGATCAGCACGAGGAAGGCGAGCGCCAGCATCTTGATCGTCGGGTTGCCCTCCACGAAAGCGCTCACCGGGCCTGCCGCCACCATCATCACGATCACGGCTACCACGATGGCGGCGACCATTACCGGCAGGTCGTCCACCAGCCCCACCGCGGTGATTACCGAGTCGAGGGAGAACACGACATCGATCAGGGCGATCTGGACGAGTACGCCGACGAAACCCGCGGTGCGCACGTGTCGCGACGCGGACTCTTCGATCTCCAGCGAATTGTGGATCTCCCGGGTCGCCTTGGCGATTAGGAACGCGCCACCGCCGAGCAGGATGAGATCTCGCCCCGAGATGCCCTCGCCGAACACGGTGAAGAGGTCGCCCGTCAGGCCCATCATCCAGGACAGCGACAGCAGCAGGCCAATGCGCATGCCCATGGCAAGCAACAAGCCGATAAAGCGGGCTCGCGGCCGCTGTTGTTCGGGTAGCCGGCCGGTAAGCACGCTGATGAATACGATATTGTCGATGCCGAGGACGATCTCCAGCGCCGCAAGGGAGGCGAACGCCAGCCAGATCTCGGGATTGGCCAGGTATTCCACGAACTGTTCCCCGATGGTGGGTGACGGTTCATTGAACCATGAACGCTTGTCGCCGTGACTCGAGCGTTGCGAGTATCATCGCTCGCGTTCGCAAGCGACGGGATCACGACGATGTCCGCACCTACCGACGAAACCGCCCAAGCCATCGAGGCCGCCGTTTTTCGGCGCTTGGTCCAGCACCTCGACGAGAACAAGGATGTCCAGAACATCGACCTCATGAACCTCGCTGGCTTCTGCCGCAACTGCCTTTCCAAGTGGTACGTCGCCGCCGCCGAAGAAAGGGGCGTGGACGTCGACTACGAGGGAGCCCGGGAACGGGTCTACGGCATGCCCTACAGCGAGTGGAAGGTACGCCACCAAGCCGAAGCGAGTTCCGAGCAACTCGCAGCGTTCGACAAACAGCGCGCGTAGGGGACGGGCTTGTCCCGTCCCGTCAATGCGCCGTCCAAATGGTCGGCCGGTTGGCGAGCGTTGCCTGCGCGGCAGCCACGCGGGCCACGGGCACTCGAAGCGGTGAACAGCTAACGTAGTCGAGACCCGCCTTTTCGCAGAACGCGATGGACGCGGGATCGCCGCCGTGTTCGCCGCAGATGCCGATCTTCAGGTCCGGCCGCGTCGAGCGCCCCAAGCGGACGGCTTCGCGGATCAGCCGCCCGACACCCGGCTCGTCGATGCGGGCGAAGGGATTGGCGGCGTAGATCTCCTTTTCCAGGTACCGGTCGAAGAACGAACCCATGTCGTCCCGGGATAGCCCAAGGGTCATCTGGGTGAGGTCGTTGGTCCCGAAGCTGAAGAAGTCGGCGTCCCGGGCGATGTCGTCGGCGGTCAACGCGGCGCGGGGAACCTCGATCATCGTACCCACCTGGTAGTCGACCATCGTGCCGCTGCGTTGGGTAACCTCCGCGGCCACCCGTCGGATGATGGCCGCCTGGTCGGCCAACTCCTCGCGGAAGCCCACCAGCGGCACCATGATCTCCGGCCGAACCGGGGTTCCCTTGTCCGTCGCCGCGATGGCCGCCTCGAAGATCGCCCGCGCCTGCGTCTCCGTGATCTCCGGGTAGAGGATGCCCAGCCTGCAACCGCGCCAGCCGAGCATGGGATTCACCTCGGTCAGGTTGTCGACGCGTTCTTCCACGAGGCGCGCCGGCAGCCCGAGTTTCTCGGCCAAGGCGCGACGAACCTCGGGCTCGGCGGGCAGGAACTCGTGCAACGGCGGGTCGAGCAGACGAATCGTGACCGGTCGTCCCGCCATGGCCAGGAAGAGACTCTCGAAGTCATCGCGCTGGTAGGGCAGCAACTCGGCGAGCGCCGTACGGCGTTCCCCCTCGTCGCCGGCGAGGATCATCTGGCGCATCCCATCGATGCGGTTCGATTCGAAGAACATGTGCTCGGTCCGGCACAGGCCGATGCCTTCCGCGCCGTAGCGCGCCGCGTCCTTCGCCATGGCGGGGGTGTCCGCGTTGGCCCGCACCCCGATGCGCCGGTGGGCGTCCGCCCATGACATGACGGTGCGGTAGAGACCGTACCAGGTGCTGTGTTCCGGCTTCATCTCCCCGGCAAGGACGCGGCGCACCTCCGAAGGTGACGTGGCGATCTCGCCGGGGTAGACCGCGCCGGTCGTTCCGTCGAGGGAAATCGCATCGCCGGCCCGAAGCACGCGGCCCGCGGTGGTCATCGTCCGCTTCGCGTAGTCGATGACGATATCCGACGCCCCGCACACGCAGACCTTGCCGAGCTGGCGAGCCACTAGCGCGGCGTGGGACGAGACGCCGCCACGCGTTGTCAGGATGCCGTCAGCGGCGAGCATGCCCTTCAAGTCCTCCGGGCTGGTCTTGGTTCGACACAGGATCAGTCGCTCGTCGCTGTTCGCGAGTTTGTCGGCATCTTCCGGCGTGAACACGATCCGCCCGCTAGCTGCGCCCGGCCCGGCCGGCAACCCCCGCGCGATCGGCGATACCTCGGCGAGCGCCCGGGACTCGAACGTCGGCGCAAGCAGCGAGTCGATCGAATCCGCCGGGATCTTCATGAGTGCCGCGGGTTCGTCGAGCAGGTCTTCGCCGTGCATGTCCACGGCGATGCGCACGGCGGCCAAACCCGTGCGCTTGCCGTTGCGGGTCTGCAGCAGGTAGAGGCGTTCATCGTCGATCGTGAATTCGAAGTCCTGCATGTCCTGGAAGTGCCTCTCAAGCCTGTCCCGTACGGATTGCAGTTTCCGATAGATGTCCGGCATGTCCGTGGCAAGTTCCGCGATGGGCTTCGGGTTGCGCACACCGGCAACAACGTCCTCGCCTTGAGCGTTCAGGAGGTACTCGCCGTAGAGAGTCCGCTCCCCGTTGGCGGGATCGCGGGTGAATGCCACGCCGGTGGCGCTATTGCCGTGACGGTTGCCGAATACCATGGCCTGGACGTTGACCGCCGTCCCCCAGGCGCGCGGGATGCCGTAGCGCTGCCGGTAGATGATCGCGCGTTCGTTGGTCCAGGAACCGAATACGGCGCCGATCGCACCCCAAAGCTGGTCTTGAACGTCCTGGGGGAAAGGCTTGCCGAGCCGGTCAACAACGAGATTCTTGTAGTCGACAACCAAACGGGCCAGCACTTTGGCATCGAGATCCGCATCCGCCTCCACTCCCGCTTCCCGTTTCACGCCGTCCAGGATTTCCTCGAACGGGTCCGCCGCGGACTCGGACTCGGCGCCGACACCAAGCACGATACCGGCGTACATGTGTATGAACCGGCGGTAGCAGTCGTACGCGAAGCGCGCATCGCCCGTGGTCGATGCGAGGCCTTGCACGGTCTCGTCGTTCAGGCCGAGGTTCAGGATCGTGTCCATCATTCCCGGCATCGATTCGCGGGCGCCGGAGCGCACCGAGACCAAGAGCGGATCCCGGGCGGCACCGAAGCGCTTGCCCTGGGCGGACTCCAAAACCGCCAACTGGTCGCGGACGGTATCGGCGAACCCGGGCGGGTAGTCGCCGTCGCGTTCGTAGTACCACCGGCAGACCTCCGTCGAGATGGTGAAGCCCGGGGGTACGGGGAGCCCGATACGAGCCATTTCGGCAAGGTTCGCGCCCTTTCCGCCGAGCAGGTCTCGCATGCTGGCGTTGCCGTCCGTGCGCTCGCCGAACGCGAACACGTACTGGGTTCGCTTGCTCGCCATACCTGGTTGAAAAACGCCTTCGGTCCCCGAACCGATTTACCGTATCACGATCCCAACGAGTGGTCCTTTGGGGTATCTTTCGCCGTCTCGCGGGTCAAACGCTTGCCCGCTTCCCCCTCAACGACATCCTAGGAGTCTTGCTCGTGCCCAACTTCAGCTACAACGGAACAATCACCCTGTCGTCATCGGTCAAGGACCTCGACACGTCCGTCGCCTGGTTCAAGGACGTCCTCGGTTTCGAGGAGACCTTCAAGGTTGCCGAAGCCGGCTGGGCCGAGGTCTCGACACCCGTCGAAGGCGTCAGCATCGGCCTGGACCGGACCGACGGGGGTGTGCAAGACGGCGGTGGCTCGATTCCCGTGTTCGGAGTCGAGGACATCGATGCCGCAAGGGCCGAACTCGAAGGCAAGGGCGTTGAGTTCGCCGGCGAAACCGTCGAGTTGCCGGGCATGGTCAAGCTCGCAACGTTCTTCGACCCCGACGGCAACCGCTACATGTTCGCCCAATCACTGGCCGAAGGCGCGCCCTGACGGTGTCGCGGTCGGATCGATCAGGCGGGCGACCATAAGGGTCGCCCCAGGGTCGCCCCTACGGCATAACGCGAGGTCGAGTTCAGGGAATGGGCCGATAGCCTCCATCCACGCCCTTGGCGAAGACGCTGACCGCGTCGTGCGCATGAAGGCTTTCGTGGTGTTCCACCCGGACATGGAAGTCCAGGAGCGAAGGATTGCCGTCGAGCACGGACTTGATACGACGGCCGGCGTCTTCACAGAACATGAGGTTGGCGGCGTTCAGGCGCGCGAATTCCTGCTCGTCTTCTCGCTTGACCGCCGTCTGTACCGGGGTCGACAGCGCGTCTTCCACGTCGGAGACCAACGCGGTGACCGGAAACGTCGGCAACGTATCGTCGAGGCGTAGTCGGGCCCTGGCGATACTGCGTTGACCGTGGGGCGTGCCTGCGATCGCCTCCTCCGTGCCCAGCCAATCCTTGACTTCCGTTGCGGTTACCGACCCGTTGCCTCCGAAATCGCGCTCGAACTGCTCCTGAATCAGTTGTCGGGCCAGCGCGGCTGAGGCCGGGCAGGTACTCGAGTACCACACGCCCAAGTCCAACTCGATGCTCATCTCGCCGTTGATCGACGAGCCCCGGATGGCCACCGGGTAGCTGTTCCATCCCGAGTTCTCCGATACCAGCGAGCGCCGGCGCAGGAAGTAGTCGAACCCGAACTCTATGAACGCATGGCCCGAGAGATCCCGATGCGACACAAGCATCGACTTCAGGAGCAGCTTGAGCCCCGCCGGGCTGAGCGGACGCGTTGCGGCGTGCTCGTCAAGGATCAGGTAGAGACGCGACATGTGGATGCCCTTGGCCTCGGCATTGGCGAGATCGACGTACAATTGAACGCGTGCCTCGACGCGGTGCACGTCCTCGCCGTCGCGGATGTCGATGGGCTGGCGAATGTCACCCATGCCGACCCAGTCGAGCGTTCCGGTGTGCTGGACGCCTCGGCTGGCGACATCGGGTAGACGCGATTCCCTCAACTTGCTCCTACTCCTCGAAAATCAATCCGATCGCCCGTCCGTCCCGTTGCCGAGGCAACCGGGATATTCGGCAACGGGCGACGGCGCGCCCTGACGGGCGCGATAGCGTCGCCCCTACGGTCGATTTCATTAAGTAATTCAACAGGTTGCGGATTTTCTTCCAAAGAGACTGCACGGCAATCTCGAACGCAGGTTGAAGGACGGCGCAGTCTATCACCTGCGTTCTCGCAAAGATTCCCTCTCCTCGGCACCGAGTTCGCGCGCTTCTTCTGCGATCAGGACCGGGATGCCGTCGGTGATTGGGTACGCCAAACCGCTCGCCGCACACCACAGTTCCTCGGTGTCCCGTCGGTAGACCAGCGGTGCCTTGCTAATCGGGCAGACCAGCAGTTCAAGCAGTTTGCGGTTGAACATTCTTCAGAACAGGTCTTCGAGCACGATGGTCTCCTCCCGATCGGGACCGGTGGAGATGACCGCGATGGGAGCACCGACCGCTTCCTCGATGCGCTCGATGTAGGCCCGGGCTTCCCCCGGGAGGTCGTCCAGGGAACGCGCGCCGGCCGTGGACTCGCTCCAGCCCCGCAGATCTTCGTACACGGGTCGGATCTCCGAGTAGAACTCGCTGTCGAACCGGGGTCTCACCGGCGTTCCGGTCGAGTCCTGGTAGCCAACGCAAATGCGGATCGTGTCGAGGCCATCGAGCACGTCGAGTTTCGACAGGCACAACCCCGAAAGGCTGTTGATCTGCACCACCTGCCGGATGGCGACGGCGTCGAACCAGCCGCACCGTCGCGGGCGACCGGTGGTGGCACCGAACTCGTCGCCCCTTTCGGCGAGGCGTTTGCCAACGTCGTCGGAGAGTTCCGTCGGGAAAGGTCCCGAACCGACCCGGGTCGCGTATGCCTTGGTCGTGCCCAGGATGTAGTCGAGGAACCGCGGGCCGAAGCCGGTGCCGACGGCAGCACCGCCTACCGTCGTGTTGGAGGAGGTGACGAAGGGATACGTGCCGAGGTCGATGTCGAGCAACGTCCCCTGGGCGCCCTCGAACAGGATGTTCTCGCCCGCGTCCCGAAGGTCGTGCAGCATGGGTCCGATGTCGGCGACCATGGGCAATAGCTCGTCGGCAACCTCCCGCGTCGAATCCAACGTCTGCTGGAAGTCCACGGGCTTTGCCTGGTAGTAGCTGGCGAGCAGGAAGTTGTAGTAGTCCATGACCTCGGCGAGCTTCGAGGAGAACTGCTGCCAGTAGAAGAGATCGCCCAGGCGCACGCCCCGGCGGGCGGCCTTGTCCTCGTAGGCCGGACCGATACCGCGACCGGTCGTGCCGATTTTCTGCTCGCCTAAGGACTTCTCACGGGCCACGTCCATCGCCACGTGGTAGGGGAGGATCAGCGGGCACGCCGGCGAGATTCGCAGCCGGTCGCGAACCGGGACGCCCTTGGCCTCGAGTTCGCGAATCTCGTCGAGTAGGGGGCCGGGCGCCAGCACGACGCCATTGCCGACCAGACATTGCACCCCGTCGCGCAGAATGCCAGAGGGAATGAGGTGCAGGACGGTCTTCCTGCCGTCGATGACTAGGGTATGGCCGGCATTGTGACCGCCCTGGAAGCGCACCACCGCGGCAGCGCGTTCCGTCAGGAGGTCAACGATTTTGCCTTTGCCTTCGTCGCCCCACTGCGTGCCGATGACGACGACATTTCGACCGCTCATGGCCTACCGCGCTCTTGAATCGCGCCCTGGAGACGACCCTCGCCCTTTCGGTCTTCGTGCGGGCGACCGCAAGGGTCGCCCCTACGGCGTTTCGCCCGACTGCAGATACCGGAAGAAATCGCTCTCCGGGTCCAGGATGAGCACATCGCCCTTGTCGCTGAACGACTCCGCAAAAGCCGTCATGCGACGGGTGAAGGCGTAGAACTCCCGATCCTGGTCGAAGGCGTCGGCGTAGATCTTGGTCGCCTGGGCGTCGCCCTCGCCGCGGATCTCCTCCGCGTCCCGGTAGGCCTCGGCGGTGAGGACGGTCACCTGGCGATCGGCGTCGGCCTGGCGGGCGATCGCCAGTTCCTGGCCGTCGGCCCGGTACTGATTCGCCTCGATCCGCCGGGCCGAGTTCATGCGTTGGTGAACCGCGTCTTCGACGTCGGTCGGCAAGTCGATTTGCTTCACCCGAACGTCGATCACCTCGATGCCCATCTGCTCCATCATCTCCTGGTTGAGCAGGGCTTTCAGGTCGGCCATGAACTGGTCGCGT
The DNA here is from genome assembly GCA_021295895.1 of Pseudomonadales bacterium. Classification (GTDB taxonomy): domain Bacteria; phylum Pseudomonadota; class Gammaproteobacteria; order Pseudomonadales; family Azotimanducaceae; genus VXYL01. Next base: position 10,649 of record JAGWBM010000022.1, read on the forward strand.
TCGCCGGAGACGACATCGTACTGGGGTCGCCGGCTGATTTCGTTCCGCAAGCCCTCGTTGACCCGTTCGAGAAGCCGGTTGCTTCCCGTGGTCTCGTCGCCCGACGTGCTGCGGTAGAAACTCGCCACGTCGCCGATGCGCCATTTGGCGAAGGAGTCCACTTCAAGCGGCTTCTGTTCGATCGTCAGGTAGCGTCTCGGGGGTACGTCGACGGTCAGTACGCGGGCGTCGAACTTCCTCACCTGCTCCGCGAAGGGAATCTTGAAGTGCAGACCTGGCTCGATGTCCGCATTGGCGAACTCGCCGAACCGCAGTTTCACCGCCCGCTCCGTCTCCTTGACCACGTAGAGGGTGTTGGATAGCAGCAACACGCCCACCAGGATGCCGACGACGATCAATAGGGTCTTTAGTTTCACTTGGTAATCCTCCTGCGATCTATCAGCGCTGGCGAGTGTCGCTGGCGGCGTTACCCGCGACGACATTGCGCAGTTCGCCGATCCCCGTACCCTTGTCGAGGGGCAGCACCATGATGTTGTCGTCGCCCACGTCCACGACCACCTTGGACACCTTCTGAAGCACCGATTCCCAGGCATCGACGTACAACCGGTCCCGGGTTACTTCCGGCGCCAGCTTGTATTCGGCCAAGAGCTTCAGGAAACGCTGTGCCTCGCCCGTGGCCTCGGCGATCACCTGGTCGCGGTACGCCTCGGCTTCCTGGACGGCCTTGGCCGCATCGCCCCGGGCCTCGGGGACGACAGTCGCGGCGTAGGCATCCGCGTCGTTCACGGCACGGTCCTTGTCCTCCTTGGCTTTCTGGACATCGTCGAATGCCGCCTGAACCTGGTCCGGCGGTGCGCTGTCGTCGATGTTGACCGTAACCACTTCGATGCCCGTCTCGTAGTCGTCGATATAGCGCTGGATGCGTTCCTCCACCTCTTGGCCCATCGCCAAACGGCCTTCGGTGAGCACGGACTCCATCTGGGAGCCCCCGACGACGTGCCGCAGCGCACTCTCCGTGGCGTGCTCAAGAGAGGCCTGGGGGTTGTTGACCTTGACGACGTAGTCGATCGGGTCGGTGCGGCGGTACTGCACGGTCAGGTTGACGGCAACGATGTTCTCGTCTTCGGTGAGCATCTCCGCCTGGTGGCTGTACGACTCCACGCGGGTGATGTTCACCCGCTCGAGTTCGTCGATCAGCGGCGGCCGCCAATTGATGCCCGGCATCTTGACTTCGTTCTGCACTTTGCCCAAGCGGAAGATGACGCCCCGCTCCTGCTCGTCGAGTTGATAGACGCCCCAGACGCCGTACGCAACCACGAGTACCACGAAGCCGATCGACAGGGTACGCCAGTTGAAGCTTCCCTTGCCGCCCGACGAACCGCCACGTCCGCCGAACAGCCGCCCGAGCCTCGCCTGGAACTTGCGAAACGCTTCGTCGAGATCCGGTGGCGCTTGGCCGCCGCCCCGGCTCCATGGGTCGTCGTTGCGACCGGGATCATTCCAAGCCATGTTCGTCCTCGGAGTAAGGCAAAGAGCGCTGATTCTAGCAGTCTGTCGGACTTGCGGCGCAGGTGTCTGTCCACCGCGAAAACGGGGCCGCGCCGGACGCGCCGCGCCGCGAGCGACGCATTCGGCGTACAGGGAAGCGAAGGCGCGTCGTTGCCGACGGCGACCGGGATGGCGCCAGGGCGTTATGGTGACGCCAAGTGTCCGAGTCCGGCCTCGTCGAGCTTGGCCCGGTCGAGCCGTACCGCCATGGTCATCGTGCCTTGTGCATCCACACTTTCGCCTTTGACCTCACCATTCCGATAGAGCCAGGCCCGCAACGCGCCGTCGCCGGCGGGTACACGAATCTCCGTGGTGACCGTATCGAGGCCCAAGCCATTCCAGATCGCTTGGCGGAGTCCGTCGATCCCCGCCCCGGTGAGTGCGCTCACGGCCACCCGCGTCAACTCGGATGAGGGAAGCCACGGCTCCCCGCCTTGGGGGATCCGGTCGATCTTGTTCCATACCTCAACGGTCGGTATGGATTCCGCACCGATCTCCCCGAGCACGGCGGTGACCTCCTCGCGCAGGGACTCGGCATCCTTGGCCGATGCATCGATGACGTGCAGCACGAGATCGGCCTCCGACACTTCTTCCAGCGTCGCCTTGAATGCCTCGACCAACGTCACGGGCAGATTGCGGATGAATCCCACCGTATCCGAAACAACGACATCCCGGGTCGCGCCGTCAAGGCGACGGGTGGTCGGATCCAGGGTTGCGAAAAGCCGGTGCTCCGCGCGGGCATCGCTACCCGTCAGGGCGTTGAACAAGGTCGACTTGCCGGCGTTGGTGTAGCCCGCAAGGGCAACGGTCAGGACCCTTGTGCGCAGTCGGCGACGACGGCTTTGGGAACGGCGCTTGCGAACCCGCTCGAGTCGACCGCGAACCTGGCGAACACCGACGCCAAGCATGCGTTGGTCCATCTCGAGTTGTGTCTCGCCCGCGCCGCGCTGGACGCCGCCGCCGATTCGCCCGCCCGCCCCGCGACCACCCGCGCCGCCGACCCCCGTCTGTCGATCCAAGTGGGTCCAGCCCCGGATCAGGCGGGTCTGGGCATGGGTGAGTTGCGCGAGTTGCACTTGCAGATGGCCTTCGTGGGTGCGGGCCCGATCCGCGAAGATATGCAGAATGAGTTCCGTGCGGGTCATGACACGGCACTCGAGACGTTCTTCGAGGTTCCGTTGCTGGGCAGGCGTCAACTCGTGGTTGAAGACAACGAGCGTGGAAGCCGTGGTTGCGACAATCGACGCCAGTTCATCAACCTTGCCCGTGCCGACGAACCAGCGGGGATGTGGTCTGTCCCGGCTTGCCGACACCACCGCGGCGCACACCAGATCCGCCGAGCGGACGAGATCCCGAAACTCGTCGCGATGTGCATCGCCGTCGTCCGACCAGGCACCCTCGGCAGTCGCCTTGCGAGGAGGAAACCGCACGGAAACCAAGGTGGCCAGATCGCCAGGTACGGGTCTCTCAAACAACATGGATGCGCCCTCGAAGCACGCTGGATGTGGACGCGTGAACTTGCGACGCCCGTATGTTGCAACACTTGACTACCGGTCCCGCGCGAGGTGTCCGGCCGAACTTGCCCGGGAGTGATCGCCGCTGAACGCTATTTCGGGCGACGACGTTCCCGACGGACAAGACTATTCGGATTCCACCGCCGTCTCCCGCGCACCGGAACGATCAGCGGGTAACCGAACGTTGCGGGACGGAACGACGGTCGAGATAGCGTGCTTGTAGACCATCTGACTGACGGAGTTGCGGAGCACGACAACGAACTGATCGAACGACTCGATCTGTCCTTGCAGCTTGATCCCGTTCACGAGGTAGACGGATACCGGAGTCCGGTCCCTTCTCAACGCATTGAGATAAGGATCTTGCAGCGATTGCCCTTTAGACATGCTGGATTCCCTGTGCGTTAGCGTTCCGGCGTCAAAGTTCGCCTTCGTCGGTCCAGACCCTGTTGCCCTACTGAGAACGCCGCCCACATCCTGCCGTCGTCACGCGACGCCGTTGCGGTCGCCCTCGCCCACGCCCTTTCTGCACACCTTCTTGTATCCACACACTATGCCGTTGCATCAGAGGTATTGCAATACGACAGCCACCGCCGTGGGGGCGTCCACGGCCTTGCCGACCAGGTCTTGCCAACCCTTGAGCCAAGTCAGCTGTCGCTTGGCGACCTGGCGCGTCGCCGCGCCGATTCTCTCTACCATCGCATCGTGTCCGTATTCCCCGTCCAGGTACCGCCAGACCTGCCGATAACCGACGGCACGCATGGCGGGCGTCTCCATCGACAGCGCAGGATCGCCACGTAGCGCTCTTACCTCATCCACCAAGCCGCGCTGGAGCATTTCGTCCAGTCGTTTCGCAATTCGCCGATGCAGAGACGGGCGATCCTGGGGGACGATGGCGACCTCGACGAGGCGGCAACCCAGGCGCTGTCCCGCGGCCTTGGCGGTCTTGGACCACCAATGACCCATCGGCCGACCGGTCAACTCGAGAACCTCCAGGGCACGTTGGATGCGTTGTCCGTTGTTGGGGTCTATCCGGGCCGCGCCCTCGGGATCGCGTCGAGCCAGGTCGCCGTGCAACGCCGGCCAGCCGTGCCGTTCGGCGCGCGCCGCGATTTCGAGGCGCACTACCGGATCGGCGGCGGGCAATCGATGCAGTCCGGCCTTGAACGCCCGGAAGTAGAGCATGGTGCCACCCACCAGCACCGGCGTCCGCCCCGCGTCAAGCGAGGAACGCACCGCCGCATCGGCGTCGGCGACGAACTGTGCGACCGAATAGGCGTCGACGGGATCCCGGATGTCCACCAGCGCATGCGGGTAGCGCGCGAGCACTGCGGCGGTTGGCTTGGCGGTGCCGATATCCATCTTTCGGTAGACCATCGCCGAGTCGACGCTGATGAGATCGACCGCCGCCGAGTCCGCGATGCCGAGTGCGGCGTCCGTCTTCCCCGCGGCCGTCGGACCCATCAACGCCACCACCGCCGGCGCCGATCGACTGTCAATCACTGACTCGGTCACTGACCGCGCAGGAACAGGCGGTCAAGCGCATCCAGGGGCTGAACGACGAAGGTCGGCCGGCCGTGGTTGCACTGGCCCGCGTTTTCGGTCGTCTCCATGTCCCGCAGCAGGGCGTTCATCTCGGGGATCGACAACCGGCGGTTAGCCCGAATCGACGCGTGGCAGGCGGTTCCGGCAAGCAACCGTTCCTGTCGTTCGACGAGGAGGTCGGACGTGCCGAAAGCGGCGAAGTCGGCAAGCACATCCCGGGCGAGTTGCTCGATGTCGGTGTCGAACAGCAAGGCGGGCACCTCCCGCACCACGAGGCTTGCCGGCCCATTGCGTTCCATGACCAGTCCCAAGTCCTCGAGCTCCGAGGATCTCGCTTCGATAAGATCCGCCTCGGTCGTCGATACATCGAGCGCCAGCGGCACCAGGAGGCGCTGCCGGTCGACGGCGCCACCCAAGAGCTGAGTCTTTAGCCGCTCGTAGGTGATTCGCTCGTGGGCGGCGTGCATGTCCACGATGACCAATCCCTGTTCGTTCTCGGCAAGGATGTAGATTCCGTGGATTTGGGCGACGGCATAACCCAACGGGGGTGTCCCGGTCGACGATCCCGGGAGTTGCCCGCCGTCGCGCAGTTCGAGACCACTGTCCTCGTCGTGGAACAACTGGGCGAGGTTGAGAGGGTCACCCTGCCGGCGTTCGCCGTGCTCGAACGGGAAGGTTCGCTGTCCCTCGGCGGGCGCGGCGTCGGACCGGTCGTCGGCACGAACCGCGGCGGTTGCGCCCGGCCGCACGTCCCGCAACGCCCGCGACAGCTTGCCGAACACGAAGTCGTGGACATCCCGGGAATCGCGGAAGCGCACTTCGCTCTTGGTCGGGTGCACGTTGACGTCCACCATCGAGGGATCGAGCGTGAGGAATAGCACGAAGACCGGATGGCGGCCGTGGAATAGCACGTCCCGGTAGGCCTGGCGAACCGCGTGCGCCGCGAGCCGATCCTGCACCGGGCGGCCGTTGACGAAGAACCGCTGCCGCGTTGCCCGGCTGTCCGAGAAGGTGGGCAGACCGATCCAACCGTTTAGCCGCATGCCGCCCCCCGACTCGTCGATCACCGTCGATTCGGTAAGGAATCGTTCTCCGAACACGGCACCGACCCGGTCCGCACTCGAACCCGGGCTCAAGTGGTCGAGGGTGCGCGTGCCGGCGGTCAATTCGAACGCCACGCTCGGATTCGCGAGAGCGACGCGCCGATACGCGTCCTGGAGATGTGCCGACTCGGTGCGTTCGGTCTTTAGGAACTTGCGCCGCGCCGGGGTGTTGTAGAAGAGATCCGTAACCTCCACCGTGGTACCTGGCGGGTGCGCCGCCGGTTTATGGGCAAGTAGGTCGCCCCCCGCGACTTCCAAGCGCCACGCGTTTTGAGCGTCCTTTTGCCGCGAGGTGATGGCAAGCCGCGCCACGGACGCCACGCTGGCAAGCGCTTCGCCCCGAAACCCCAACGTGGCGATTTCGCCGAGGTCCGTCGCCGCCGCGATCTTGCTCGTGGCGTGTCGGGCGACGGCAAGGGCCATGTCGTCCGCATGGATGCCAAGGCCATCGTCGCGTACCCGAATCCGCTTGACGCCCGCATGTTCGATGTCGACCCGGATGGACGACGCCTGCGCGTCGAGGCTGTTTTCGACGAGTTCCTTGACGATCGACGCGGGCCGCTCCACCACCTCGCCGGCGGCGATCTGGTTCGCGATGAACTCGCTAAGTGGCCGAATGCGTCCCGTCAACTGCCGCGGGCCTTGCCGAATGGAATGAACAGCACCTGGCCGACGAGTATGCGATTACTCGATGAGATGTTGTTGCGCGCCTGCAGAAGCCGCGTCGAAATTCGGTAGCGCTCGGCGATTTCCGACAAGGTGTCGCCCGGTTTCACGAGGTAGCGGAGCGTGCCGGTCTCGTTCATCGACGCGAGCAGCGTGCCTTCCGGAGCGTTCAGGGTGGCGTAGTCATGGATGCCGCCGGCGATCACCTTGGCGAGGCGTCGCTGATAGGGCGGGTCGGTCAGCAGGCGGGCCTCGCGGGGACTTGAGAGATAGCCCGTCTCGACGAGAATGGACGGCAGGCTGGCCGACTTCAGAACCTGGAAAGCCCTCTCGTGGAGTCGCTTCTTGCGCAATGGAATGGTGCCAGCGAGTGCGCCGAGCACAGCCTCGCCCAGTTCGACGCTCTCGTTCCGCTTGGTGTCCATCGCCACGTCAACCACGATGCGAGCCACGGACTCGTCGACGTCGTGCAGCGATACCGGGCCGAAGCCACCGACGACCTCGGAACCGTCTTCCCGATCGGCCATCAGCTTGGCCGTTTCCATCGACGCTCCCCGCGACGACAGTACGAACACCTCCGCCCCGTACACGCTCTTCATTCTGAACGCGTTGGCGTGGATGGAGACGAACATGTCGGCACGGGCCCGATGCGCGATTTCGAAGCGCCGACGCAGATCCACTGCATAGTCGCCGTCGCGAATCAACACACCGCGAAACCCCGGCATACCGTCGAGGACTTTTTTCAGCTCCCGGGAAATCGCGAGGACGACGTCCTTCTCGTACACGCCGCCTACACCGACGGTGCCGGGATACCTGCCACCATGGCCCGGGTCAACCGCGACGATGATGTCCCGGTCGCGCTGGGGAGCAGTCACCTCCCGCAAACGACCATCTTCCCCGACGACCGGGCTGAGATCGATGACAAGCCGATGGGGATGTGACGCCATGGGGCCGAGGACGTGTTCCCGGTGGTCGGCGCGGCGGGCGAGATCGAGGACGATCCGGTAGTCGGTCCCCTGCCGCGGCGACGCGCGGACTCGATCGACGACGCGACTAACGATGTCGGGAACCGAGAGACCCCCCGCGGCGCGTGTGTCGTACAGGTCGATCACGACTCGATCGGGATTCTCGAGCCTGAACACCTTGAACGAGGCCACGTCCGCGGTACTCAGCACCACCCGCGTCGAATCCGGCCCGTCGTGGAGGCGAATGCCTTCCAACTGGTTCGCCCCCGCGGCCGCGGTCGAGGCAAAGGTCGTGACAACCGCCAGGAAAGCGCGGTAGAGGAATGCCCAACAGTGTCCGGGCGACCCCCTATTGGCGGTAGTCGGTGATTTCAACGCGCCTGCCCAATCCCTCGACACCAAGCTGAACCTCCATGTCCGCCCGCGGGAGCCGGTCGCCAGCATTGACGGGCCACTCGACGAGTTTGACCGCCTGCTCGCCCATCAAGTCGTCGATGCCGATGTAGCCCAGCTCCCGGGGATCGACGATCCGATAGAAGTCGAAATGATAAACCTTGAGCGAGCCAATCTCATAACTTTCGAGCAACGTATAGGTGGGGCTCTTCACGGCCCCCCGAAACCCAAGCGCCCGGAGATAACCCCGCACCAGCGTGGTCTTCCCGGCTCCGAGATCCCCGTGCAGTAGGACCAGCTCCGACGACAACGCGAAATCCACGAGGCGTGCTCCGAAGGCGAGGGTCGCGGCTTCGTCCGGAAGGTACGCGTTCACGCGGTGAGCCGCAGCGCTCCGATGAGATCGCCGGCGATCAACGATCCTCGGCAGGTGGCCCGGGCGTCGTCGCCGGCCCGGGCATGCAGCCAGACCCCCAATTCCGCCGCCGCGAGCGATCCCATGCCCCGGGCCAGCAATGCCCCAATGATGCCCGTCAGGACATCGCCGCTGCCAGCGGTTGCCATGCCCGGGTTACCGGCCAAGCAGACCGACTCCACGGCGCCTTGCCTCGCGATGAGCGATCCCGCTCCCTTCAAAACCGCTAAGACCCCCGCCATCGTTCGTTTCGTGAGCCGTGCCGCAGCTTCCGGCCGGTTCGATTGAATCCACGAGGTGGTTTCGCCGAGAAGACGCCCCGCCTCACCCGGGTGCGGTGTGATGATGGTCGAGGACGACAAGCCAAGGCCCCTATCCGCAACGATATTCAGGCCATCGGCATCCACCACCATCGGCTTGCCGGCGTCCGCGACGGTTCCGAGCAAACCGGCACCCCAGTCGCTGCGGCCCAGCCCGGGTCCCACCGCGATGGCCGAGGCACGACCCACCAGGTCGGCGATGTCTTCGGGACCAGCCACTCCCCGAACCATCAGTTCGGGTCGGCGGGCCAGTATTGCCGCCCGATTGACCCCGCGCGTGGCGACTGTGACGAGACCCGCGCCCGTTCGCAGGGCGGCCTCCCCGGCCAGAAGCACCGCACCCCCCATGTCGGACTCGCCGCCGACGATCAACAAGCGACCGAAATCTCCCTTGTGCGCGCCGGGCCGACGCGCGAGCTTGGCGAGTCCGGCCCCGTCCATCACCCGAACGCCCGGTGTGTCGTAGACCGCCTCCGGCAGATCGAGGTCGTCGGTCAGCAACTCGCCCACAAAGTCCACCGCATCGCCGGTCACGAGGCCGAGTTTGACTCCCACGAAGGTCACGGTGACATCGGCGCGCACCGGTTGCGGCGTTAGCAGGCCACCGGTCTCCGCGTCGATTCCACTCGGGAGGTCGAGAGCCAGGATTGGCTTGCCTGCCGCGTTGATCTGGTCGATGGCGGCCTGATAGGGCGCACGGATGGCACCCCGCGCGCCCGTGCCAAGCAGCGCATCGACGACCACATCGCCCCGGACATCCCAGCCATCGACCGTTTGCTCGAGTCGGCCAGAGAGACGAGCTTGCGCGAAACGGCATGCCTCGGAGGCCTCACCGGCAAGCCTCCGCGGGTCGCCGACCGGTACGAGTTGCACGTCGAACCCGGCATCCTTGGCGCAACCGGCGACGACATAGCCATCGCCTGCATTGTTGCCGGAACCACAGATAATCGAGAGCGCACGGGCGTGGGGCCAGTGCGAACGGATCACGTCGAACGCGGCCCGGCCGGCCCGATGCATGAGGCGGATGCCCGGAATCGAGAACTGCTCGATGGCGCGTTGGTCGAAGGCACGGACCTCCGATGCCGTGAAGACGTTCCGTGTCGGCTGGCGCATGGGTTCGATGGGTCGACTCTACGTTCGTGGGAACATACACCAAACCGGTAGCATCGAGACTCGATGACGACCAAACCGACAGGCCGGCGGACGCAGCCCGACTTCGGGTCCCTGGTGCGCGACATAAGGCGATGGGCGGCAGAACTGGGTTTCCAGGGTATTGGCATAGCCGACACCAAACTGGCCCACTATGCGCCCGCGTTCCAAGACTGGCTCGAACAGCGGCTGCACGGCGACATGGGCTACCTTGCGCGCAACGTCGACAAGCGCCTCCAACCGGAAAAGCTTCAGCCCGGCACAATCCGCGTCATCTCCGCCCGCATGGACTACCTGGGCACGCCGCCGCCCGCGGCTACCGAGGTTCCCGCCAACGACGGCAGCGCCTACATCGCGCGCTACGCCCTGGGGCGGGACTACCACAAGACCGTGCGGCGCCGCTTGGCGAAGCTTGCGGCCCGTATCGATTCCAGCGCCGGGGGGCGATTCCGCGCGTTCACCGACTCCGCACCCGTGCTCGAGAAACCGCTCGGTGAGAAATCCGGTCTCGGTTGGGTCGGCAAGAACACATTGCTGCTCAACGAAGAAGCAGGCTCGTGGTTTTACCTGGGC
>JAGWBM010000023.1:0-30682 GCA_021295895.1 Pseudomonadales bacterium
TCAGTCGACTGTGCGTGTCTCCCTCCGTTCAACGCCAGTGGGTGTCCCTGACGATGGGTGTCCCATGGCGACGCCACTAGTGGGTGTCCCTGACGGTGGGTGTCCCATGGCGACGCCCATGGCGACGCCACTGACGGTGGGTGTCCCTTGGCGACGCCACGGTGGGTGTCCCTTGGCGACGGGGCGACGGTGGGTGTCCCCGGGTCGAGGGTGGGTGTCCCTTTGGTTCTACCCCTGACGGTGGGTGTCCCATGGCGACGCCAGAGGGTGGGTGTCCCTTTGGTTCTACCTTGGCGACGGTGGGTGTCCCCAGGGTCGAGGGGTCGAGGGTGGGTGTCCCTTTGGTTCTAGGTCCGTGTGGTAAGCTCGCCGCCGTCTTGAGGAGGGCTAGTTCAATGAAGCGGTGTGCATCGCACTGGCGCTTCGTCGCCGCCGGATGCCTTACCGTCCTTGGCACCGCGGCGGGCGCTGCCAATCTCGCCGTCACCGTCGACAACATCGAGGAAGACAAGGGTGTGTTGCGGGTCGCGGTGTACAAGGAACCGAACTGGTTGGACGAAGACTCCAAAAACGTTACCGCGGGCAAGGTCTACGACTTGACCGAGCGCAGGGGTGACGAACCCGTGGTGGTGAACCTCGATCTCGAGCCCGGCGAATACGGCGCCGTGGTCTACCACGATGTGAACACCAACAATCAATTCGACAAGAACCTCCTCGGTATCCCAAAAGAGCCCTACGCCTTCAGCCTATGCGCAAGCAAGTTTCGTCGACCCAAGTTCGAAGAGTGCAAGTTCGAGGTGGGCGAAGACGGCGCGGCGATCACGCTTTCGTTCAAGGAGTGATGTACTCGGCGGGCGCTGACGATCTGATGATCGTCAACGCGGAAGTGGAGGGCGTAGCCGGCCTGAATGTGCGCTGCCGCGACGGCAGGGTCGTCGAGATCGGTCGCGGTCTTGCCATCGCGCCCGGGGAAGACACCCTGGACGCACGGGGCGGCGCGTTGCTCCCCGGCTTGAACGACCACCACATCCACCTTTTCTCGCTGGCCGCGGCGCGCCGCTCCGTGCCGTGCGGACCGCCCTCGGTTACGACGCGCGCCCAACTTGGGACGGCGCTGGAAAACGCCTTGGGCGACGACTGGATTCGCGGTGTCGGCTACCACGAATCCGTCGCCGGCATGCTCGACAAGCAGTCCCTCGACGAAATCCGAGACGACCGGCCGGTCCGCATCCAGCACCGCTCGGGAAAGATGTGGTTCGTCAACTCGCTTGCGGCGCAACGGCTCGGCATCGAGACGGCAAGCGGACAGTTGTTCAGGCTGGATACGCTGTTGCGCGAACGCCTCGCCGAAGACGACGATCTCATCGCTGCGGTGGAGGACACCTCGCGTCTGCTCGCGAGCTACGGCGTCACCGGAATCACCGACGCCACCTACACCAACGACGACACCACCGAAGCCCTCTACCAACGACTCGAGCTTTGCCAACGCGTCAACCTGATGGGCGACGACTCGCTCCGCACCGGTTCATTGAAGATCATGTTGGACGATGCCGCTCTCCCGGATTTGGACGACCTTCGGGAACGCGTTGCCCGGGCCCACCACCGGGGGCGGCCAGTCGCATTCCACTGCGTAACGCGCACGGAACTGGTGTTTGCGCTGGCTGCGTTGCGCGATGCCGGGACGACGCCCGGCGATCGCATCGAACATGCCGCCGTGACCGATGGGCCGACCCTGCGGCTACTACGGCAGGTCTCGCGCGACGACCACCACGTCACCGTCGTCACCCAACCGAACTTTATCGCCGAACGCGGCGATCAATACCTCGAGGACGTTCCCCCCGAGGACCACGACACGCTCTACCGCTGCCGAGGTTTCCTGGATGCGGGTATTCCCCTCGGCGGCGGCACCGACGCACCCTACGGTGACCCGGACCCCTGGGCCGCCATTCGCGCGGCGGTCGAGCGGCAAACGACGCGGGGAGAGATCCTCGGCGAAGACGAGACACTGACCCCGGAGCAGGCGTTGGGCTTGTTCCTCACGCCTCTCGATAGCCCCGGCGGACCGCCGCGCCGCGTCGTCGTCGGTGCGCCGGTCGATTTCTGCGTCCTAGGTACGCGGTGGGAGGAGGCACGCGACTCGTTGGGGGCGGAACTGGTTTCTCGGACCGTGCGTCACTGACGGGCGACGGCTACCACTTCCAGTCAAGCATCAACCACAGTTTGGTGATGTCGCTGGCATGTTCGTCCGCCGAGTATTGCGCCGTCTTGAACAGGAAAGACAGGTTGTCGCGCAGCGGATAGGTGATCGCAAGTCCGATCTCCGAACCGTAGTCCGCGCCGCCCTCGTCCGCCTGGAAGTCGTGAAAGACCCCGGTGACGGTGGCGTCGCCGACCTTGCCCGCGACGCTGAACCAGATGTCGCGAACGCCTGCGGCGGGGGTCGCGAGGAAGCGGTCTGTCCAGCCTTGGAACTTGTGCAGGGTGGCGACAGGGGTACGAAAACCCGCGGCGCCGCCGTCGCTGCCAAGTACCTCCAGGGCACCGGTCAACGTCAGCGCGCCAACCGTGGCAACGCCCTGCACCGAGTAGTACAGCGCGTCGTAGGACATCGGGTTGTCGGCGTAGTCGCTCTGGCGGGCGATCGCGGCGCTAAGCGTCAGGGCGTCGAACGTGCCTTGGTAGTCGACGCCGTAGGTGGCGTTGGCGTTCGGCGGCCCGTTCGCATTCGAGAGATCCAACAGATAGGCGAAGCCCGCCACGGTGTGGCCATCCGCCGGGGATGCCGACGCCCGAAAGGCGTGCGAATTGCCGTACCAGTCCCCCGGCTGCGTCCCGTCGCCCGGGCCGAAGATGCGGTTGATGTTGTGGATATGGCTGTAGTCGAGATCGACGCTGCCAGCCCTGCCTTGTACGCGCAGAGCGTCGTAGGTCTGCTCGTTCTGGCGGTAGGCGACACCGCCGAGGATCCGCTGGCCGCCGTGGTTTATGCGTTGCCGACCCACCGTGACGGTGGTGTCGCCGTTCGCGTACCTGACGAACGCCTGGTTGAGGTCGAAGCCCTTGGGGTCCGCGACGACGGGGTATTCGGTACGCCCGTTGGTGGTGGAGTTGAAGTCCTCGATGCCGAGGATCAAGGAGTAGTCGGTCTCGATTCCGAACGTGAAGTTGTCGGTCTCGGCCGAATCCCAGGTCAGCCGTGCGCGCGCCGTCGAGGCCAAGGCATCCTCGGCGATACCGTCCTGGGATACATGCTCGAGCCGGTACCGGAATCCCAGTGACGTCTTGCCGTCTGCAACGGCCTTCGCCAGGTCGACCGCCGCAGCCGACGTGCCAAAGGCGGCTGACGAGGCAACCAGTCCGACCGTCAAGCGCCGCGCCCAACGGAATCCACGGTGGTCGTCGACATCTGCGTTCCTTGCCATGGTCCGACCCGTTCTCCACCGGCGTCGGCCGTCATTTTAACGCGGGCGGGTCGCGGACGCTCGGCCCGCGTCGTCGCGGCGACGGCGGTTCGTACTATCATCGTCGCGCCTTGCCGTTGAAGAGAACAAGAACCGTGGCACGCGGCCCCCTCGACAATCTGCGGGTCCTCGACCTCACCGACGAACGCGCCATCTACGGTGCCAAGATGCTGGCCGACCTGGGCGCCGAAGTGATCCGACCCGAGCCCCCGGGCGGCGAGGCGCTGCGCGGACGGGGACCCCGCATCGAAGGCGCTACGTCCGGTGCCTCGTTGTGGCATGCATTCTTCGCGTCCAGCCGCCGTTTCGTGACGCTGGACCCGGAAACGGCGGCTGGCGGCGAGCTGCTGCGAAGGCTCGTCGACCGCGCGGATGTCGTCCTGGCAGCGTCCGGCGCGTTCGCGGTAGCCGAAGCGGGTTTGGACGAGGCGCGCCGACGACGCCCGGAACTCGTCGTCGTCGATGTCTCTTCCTTCGGTCCCGACGGGCCGTGGCGCGACTTCCTCGCGCCGGATCTCGTCGCGGGTGCACTGGGCGGCGCGGTGGCAACCACCGGGGACGCCGACACGCCGCCGCTCAAGACCTTCGGCGAACTGAACTTCGTCCTGTCCGGCGCGTACACCGCCATCGCAACGCTGGCTGCGCTTTACCGGGTCCGCGATTCCGGCAACGGACAGCGCGCGCACGTGTCGGTCCACGAGTGCATCGCGTCCTGCCTGGAGCACGTTCTACTCTGGTACTGGCACCACGACAGAATGCCCAATGCCCCCAGTCCGGCGCTTGAGCGACGCGGCAGCCTGCATTGGACGAACGCCTACGTCGTGATGCCGGCCAAGGACGGCGCGATCATGGTCACGCCGACGCCGAGTTTCGACAACCAACTCGTGTGGCTGATCGAGAAGGATGCCCAGGAGGATCTGCTCGATCCCAAGTACCAGGAACCGGAGAACCGCCGCGACTACATCCGGCGGTTTATGGAAGTGCTGCGCAACTGGGTCTCCACACGCGAGGTAGAAGAACTTTTTTTCGAAGCCCAGGAACACCACGCGCCCTACGGGTGGGTGCTACCCATCGACAAGGTCGCCGAGAATCCCCAACTCGAAGCGCGCGACTGGTGGGTCGAGTACCCGATTGCCCCGGTATCGGTTCGTGGACCCGGGGCGCCGTACCGCTTTGACGACACGCCTTGGCGGCTCGGCCCCTACGGCGGCGTGGGCGCCCACAACGAGGAAGTCAGAGAGCTCGCACAAGAGTCGTCCCGACAACCTCTTCGCGCTCAACCAGATCTCGAATTAACGTCCACCCCCCAAGATCGGCCCTTGACCGGCGTAAGGATTCTGGACTTCACCCATGTTCTGGCCGGCCCATTCGCGACACGGATACTCGCGGACCTGGGCGCCGACGTGGTGAAGGTTATCTCCTCGGTCCGAACCGGTCCGAATGCGCCGGATGGCGCCTACTACGCCATGTGGAATCGAAACAAGCGCGCGGTGGCACTGGACATGTCCCGCGATGAGAGTCGTGCCACTTGCCGGCGGCTCGCCGAAGTCGCCGACGTGGTGATCGACAACTTCTCGGTGGGCGTGCTGGATCGCTGGGGAGTCGGCTACGACACCGTCAGCACGGCGAATCCCGGCATCGTCTACGTGCAGATGTCGGGCATGGGCGACGGCGGACCCTGGTCGAGTTTCGTGACGTACGCCCCGACCATCCACGCCCTTGCCGGCCTGACGTACTTGACAGGGGTGCCCGGCCGGCAGGACATCGGCATCGGGTTCTCGTACAACGACCATTGCGCCGGCCTGCACGGCGCGTTCGCCATCCTCGCCGCCCTGGAGGCCCGTCGGCACACCGGCCGGGGACAGCGCATCGATCTATCGCAGTTCGAGGTCGGTGTCGGTCTTGCCGGTCCGTCGCTGCTCGACTTCTTCGCCAATGGTCGCACGGCCGAACCGACGGGCAACACCCTCCCCTACGACCGCGCGGCACCCCACGGCTGCTATCCCTGCGCCGGTGCCAAGAGCGAAGCCGTCGTCGACGAGCGCTGGGTCGCCATCGCCTGCATGACCGATGGCCAATGGCATGCCCTTCGCGAGGTGATGGGCGATCCCGCGTGGTCACGCGACGCGGCCCTCGAAACCGCCCGTGGACGCATCGACTCTTCCGACTTCGACGCCAACGTCGGCTCCTGGACACGGACCCTGACCGCGACCGAAGTCATGGAGCGTTGCCAAGCCGCCGGCGTTCCGGCCGGCGTGGTCCAGACCGGCGTGGATTTAGGGAATGCCGATCCCCAACTCCGGCACACTGGATTCCTATTGCCCATCGAAGATCCCCACCCGGTACTCGGGCAAACCTATGCGGACCGGCTACCCATGCGCTTCGAGGATACGCCGTGCGATGTCTATCGACGAACGCGCCAGGTGGGCGAGGACAACGTCGCCGTGCTAGCCGACTGGCTTGGAATGACCGAGGAGGAGGTCAGGCAGGGCGAGGAGGACGGGTATTTCGTCTAGCGCCACAAGCCGTCGCCTACCGACACCGCCTTTGGCCCCAGCCCAGGCCGCCGAGTGCGGACCTACGACAACCCGCATTGGTCCAGGGTGAAGGTGGGGCTTCCCCGGCCCTGCGGCACCGAGTCGCCGTAGCCGCAATTGCGGCGAGTCACGTCCACGACCCGGTTGTTTTCACAGCGCCAAGCAATGACTGACCCGGCGGTGTGGGGCGGGCTCACATTCGGCGACGACCACCCGATCACGTCGACGATCATCCAATCCGACCAGGAACATGGCATCCCGCCGGCCGACGCGCCTACGGCACGCCATTTGCCCTGCACACACTCCATCAGCGACCCGTCGGCCGTCGTCGCTATCCGTTTCCCCCCGCAGGGCCGGCCCTGGGTCACCGACGCCTGGAAGGCAACCTCGGACACGCCCGCGATACCGTGGCCGGCGAACTCGAGCGGTCCCCCGGTCATTGTGCGGGAGCCGTCCCGGCGCACGAATACTTCAAGGTCCGAGTGCACGCCGGGCGGCGTGGTTCGCACGAGTTCGACGGTATTCCCTACTGCGGTCGTGCCGTGGGGAAAGGCGCGCACCACCGCCTGGGCGAGTCGATCCGCCGTGGGATCGCCGGCCTGGAGCAATTGGGTCGAAATGCTGATCCCGCCACCGACAACCGGCCCCAGATCGAACGCGCCGCCCGTGCCGTTGGCGAGTGCCGTTTGCCCCGGGTTGTCCGGGTGTGCGGGGACCAAGCCGGCCAGCACAAGATCGTGCATCGACCCCGGCCAGTCGCCCCGCTCCGCGTGGTAAGCATAAGCGGCTTCATCCACCAGCAGCATGCCGTCCACCGTGCGCTGGACCGTCGCTTCCTCCAGCACCGCCGTCTGCCACACGAAGTAGCCGTGCAGGAGCAGCGATGCCGCCGCCAGCGTGACCAGCATCTCGACGAGGGTAATACCCTTGGTCAACATCCTCTAAAAGCCCTCCCCGCAGCGAACGTCCGTCGTGCGCGGTGTACACCCGAGCTTTCTAAGCGCCGCACCACGACGGTACTCTGACCCTCCCGACGACCGCCCCGGCTCTCCAAAGCGGCCCGCTCGGCCGATGTCGTGCCCGGCGAGCGCACTACATCGAACGCGGATCCGGCAATCGTCGGAGAGCCAAACGGCGGCCAATTGCCAAGCATCGACGGTGGCCTTGAGTAGTAGCGCACGCTCCATGCGGCGGGCTCGTCAGGACCGCCCAGGCCCGTGCCAAGCGTCGCCATCATGTCCTCGACCGGGATCAACGTTCCCTGCGGCCGCCCGCAGTCGGCGCCCGCCGCCTGGTAGGCCACCGCCAGCGCAGCAACCGCGCTGAGGTCCGCCGCCACCCGGGCCGCGTCCCGACGCTCGTTCGCTGCCCGGTATCCGCTTGTCGCCAGCACCGAGGCGATACCAACCACCACCACCATCTCAACCGCGTGCATCGCTTCGAAAGCCTCCCCAATTGGCAGCATCGCCATTCGTCCAAGACAACTCCTCCCCAGTAGAATTCGCGCAGCCGACTCCTCCCAGGGGAATTCGCACAGCCGACTCCTCCCAGGAGAATTCGCACAGCCGACTCCTCCCCAGGAGAATTCGCACAGCGAATTCTCGGGCGACTGCACAGCAGTCGCGTTCTCGGGCGACTGCGCAGCAGTCGCGTTCATTCAATATCGAACTCGAGCTCGTAGGGACCCGACCCGGAGCACGCCGGCGTCCCCTTGACGCCCACAGCGCCGGTCAGCCGGTCCACGAGCTGTTCGCAGTCGGCTTCCACGTTGAACTCGTAGGTGATCGTGGCGTCCACGTCACCCTTGGAGACAACCCCCACGTCGAGTCCGTAGACGTTCTCGTCGTCGCCGTCCGTAAGCGGCTCCACGTTGTAACCGCTGTCGGCGAGCACCTCTACGCTGACGTCCTTATACGAACCTCCCTGTGCCGGCGCGGATCGGTAGGCCTCCGCCGCCGTTTTAACGCGGACGATCTCCGCGTAAGCCTGTTCCGCACGAACCCCGCTTTGTATGTTGCCCCACTGCCCCACGACAAAGAGGCCCACTATCGCGAGCAGACCGACGTAGAGACCCATTTCCGGGAGCGTTACTCCCCGGTTCCTGCGAGCGCATTTCATCATCAATCTCCTTGAAACCTTCTTGAATTACCGTTCAGACTGGCATCGTGTAGGCCGTGTAGATGCCCGGCACGATCACCGCCACGAGCAGGCCAATCGTCCCAATCACCGCGCCGCGTACGACGGTAGACGCCGTACTCAACCTCGCTGCCAACAGCGCGCGCTGCATCGTCCCGAGTGCGTTCCACGCATCTGGATAGAGGTCCCGGCGACCACCCGGAACCATGGCCGACAAGATTCCGGCCAGCCATTCCGGAACCAGTCGCCCCGCGAGGGCGTCCTCGATCGACATTCCTGCGTCGACGTGGTCGCGACGTGCTTCGCGGACGGCCCAACGCACGAAACCGCCGTTCGCATAGGCCTCCGCATAGGCGTCAAGGACCTCCGGGTGTGTTGCGCCCCGGTGGTACAGCCGTGCCGCGAACTCCGCGAACTGCAGCGCCAAGCGTGCCCGGTGCTCCGCATCGAAGAACCACAAAAAACGCCTAGCGCGCCCGTGCCAACGCCGGCGGCCCACGACAACGCCCGCGGCCAACGCCATTCCGGCAACCACCCCCGGCGGCCCCCACGCGTTCAGCCGTCGGCTCAAGACGTAGGCCTCGTTCGACGCGAGGGCGTCGTGACCCAGGACGGCACCCAGCATGTCCTCCAACTGCATCGTTCCGAACACCGCCACGATCAGCGCCACCAGGTAGTAGCTGTTCGGCGCCAGCACGTTGCGAGCGATGCCGAGCCGCGTTGTCTCGCTGCGGCCCAATTCCTCCAATGCCTCCGGCAAGGTTCCCGACCTCTCGGCGACGCGTATCAAGCCAATGTCCGCCGGCGGCACGCTGCGCGTCGCCGCAAGCCCGTCGGCCACGAGCCCGCCTTCCTCCACGACCGCGCTAACCGTCCTTGCCACGCCGGTCGAGACCGCGTCGAGCCGGGCCGCCGCCCCGAGCGTGTCGAGTGCGCGGTGCACGGCCACACCGCCGCGCAATTGCGCCGCAATCAGCCGGTAGAACATCTCGCGTCGCGACCGCGGAAACCTAACGGCCGAGTTCAACCAGATCGCCGCAGCGTCCTTCCACGTCCTCACCGTTGAACTCTCCTATGATCCGCTCCGTATGCTCCGGATCGATTTGACCTACGGCGGCCTTCGTCGCGGCATGCTGGTGCTTGCTCATGCACCCGTTCCCGCCAGCCCCATTGCGCCGCATGTGCCGTTCCAGTTCCGCCACGCGCCCGGCACCAATCAGCTCGTTCGCCCTCCCGGTCCTGTCGAGGCAAAGCGGGTACACCTCCGCGACCAACGTCTGTCCGGCGACCCCACCCCGGCAATCGCCGCATCCGGCCCTGTTCAGGAACCGAACACTTTCGCCGAATAGCGTCCGGTAGCGAGCGTCCACCGCGGCATCGGGGTGGCTCGCCAACCCGCACGAACCGCAAACCACCGGAACGAGGTTCTGATTCACGATCCCCGCCAGGAACGCGCGCGCGCCCAAGAGCGGCATGGGCACGCCGAGGTTGACGAGCCGCGGTATCGCCGCGGCGCAGCTTTGGGAATGCAGCGTCGTCAGCACGCGCTTGCCTTGGATCGCCATGTCCTTCGCCGCCGTCGCTGACGGACCATCGCGTATCTCTCCAAGCACGAGCGTGTCCGGGTTCTGGCGGACCAGCGCGGCCAGGTTCTGGTTCAAACGCTGCGCCGTGCCCTCGCCGTAGTGTTCGATCTCGATATGCGAAACGTGATCCATCAGGACCTCCACGGGATCCGCCACCTCGATCACCTTCTGCGTCGTCGGCAGCCCCGACATCAGTGAAGCCAAGGTTGTGCTCTTGCCGCTGTTCGTCTCGCCCGTGATGAGGATGAGACCCCCGGGTGCGCGGCACATCCGTGCGATTTGGCGCACTTGGACCGGCGCGTAGCCGCTGTCCTCGAGGGGCAGGACGAACGACGGATCGCGGACCCGGCACACGACGCTGTTGCCACGTACCTCCTTCATGCTGTTGCCGCGAATCCGGTATTGGCGTCCGCCGTGCTCGAAGTCGAATGCCACGTCGCAGACGCCGGATTCGTCGAACTGGGCATTCGTCCCGAGAGCCCAAATCGATCGGGCCAAGGCCAAACCGTCGTCGCGGGACAGTTGATCGAAGGGGCGTCGAAATCCGTACGTCCTGAACGCCAGCATGGCGCGGTCGAGGCGTACGTCCAGGTAGACGTCGCTGGCGCGTTCCTCCACGGCCCTGCCGAACACGAACTCGACCGTACGGTTCGCCGGGTTGCGAGAGGCAGCGGGAATGGCGCCCAACCGAGGCCGGTTCGCCTCCTTCCATTGCGCGAAGTCCAGCGGCGTCACCTCGACCAGGCGCGCCGCGCCCAGACTCCCGTGCACCAGGCCCAACAGTGCGCGACCCACCCGCCGCGATAGCCCGCCGCTGACCGCGAACACCGTGCCATCGGCCGCGACAACGCATTCCAGGCGACCGCCCTGGACCCTCAAGAACTCGCGCACAGCGCGATCCGTGCACAGGTCCGCGGTGCGGATGTCCTGAAGTCGCCTCGACATGGTTCACCACCCGACCCGCCTCACGAACGGCGCACCACCGTTGACGCTAAGTTCCACGTCCACACCGCCATCCGCCCCGCGTCGGATCGCCAACACGTCGATCGTGTCGTCTCGCAAGCGGATCGACCGTCCGACCGCAGCTTGGAACTTGGCACCCCGGGCGGCTATCAGTACGCGCCGGATACCGCCGGGTGACATTTGCGCGTACACGATTTCGGGCTGCAACTCCTCCGTCGTCTGGGTTCTCGCGGCCACCACGGCGGGCTGCGCCGAAGGGTCCATCGGACGGTTGCGCCGTTTCGCGACCTCGGCCAACGCCGAACGAAGCCGATCCGTTGGTTCGCCCTCGTCCGAAAGCAGCGCAGCCGCCGCGTTCGGGTGTTCGGCGACGAACTCCAGCTTCTTCATGATCTCCAGCAGGGCTTCGAGCGCCCTGTCCTGCCTAGCCAGCCGGCTGAACACCACGTCGATGCGCTCGGGCTCGAGTTCCCGCGCGTCCTGCCCGTCCTGCTCGCCCGCCGCGTCAAGACCGACGATCAACGCCATGCCAACCATGGGCGACAACCACCGAGTCGTCATCTAGCCATTCCCTTCGCCACAAGCTCTAACTCGCAAGCCGACGCCAAGTAGCCCGAGAACGCGCATCGGGCGTGGCTGAGCCCGAATGGGCGCCCGGCCAGGGCGGAGGCCAAGAACACCAAGTCGCCCGGCGTGGCCGCTGGGATCCGCAACGCATATCGGCGTTCTTCCGCCGGTCCCGACGAGATTCCCGGCGAGGCGTCCACTTCGGCCCGCGCCGCTTTCGCCACCGCATGCAGTTCCCGGGCAAGCCCTTGCGCGAGGAATCCCTCGACCGACCGCCGCTCGGTTTCGCCCCAGGACACCGGCCGACGCACTTTCCAACGCTCGCCGGCCAACTCGAACGTTGCGGAGTACGCTGCGGCGTATGCGGCCGCCCCTCCTGGAAATCCCGTTGCCGACTGGCCCCGAAAGCTGACCTCGAACGCGTCTTCAAAGCGCATTTCGGTGAGGCCGTCCCGATGCATCAAGAGCACCGCGTCGTTCCACCCGATGTCCGCGAGCCCCCGCAATGTGTTGGCGGCGGCGTACGACCCCTCGAGCTTTGTAGTGAGTTCCTGAGCGGCGGCTTCGGCGTGTCTGTCGGCATCGTTCGAAAGTTCGCGAAACGCCGCGTCGAGTTCCGGCACGGCGGCTGCCACCGCGACCACCGCGGCCGCCGCGACTTGCGCGGGGGCAAAAAGCCCCGCAGCCGTCAGCGCTGCCGACATGCGCCGGAAGCCGTGCGCCCGGAGATCGAAGGGAAGCGCCTCGAGACGTACCACGCCTTCGAGCGCCGACCCCATTTCACCGGCCGCGAATGCCCTGACCCGGCGGCGCTGCCATCCCGCCATCATCTCCGCTAGGCGCGCGGCACCTAGCAGGTACTCTTGCTCGACCAACCGGTCCTCAAGCTCCGCCGCGTAGATGCGCTTGTCGAGCGGCAGGATCACGACATCGTCGCGAACGTCCATCTGCGTCTCCGCCCACGCATCGATCGCCGCAGCGAAGGACACCCCGGCCCGGCCTGCCCACCACGTATCCGCCTCGCCCGCCGCATCTAGCACGCGCAGCAAGTGACTGGCCCCGTTGGCGCGGGCGAACCGGTGTAGCTGACGGCTCCGTGCCCACCGACTACCTGCCGTGGGCAAAGGCAGTTGCGGAGCCCCGTAGACCACGGCGACACCCTTGCCACCGATCGAGTCTTCGACCCGTTCCACCTAAAGAACCTCCGCCGTCATGAGCAGCACGACTTCGCGATCGCGACGGCCCTTCGACACGCCATCGCCGATCCACCTCAGCCAAGGCACGCGATGCGTGTTGGCCCGGCGCACCGAATTGGCGAGACTGGTCAGCAGCTTCGTCTCCCCCGAGCGCAACGCCACGGACATCACCCGGTTGAGGTCGTCCGTCGTGTACGTCGTTCCCTTGATGGCACCGCCGCCTAGGTCGTACGGTCGCTCCTCGACCAATTCCCGGCGCGACAGGGCGACGCGGACGGTTACGGCGTCCTGGGCAATCGTCGGCTGGAGCGCGAGCGACCAGCCCAGGCGCAGTTCGTCGAACTCGACTTGCGGCGTCGCGAATTGCGACGGACCGGCAATCTCTATCTGGCGCGACACCTGCGCCACGAACTGGCGCGTCTCGGTGGCATCCACGGTAGCCACCGCGTTGTTGCGCACCTCGACCACGTCGTCCAACGACACCGACGTGCGGCCCACGGTCCGCAGCCAGTGCAAAACAGCCCGGGCACCGCGGGTGGCGGTGCCCCGCTCGAAGCTCAGTTCGGCGACAGCGCCGGACGTGCTGCCGACCGGAGACATCACGCGCAACCCGAAACGCGGCGCGCTGTCACGCAACGCCGACAAGTCAACCCGGCGATCCTCGGTGTCGCTCGTCTCGACTTCATACAGCACCACGTGCAGCCGCACGGTCTGCGACGTGGCTCGGTTGTACCTCTCGATCTCGCGAGCCACGCGGCGCATCACGTGCGGCCTGGCCATAACCACCGCCGCATTTGCGCTCGGCAGCACCACGACGCTCGTTCGCGGATCCACGACTGTGCCAGCCGCGGCGACATCCGCTTCCCCACCGGACACGATGCCCGCTGCCGTCCGCACCAACCCCGCCACTTCGTCCTCGTAGGGGCGTAGTGCCAAGTCCACCCGGTTTCCGGCCGAGCCTCCTGCGCCGCCCGCAAGCGATCTGAGGCGCATCGTCGCCGCAGTCGTTCCGGGCTGCACTGACAACGGGAAGGTCCGGGTCTCGATGTCCGTAACCATCACCGTCCCCTCGACCACGCTGCAAGACCAATCGGCCTGCCGGCATATTGAATCCACGTGCTCTCCAATCGATGCCGCGTCCGGTGGTGAGCCCACAAGCGGGTCGTCAACGCCCACATCAAGTCTCACCGGACGCCCCTGCGTGACCTGCCGTATGGCCACGCTCGCCGGCAACTCGCGGTACTCCGCCGTCAACCGCTCGGCGAGCCAATCGGCACCACTGACGACGTGGGCCTCCTTCGCCTCGCGACGCACGGGAGCCGGCGTGTCGGGCACCACCGTTGCCGGCGTCCCCAGCGACGGGGCGTCTGCATCGGCGGCCACCCGCTCCAGGTCATGCGGGCCGACGATCGAGCACCCCGCGATCACCGCGGCCAGGCCCGACGCCGTCGCAAAACACAGCAGTCGAGTCATGTCCGACGTACCGTCACGACGAGCCGTTTGCCGAGCATCGCCAATGCCGCCTCCACCTGATCCACGTGGGATCGGTGGCGTAGATCGATCAACCGGCGCACCGTGCCTTCGACGGTTCCTAGCTCACGAGCCATGGCGACGTTAGAGAGCGCGTTCTGTTTCATCGCCTGGTAGAGCGCAACCTTGGCGGCGACTAGCGCGGGGGGCTCGATGATGAGGCTGCCGCGCTTCCGCGACGGCCTTGGAATCCTGTGCCTATCCCTTATGCACTGGTCCAGGACATCGACAAGCAACCCGCTGGCCGCCTCCTGTTCGTCGCCCTCGGCACACTCCGTCCGCGCATCGGGAAAGTCCGGAAAGACGACGCTAACGGTACCGTTCCGGTTCTTGGTGAGTTCGACTGTATAGGCAATCTGCATCGGCCACCTCGCCTTGAACTTTCGACGAAGTGTGCCGCCTCGAACGCCTCGGGCCCGTACGCCATCGGCCTACGAACGTGTACGACATAACGGAAACTGCCGTGGGAGATGTCCGGTTGGGCGTAGGTCGCCCACCCCTTACCGGCCGTAATCCGTGGGGCGACGCTATCGCTGTGGTAGCACGCCCGACGTCAGCGGGTCTCGATCTCCTCGAAAACCTCGGCGTCGTGTTCGCCGAGTCTTGGTGCCCGACGCGAGATTGTCCAAGGACTGGCCTTGAGCGCATAGGGCGCGCCGGGATAGACGACCGTCCGGGCGAGGTCTTCGTGGTACACCGGAACCTGGAACCTGCGCGCCCTGAAGTGCGGATCCTCGAACGCTTCCTCCGGCGAGTTGACGACCCCGACCGCGAGTCCCGAACGCTGGCAACCCAAGAAGAACTCCCGCGCCGAGACCTTCGATGCGATGAGCTTCAGGGCATCGCGACCCGCGCCGAAAATCGCCGTGATCTCATCGTCGCGGCCGATATTCGCCAAGTCGAACGGGCCTTCCCAATTGGCACCCATTTCGAGGAACACGGCCTCCGGCAGTTCGGCGTCGAGACCGAGGTCCCTCAACCACCCGAGCAGGGCGGCGAACTCGTGAGGCCGGCGTGGCGGAACCCCGGTATTGGCGTGCCGGCCGTCGGCACATTCCTGTTGGGTCTCCCGGGACGGTAAGACCGAAGCATGCCGGCCGGTCTGCCGCTGCACCGTCCTCTGCGCCACCAACCAGGTATGGGAAGCCGCTTCGGTGGACACGTTGCTGGCAGCCGTCATGCTCACGTCGATGAACTGTCCGGACCCGCCGACACCCCGGTGCAGCAGGGCGGTGAGGACCGACAGCACTGCGAAGTGGCACGCCGTGTGGTAGCCCTGCAACGGACCGCGAATCGGGGGCAGGGAATGATCGTCGTAGCCACAGCTCCAAGGTGGCCCCGACGCCGCCATGATCGTCAGGTCGGTAAACGGCAAGTCGCTCTTGGGATCGTTGCGGCCGTAGGGCGTGACCGCGACGTGCACGAGTTCGGGACGGATGGCGTTCAGATCCTCGTAGTCGAGGCCCAGCGCTCCCAGCCGACGGCGCGGTTCCGCCTCGAGCAGCACATCGGCCGTCGCCACCAGCGCCCGAAACCGTTCGCGACCGGCAGCGGCGTCGAGGTCGACGACGACGCCCCGCTTGCTGGTGTGGTAGTGCCACCAATAGAGGCTGCGGTCCTCGCCGGGTTCATCGTCGAGGAACGGCGGGTAGTCGCGTGACGGATCGCCACCCGGCGGCTCCACGAGGATCACGTCCGCGCCCATGTCCGCCAGCAGCTTGCCCGCCCAGGCGATCGGTTCCCTGGCCAACTCAACGACCCGCACGCCGTGGAGCGCTCCGACGGTTTGTCCGCCCGACTTGGCCTCGGTCACAACACCCCCTCCTCCTCGAGCCTCGCCACGTCCTCCGCGCCAAAGCCCAGCAAACGGGTCATCACCTCCTCGTTGTGCTCGCCGAGACACGGACCGCCACGGGTGATGCGCCAATCGGTCTCGGAGAAATGCACCGGCTGACCGTCCACGCGCACCGCACCCATCTCCGCGTGCTTGACCGTTGGCCAAAGCCCGAAGTCCGCGGTGCTGGCGTCCAGGTCTATGCGTTCCTCCGGCTTCATCACCGCCGACACGGGCACGCCGGCTTCTCGAAGCAGTTCCTCGACGTGGAACTTGCTCCGCTCGACCGTCCATGCTCCAACGTGTCCGTCGAGGGCATCCTGGGAAGCCAAGCGCGAATCCAGGTTCCGGAACAGCGTGTCCGCGCACCACGCGTCGCCAACGACCGCCGCGAAACCTTCCCAGTCCGCCTCATCCCGACAGGCGATGGCCACCCATTCGTCGTCACCGTCGCTGGGGTAGATCCCGTGGGGCGCCATGGGTGGCCACTGGCTGCGGTTGGCGTGCGGCTGTCCTTCGCGACGTGTCGGACGCCCGTTGACCGTCCAGTCGAGAATCGCCGGCCCATGCAGCGACAGGGCCGATTCAGTGCATGCCAAGTCCACCCACTGGCCCTCACCGGTGCGCTGCCGGTGCACGAGCGCCAAGAGGATTGCCATCGCCATGAAGTAGGCACCGGTGTGGTCCATGTACGAATAGCCCCAACCCGCGGGTTCCCGCCCGGGAAGTCCGGACGTGAACGTCAACCCCGACACGGCCTGCACGATGGGCCCCCAGGTCTTGAAGTCGCTGTAGGGCCCGGTGTGACCGAAGCCGCAGTTTGAGACGTAGACGATGTCGGGCTTGATCGCCTTCAGCCGCTCGTAGCCGAACCCCCAACGTTCCATGACCCCCTTGGCGAAGTTCTCGCTCACAACGTCCGAGACCTCGACCAGTTGTTCGAGAATCCGCTTCGCCGTGGCGGTGCGCAGATTGAGGGTGATGCCGTACTTGCCGGCGTTGTGGCTATTGAACGCGCCGCCCAGATTGATGCCCCGGCGCTCGTCGACGAACGGCGGCGCACCGCGCAGGATGTCCCAGCGTCCCTCGCGGACCGGATCCTCGATCCGGATCACCTCGGCACCGAAAGACTTAAGCCACTTGGTGGCACCGGCTCCGGCTAGCTGGCCAGTGAAATCGCAGATGCGGAACGAGGATAGTGCCTCGGCCATCCCATGTGCCTGTTCGCAAAAAACAGCGAGTGTAGTCCGAACGCCGCAAGCGCGCCGTTTCCGGGCACGTTCGATCATGCGGCGGAGGCGGTTTGCTAAGATGGTTTGTTTTCCCCGGGGGTCAACGCCGAATGACGCAAGCCAGCACCGCCGCCGAAAGAGCCGTCTCCCCCGCCGACGGGCCGGTCGCCGTGACCGGCGCGAGCGGTTACATCGGTTCGTGGATCGTTCACGACTTGATGGAGCAGGGTTACGAGGTCCGCTCGTGCGTTCGCGATGCCTCGAAGCCCGGGAAGGTCGATCACCTGCTCGCCCTGAACGACGCCGGTCTGCGCGGCAATACCACCCTCCACGAAGGCGACATCTTCGAACCCGGCAGCTACGACGATGCGTTCGACGGCTGTAGCGCCGTGATGCATGCGGGTGCCGCCGTGGGCTACAACCGGGAGACACCGCAGCAGGTCTACGATGGCTGTTTCACCGAGGTCCAACAGGTTCTGGACTCGGCGCGCAAGTCGCCGGCGCTGAAGCGCTTCGTGTTCACGAGTTCCTTTGCCGCGGTCGGTCACCCACGTCCCGAGGGCTACGTGTTCACGGAGCGGGATTGGTGCGGCGACAACGTCGACGGCTATCGTGGCGCCTGGACCGATGACAACATCCCCAAGAACCGGGATCTCGCCTACGCGATGGCCAAGGCCCGGGCCGAGAAGATGCTCTACGCCGCCGCCGAGGAGGACGGATCCTTCGACGCGATGGCAATCCTGCCCTTGCACGTCATCGGACCGCTGATGTGCCAGAACCACGACCAGGGCTGGAGTTGGCAGAACTGCATCCGCTACATGTTGATGGGCAAGCCCTACAAGAAGTCCCGCGGCGGTCGAATGCTGTGGAACAACGTCGACGTGCGCGATGTCGCGCGTGCCCACCGGTTGTGTGCCGAAAGCACGGTCGCCAGGAACGGCTCGCGCTACATCCTTTCGGCCAGCGACCGCTCCGGCGAGCTGTTCACCTGGGAATTGCAGGCAAGGCTTAGGGAACTCTTCCCGTCGATAGACGAGGTGGGCGGCGAGGAAATGGCGGGCGGCAAACCCGCACAGAAGACCTACGACTCGCCGCGTTCGTACTGCCTGCTGGCGCAACACGAACTTGGCCTCACCACCTATCCCATCGACGAGACCCTGAAGGCGACCGGCGACTCCTACTTCCGCCTCGGACTGTTGCCGGCATCATGAGCAACCCGGAGCCGGCCCGGCACGCTGTTCGCGCGCTACCGGGATACCGAACGGGTCGGGCTTGTCCCCGCCCGCACCGAACCCGGCAGCTGCTTCGATACGGGACGGGCCAAGCCCGTCCCCCACGATCGCTCCGGAATGAGTTCGTAGGGGCGACCCTAACGCGCCCGCCAGGGCGCGCGGTCGCCCGCATCGTGCGGTCCGGTTCGAAAAGCGATGTGGCTTGGCTCGGGACGGGGCAAGCCCGTCCCCTACGGTCACGTACCGACCGCCGCAGGGCTGCGGCCGCCACGCCGCGCCCGTTGCCTCGCCTGCGATAGAAGACGCGGGTGTGAGCGCGGGAGTCGAACGGACAACCGGTTTCCGGGACCGCGCCGTAGGTCCCGACAAGCACCCACACGACCAGCCTGATCGCCGCGACAGCCGGTCGCTGCAGGATCGCGAGGTGGCGGACCACCTGCGCCGCAACACGCTGATCCAACTTGCCCACGGGATGTTCGGCCAGACGGGCTTCCGACTCGTTTCCGCCCCGACCTTCCTCCCGGCCTACCTGTTTTTGCTTTCGGGTTCCGACTTCGTGGTCGGGCTCGCGCGGTCCCTCCAGGGTATTGGCACCGTCGCGTCGCCCATGATCGGGGCATCCCTCATCGGCCATCGCAAACGGTTTCTCGGTGTCACCCTCGCGTCGAGTGCCCTCATGCGCCTGCAGATTCTCGGCCTCGCATTGGCCGGATTCGTGCTGGGCGGCACGTCGGGCACGACCGGGGATCCCGCTGTCGCGGCCGTTGTCGCGATCATCGTGTTTCTCGCCCTCATGGGGTTCTTCCAGGGCGTGGCGCAAGTCACCATGAACGCGCTCCGCGCGAAGGTGATTCCCATCAACCGACGTGGCATCGTCAGCGGTGCCCGCCACTTCCTGGCCGGATTGACCTCGGCCGGCGTTTCCTACGCGGCCGGGGCCTACATCATCGATGCGAACCTGTTCGGCAACGGCTATGCCTCGGTTTTCCTGCTCGCCTTCGGGATCACCTGCATCGGCCTCTTCACCATGGCGCTGACGCACGAACCCACCGCCACGAGCCTGCGGCCCCGGGCATCGACCCTGGAAACCTTCAAGGCAGTGGGGCCGATTCTCCGCAGTCAGCCAGCCTTTCGCCGATTCTTCGTTGCGCGTGCGCTCGCGTCGTGCGGCAGCATGGCGCTGCCTTTCTACATCCTCTTCGCCGGTACCCGGATGGAGTTGACAGGCGCGACCTTGGGACTGCTGACCACGGTGTGGATGTTGACGTCGAGCACGACAAACCTTGTCTGGGGCGCACTCGCCGACCGCTACGGCTACAAGGTGGTCATGGTCGCCACCCTGGCTTGCTGGATCGCCTCCCACGGACAACTGCTCTTCGTCGAGGACACCCTCGGCGTGATCGTGTTCTTCGTGCTCATGGGCTCGGCTTCGGGCGGCTTCAACCAGTCCGGGCAGAACATGGTGCTGGAGTTCGGTCGTCCCGCCGACATTCCCATCCGGCTTGCGGCTTCCGGCTCCGCCGTCAACCTCGTGGGGGCGGTCGGTCCCTTCATCGGCGGCCTGGTCGTCGTGTTGACCGGCTACGTGGCCCTGTTCGTCGTCACGGCTGTTCTGCAGGTAATCGCCCTGTTCACCATCCTTTTCGCCGTGCCGGAACCCCGGCTCCGAGGTCCATGACGCGCCAGGCATCGCGTTTTCGTATCATCTCGTCAAGGTAGAAATCTCGAAGGGGAACAAATGACAGAAGACCCACGGCCGTCGTTCGCGATTGGTCACATGCGGCTCGCGGTCGAGGATGTCCCCGCCGCGTACGGCTTTTTCGTGCGCCACGGCATGCGTGGGATACTCGAACGGGATGCCTTCGCGATTCTCGAACTCCGGGGCGGCACGCATCTCATTCTCAACGAAGCCGAGATACCGATCCCGAATGGCGAACGAGCGCCCTTCGACCTGATGGTCGACGACATCGACGAGACCCACCGCCGGTTCGTCGAGGACGGTGTGGAGGCAACGACCATCGAACGCGGCAACATCCACGACTCCTTCTCGGTCAAGGGGCCGTCGGGTTACTCGATACCGATCAACTCGTCCCACGTCGCCGGCGTCGTCTAGATGTCCGACCACGTGTTCGACGGCCTCCGGGTCGTCGACGCCGCAACCGTCATCGCCGCCCCCGCAGCCGCCATGATCCTGGCCGACTTCGGGGCGGACGTCATCAAGGTCGAGCGTCCCGGCCGTGGCGACATGCTGCGCTCGCTGTCGCCCGTGGTGCCACCGCACGAAGCGGGCAACGGCTGGTTCTGGCAGATGGACGCGCGCAACAAGCGCAGCCTGACCCTCGATCTCAAGACCGCCCGCGGCATGGAGGCCATGCGCCGACTGATCGCGACGTGCGACGTGTTCATCACCAACCAGCCCTACGACTCCCGGGAAGCGATGAAGCTGACCTACGAGGATCTGAAACCCTCGAATCCCCGGATGATCTACGCGTCCCTCACCGCCTANCCGCAAGAGCTTCGATCAACTGGCCTACTGGGCGCGCAGCGGCCTGATGGACCTGATGCGCGAACGCGGCACGACCCCGACCCAGGGCCTCCCCGGCATGGGCGACCATCCCACGGGCGTCGCCCTCTACGCCGGCATCGTGACCGCATTGCTGAGACGCGAGCAGACCGGGGAAGGCGGCATGGTCCATACCTCGCTGCTCGCAAACGGCCTGTGGTCGGTGTCCGGGATCGCCGGCGCGGTCGTAGCGGGCGGCGACATGGCGCACTACCGAACCAGCCACCTGCGGTCGGCCATGATGCGCGTCTACCAGGCCAGCGACGGACGCTGGCTGCAACTCAACATGGTCCGCAACGACGATCTCCTGGCGCGCATGTTCACCGCCATGGACGCCGCACACGTTCTGGCGGACGAACGTTTCGCGACGCCCCGGGACATGTGGCAGAACCG
Source organism: Pseudomonadales bacterium (assembly GCA_021295895.1). Classification (GTDB taxonomy): domain Bacteria; phylum Pseudomonadota; class Gammaproteobacteria; order Pseudomonadales; family Azotimanducaceae; genus VXYL01. The sequence continues at coordinate 21,231 of JAGWBM010000023.1, forward strand.
CGGCGAATTGGGTGATGCCATCGCCGAGATCATCGCCACGCGCTCGTCGGACGAGTGGCTCGAGGCATTCGACTCCCTGGACGTTCCGGTCAACCGCGTTGCCCTGGTCGAGGAGACCGCGACCGACCCGCAGATCTTTGCCAACGGCATGACCGTACGGCCGGCGGACGAGGAAACCGAACTACCGCGGGTCCTGACACATCCTTTGAAGGCCACGAGTACCCCGTCGGTAACGCCCAAACGGGCGCCTCGTCTCGGGGAACACTCGGGGGAGATCCTCGCCGAACTCGGCTACGACGCCGAGGCGATTCGAGCGATGGCGGAGCAAGGGGTTATCTGATCCCGGATCCTCAGGCCTCGAAACGGTGTCCGTCGGATTCGTCATCGAGCGGATCCACCACCACCGGCGCATCCGGCGCATCATGAACCCACGATTTCCGTGGGGAACCGCAACCACTACGGCGAGACGATCCAGAACCCCGTCGACAGATGGTGCCAGTACGGTGGACATCGAAGTTCGGTGGCCGCTCCTTTGGCTGCGGGACGTGGGCACCGTCGACATCCCGTTGGGGATCAACAACGTGCTCGACGAACTGCCCACGGAGCTTGCCAAGACGCACCTCGCGAACATACTGTTGGGGTGTCCGCTACCCGATCGATACCCCGTATGGGATCGCCGGTCGGTTCGCCTACCTGCGTCTCGGCTTCGAATTCGGGCAATAACACATGACCGACGACCTGTCCCGCGCCAGCCAGGCAGCCCGCGACGGCAAGCTGGATAGGGTGTCCTGACCGCGACGGACGGCGACGGCCGGGGCTTGCTCGACCAGGCTTGCCGGGCTGCTACCGGAGACGTCGCGATTCCCCTCGTCCCAGGCACGCCCGAGCAGCACGCCGCCGTCGATCTGATCCTGGCTGCCGGTGCCGATCCGTCCGCCGCCGACAACGACGGCTGGACGCCGTTGCACACCGCTGGAATGGCCGGACACACAGACCTCGGTTCCCGGCTCGTCGAGGCCGGTGCCTCGGTCGATGCCGAGGCGTACGGCAAGGCGGGCGGTTCGGCGCTGTCCTACGCGCTGTTCTACGCCAAGGCGTACATGGGCGACGTTCTATGTCCCACCTACCCCGACAACCTCCGCGCTGCAGCGGCCCTCGGTACCGACATCGGTCGTTTTGTCGACGGCGACGACCTCAAGCCGCAGGCCTACGCGGGCTTGGATTTCTACGCGCCCGTGTTTTTCCCGGTTTGGGAACGAACCAAGAACCGCCAGGAGGTTCTCGACGAAGCCCTGGCCTGGGCTTCACGTAACAATCAGTGCGAATCCATGGCGGCGCTGGTTGCGATCGGCGCGAACGTCAACGCAAATCCATTCCGCGGCACCCCCCTGCTGTGGGCATGCTACGCCGACAAGGTCGAGGCCGCGCGCTGGCTCTTGGACCACGGCGCCGACCCCGATCTCCGCCACGACTGGGGCGGCGAGGGCCACGGTGTTTCGGCGGTCGCCATGCATCTGGCAGCTCAGCACGGTGCCGTCGGCTGCCTGGAACTGCTCCTCGACCGAGGCGCGGACCCGTCGATCGTCGATGGTGCCCACGGTGGCGACCCCCTTGGTTGGGCGGAGTTCGGCGGGGCTGAGGAGACGGCAGCGATTCTCCGCCGAAGACTCGCCTGACGATGAAGGAGAACGAACGGCTGTCCCAACGAGATCCGAAGAGGTCATGCGTCGTTATCTGACCGAGGTCGTCGCCCAAGGGAAGCTCGAACTGATTGACGACGCCCTGACGGGCTTGTGCCGCATGGGTGCCGACGTGACGATCCGGCCGGCGTAGGGGCGACCCTGGGGCGACCCTTGCGGTCGCCCGCGTCCGCCGCTCCGACGCCGTGAGTTGACCAGAGCGGGCGAGGACAAGCCTCGCCCCTACGTGCATTTGCGCCTTGCGGCCCAACCGGGGGGTGGGGTTACGCGAGGTACCCGCCGGGTACCCGGTTCCACCGGAACGGCAGATCGGGTTCGCGTTCGAGGATCTCCCTGGGTACCTCGCCTTCCCAGCCCCGGGGCACCTCGTTGGAGCTTCGATAGAACCAGCCTAGGAGCACCGTACGCCGCTCGGCCGAGTTGTTGGGATGGGTCCCGTGCAACAAACGCGCGTCGGCGATGAGAAGCTGACCCACCGAGATGGGCACGTCCACGGCGTCGTGGTGGTTGTGGAACATCCACTCGTTGGTTTCCGCGACGTCGTAACCGCCACTCTCGTGGGGCGGAACGAGGTGTCCATGGAGGTCGAACCGACGCCGGTGGCTTCCCGGTATCACGCGAAGACAGCCGTTGGCGACCTCGGTGTCGGTGAGATACCAGTTGAGGAATACCTGTTGCGGCCACGGTGACATGCTGATCGGATCGTCCCAGCGCGCCCAGTCCTGGTGCCAATACAGAGCGGGCGCACCCGCAGGCTTGGAGATGATCTGGAAGGTGCCGCCGGAGCGGAAGTCGGCGAGCCCAAGCGCGGCCATGATCGCCGTCGGATGCTCGATCAGGAAGTCCACCATCTCGTCGCGGGGTAAATCGGGATTCCGCTTCGAGATGTTCCGGACGCCGCTGATATGGATGTCCGAGCCCTGGTACTTCCACTTGGGCGAGTGTTTCGTACTCGCGAGCCACTCGCCCGACCAATCCCGTAGCTCTCCGAGCCGGCCGTGGGGAAGCCCGCCGTCGACGATGCAGTAACCATCGTCCAGCAACGCTTCACGCACGGTTCGCATGTCGGCGTTTTCCACAGTTCGCGGCACCTCGCAAAAATCTCAGTCTCGGCGATCTGGCGCGAGTCGACAACCGTCCGCCGTCATCCACGCTTGCCGGATGCACCCAACAGCGCCTTCCATGTCGTTCGCATGGAACAAATCCGCAATCCGTTGCATTGCGAGAACAAATCCGTAGGGCCCCCTTGCGGTCGCCCGCACCGGACATCGCGCGATGCCGACGCATCCAACGCCACCGTCAACGGTGGCGGCCCGGAAGCCGGACCTATCGCGAAGCTCGCGGTCGGTGGTTGGTTCGGTGTCGTCGAATCATCGCATGACGAGAACAAACAAAGCGAAAACAAGCCCGCAAAACGGGGTTCGAATCCAGACGTCCACTTCACATACCGCCTGAAGCCGTCGGTCCGCTCTCGCAGGCAATCTACCAGCAAGGGCTGTGTCGCTCCAATCCCGTGACAACAAACGGGCGTTGCCCCTCGATGTCGAGCGTGTGGTTATCATCGCCCTTTGCCAAGGAGGACACCTATGAAACTCGGCGCAGTGTTTCCGCACAACGAAATCGGTACGGATCCGGTCGCGATCCGCGACTACGCACAGGGTGTGGAATCCTTGGGTGCCGATCACATCCTGACCTACGACCACGTGCTCGGCGCCGACCCTGACCGGCCCGGCGGGTGGAGCGGACGGCCGTACGACAAGGACGTTGCGTTCCACGAACCCTTCACCCTGTTCTCGTTCATGGCTGCAGCCACGAACACACTCGGGTTCTGCTCCTGCGTGATGATCCTGCCCCAGCGCCAGACAGCCCTCGTCGCCAAGCAGGCCGCCCAGCTTGCAATCCTCTCCGGCAACCGGTTCCGGCTTGGCATCGGCACCGGTTGGAACGAAGTCGAGTACGAGGCCCTCGACGTGCCGTTCGCGCGACGCGGTGCCCGCCAAGCGGAGCAGGTCGAGGTGTTGCGGCGGTTGTGGACGGAGGACGTCGTCGACTACAACGGCGATTTCCACACGGTCCCGAAGGCCGGCATCCTGCCGAGGCCAACCGAACCCGTACCGATCTGGTTCGGCGGCGGCGCACCCTCGCTACTGCGACGGTGCGGTCGATTGGGCGACGGTTGGGTGCCGATCGGCGGGCCCAACGAGCAATCGCGCCTGGCACTGCAGACAATGCGGGAAGCCCGCGAAGCGGCTGGGCTTTCCTGGGAAGGATTCGGCGTTCAGGCTCAGGCGCAGACCCAGGGCGGCGACCCGGAGAGATGGAGGCGTCACCACGACCGGTGGCGTGACCTCGGATGCACGCATCTTGCCATCGTCACGCACTACGCCGGCCACGGCACCGACGTCGACGCCCATCTCAAGTCGGTCGAGACGTACTTCGAGTCCGTGCGCGACTAGATCAGCCTTCCAGCCGTTGGACCACGCGTTCGACGGCGCTGGCGGTCAGCCAGCCCCGAGTACCATCCGCCAACGCGACCCGAACCCAGGCGTCGCGCGTTTCGACCACGACGATTTCGGTTCCCGCCGGCAGGGGATTGGCGAACGTTGGCGATGCGCCGGGACTGTCCGCGGAACGCAGGGCAATGCCATCGACAACCACCACGGCCTCGTCGTTGGCATTGCCGGACAGCAACGCCGACCCCGTGGCCAGACCCCAAACCACGAATGCCGGAACGGCGATGGCACCGAGCCACCTCGGCCGGCGAGGCCAGGGTGCCGCCAGCAATACGCCGGCGCCGAACGCCAATGCGCCGATCAGGTGGAGTTGCGCGATGGCGAAGCGGTCACGCCAGAACAACAACGAGTCCAACGCGCCGTCTCCGGCGGGTCGCGACAGCCAAACCGGCAGACGATCCCGCAGCCAAGCGAGATTCGCACGCGCCCGTTCGTTGTCCGGGGCGGCCTCCAACGCTCGGCGGTAGGCGAGCACGGCCCGCCCCGCATCTTGGGCGCCAAGGGCAGCGTTACCCCAATCCACCTGCAACTCGGGCGAGTCCGCGTTTGCCGCGGCGAGTGGGCGAAACGCCCGTTCGGCACTCTCGAAGAGACGAACGCGGCGCAAGCGGTCCGTCTCTTCGATGGCGGATCCGTAGATGCTGCGAGCGTGTTCGACGGCCGTCGGCGACGATTCGGCCGCGACGAAATCGGGCGACACGATCAGAATCACCAGTAACGCCAGCGCACCCGTCGCGGCGGGCGATTTGGCCATTGACGTTTGGACGCCGGGTCGTCGAGCCCATTGCCGGGCAATTTGCCGCAACGCGGCTGCAATCTCGCCCGAGACCGCCTCCTCCGCCGCGTTGGGATCGAAGGCATGTGTTTCCAGCCGTTCGAGCATGCCGCTCGTCTCCCGGGGATCGTTGCCCGACGCCTGGGCCAAACGCCGCATCGCGGCAATAATGACCGGCGCCGCTTGACGTGCGGGCTGCCCTGCGTCCAATGCCTTCTCCAATGCCCGCAAGGCCCGCCGGATGGTTCGGCTTCGCATCCGGCGACCGCTGTTGCGTGCCGCCCAGAATGCAACCAATGCCGCGATCAACGGCGCGCCGTAGAGGGTGCCGAGCAGCAATCGCGAGTCGTCGGTTCCCCAGGGCCTGCCGAGCGTCGCTTCGGGAGCGCTCAACGACATGTCGGCACCGACCAACGTCGCGATCGCCCCGCCGAGATCGGGCCGATCGTCACGCGCAGCCTGGGAGGCGACGGCCGGGGCGGCCACGACATCGGCAACACCCACGAGTTGCGCGGTGCCGACCGACAGCGCGACGGGCTCGCTGGTAACGGTCCGGTAGTCGCCGACTGCGGGATCGAAAAAGGAGAACGCGAGGGGTGGAATTTCGCGCACCTCGGCGCTCTTGACCCGAACCGTGAAGGTGAAACGCTTGCTATTGGACTCCTCGTCGACCTCGCCGGCCACACTGCCTTCGGGGACGGTGAAGTGGGTCGTTGGCAATCCGCCGGGACCACCCAGGGGCGGCAAACTCAGGCCAACCAGTGGCCCGTCGCCGCGCAGCCGAACCGTCAATTCCACCGGCTCGCCCACCGAGACCACCGTCCGGCTCGCCTGGACGTCGAGGGCATAGCCGCTGCCGATGGCGTTGACGAAGGTCGGCGGTCGACCGGCCACGGGGAGTGGCCGAACCGTAAGCCGGCGGGGTGCTCCTTCGGCACGGAACAGGTCGTAGGTGGCGCGACGGAAACCCCAACTGTCGCGACCGGTTCCCGACCGCAATTGCGCGACGACGCGCACGGGCGGCAGGTCCAAGGTCCCGGCCCGATTCAAGGTCACGCGGGCATCGAAGGAGAACCGCTCGTAGCTCCGCCCATCGCCTTCGTCCAAAAAGGTCGATTGGGACAGGGGCAGTTCGACCTGTCGGGCGCCCGCGCTGAACGCCACCGTACGTGCGCCAGGACCGCCCGGCACCGGCGCCACGTCGGCACCCTCCAGGTTGAACAGCGGCACCGAGAACTCGTAGTTCCTCACGTCCCGGGCGAGCAACCACTCCACCGACGCGTCGAACGTCTCCCCCACCCAGAGCGGGCGGTCGGGCAACGCCATGCGCACGACCATTTGTTCCGTACTCGGAACCTCGGTGGCGTCGAACGATGTAGCCGGGCTATTCGCCTCGACGCCGGCCTGTTCCACCCGCAACGGGGGAATCGTGTAGCGTCCGGCGGCGGGTGCCAGCACCTGCCACCGGTATACGAAGGTGACCTCACGCCATTCGGAACGCTGCCGGTTGATGATCTGGATGCTCGACGAGACGTTGGGGCTGACGCCGAGATAGGTGACCTCGCAGCCTTCGATGGCGAGATCGGGCGGTGCCGGCGGCGGCTCCTCCTCGAAGCCCTTGGCGGACAGCGAGAGCGTGAACGGCATGTTGGCGTGGATCGCTTCCGACTCCACGGACAGAGCCAACGTGGCGGCCAACGCCGATTGAGCGGCGGTCGCCAATACCCAGGCGGCCAGGGCAAGCCGGGCGCTCACCAATCCTTCTCCACGGGCTCCGGACCGGTCTGCGCGTCCTTCTGACGCTGACGCTCGGCCTCCCGATCCCGGATGGCCTGCAACCGCTTCAAGGCTTGCCGTTGGGACATCTGCTCTTCCTCGCCGGACTGCGGCTGCGGCTTTTGGGCCTCGCCCTGTTGTTGCTCCTCGCCTTGCTGCTGCTGGCGCTGCTGAGGCGGCACCAACTCCTTCAAGGCGTTCTCGAGGTGCTCCATGGCGGCCAATTGGTCTTCCAACGCCGGCTCCATGTCAGGCGACATGGTCGTAGCCCGGTTGGCACCGTCCGTGACGATGGTAGCAGCGCTCAGCATGCGGCCTGCGGCCTTGCGTACTTCATCGGCGGCCTTGGCCAACCGTTCGCCCGCGGCCGGATCGGCTGCCGGGATGGGTGCGCCGCTGGCGTTGGACGGTGCCGGGGCACTTGCGGCATCCGCCTGTTGCGCCAACGCGGCGGCCAATTGATCGCCCATCTGGGCATGCCGACCTTGGCGCTCGGCTACCGCTCCCACGGCCGGGGCGAACTCGTCGCCCATGGCAGCGGAAGGCTCCGCCTGCAACGTCGCCGTGCGATCGTGGGTCTCGCCCTGGTCCGCCAGCAATGCCGCTACATGTTCGACGATGGAGAAGAACAACCGGCGCAGTTCCTCCAAGTGTTCGAGGGTCTCTCCGGCGCTGGCGCGGGCGTCGTCAACCGCACCGTCGTCCACGCTTGAAGCCAGGCGCGCGAGGCCGTTCGCGGCAAGGGCCCGCAAGTTCTCTGCCAATTCAAAGCGCGCCTCGACGGCGCTACGGGTCTGCTCGTCCTGTTCTTCCGTCTGGGCCGCTGCTGCCGTTGCCTCCTCGTCAAGCAGGCCCTTCAATCGTTCCAGGCGTCTTTGGTTGTCGGCGACGAGCTTGCCGACAAGGGTTTCTCGCTCGTCTGCGGTCAGGGTCTCATCGGTTTCGCCTTCGTCCGGGGTAAGGAGCGCCACGATACCCTGTTGGGATCCGTAGGCCAGCTCGATCAGGCTCTTGACGTCGGCGAACAACTCGATGGCCTGGGCGAGGGCTGCAAGCGCCCGGTTCTCCTCGGGGAGTGCGCCGGACGGGTTCCCGGATTCCAGCGCGGCGATTGCCGCCCGCATGGCGGCGAGCCCTTCGTCGAGTATCGGCGCGGCCTCGACGGCCGCCGCCATCGCACGGCGCGTCTCGTTCTCGTCTACGCCCGGGACCGCCGACGGATCGGTCGCCGCAACCGCCTCGAAACGACTCAACACCCCGCCGGTCCGGACGCCGATGTCCTCCTGGCGTTGTGCGAGGTGCTCGTCGGTGAGCCACCCGGGTGTTTGGCGTTCCAGGCTGATCGCGCCGTCCGCGAACGCGGCCATCGCGCCGGTGTGGGCGATGAGTTCCTGTTCGTCGCGGAGCACGGCCTTGAGAACCGTCACCGGATCCAGCAATTGCTCCCGGGCCCGTTTCAGTTCGGCGAGGGCCGCATCCGCGCGCCGATGGCCGCGCTCGCCTTCGAGGCGTCGCAGCCTTCGTCGTGCGTCACTGAGGGACTGCCGGGCCCGTTCCAAGTAGCTGGTCATGGCGGCCAACTGATGGGCGCGACTTTGCTGCTCGGGGGGACGTTGCTCTTGTGGCGTCTGTTCGATGTAGAGGCGCTCCTCCGCGCCGAGGTCGATCACGTCCGCCACCTCCGCCATCAACACCCGTTCCCGGCTCGCGAGCGCCTCGAATTCGGTGCTGAAGCCGATCGGTTCGGTGCCCGCCTGCTCGGTCGCGATGTCCGTCAACAGACCGCGCACCTGGTCGCGCAACGCGCGTTGGTCATCGATCAGGCGGTCCAGACGCGCCTCCAAACGGTCGCCCTGGTTGAGTTGGTCGGCCAACTGCAAAACCCACTTCGACACCAATTCCAGGTTGATCCGTGCGTCGTCGTCCCCCGGCGGCGCCAGGCGTACGGCGTCGTTGAACCACGCCGCGCTTTGGCGAAGCGTTTCGATGACCTGTTCCGGGGACTGGGTCTCCGCTTCGCTGTCGGCTGGCTGCCCGGGAGCGGTGTCGTCGGCCCGCGCCTCGGCACCGACGATGCCGAAACCAACCTGCGCCGCCAGGGACAATCCAAGGTTGAACGCCGCCCGGTAGCGCAACTCGGGGTCCGGGCCCGCTTCGTCCCGGGACGCCAGGAACGCCGCTGCAGCCGCTTCATAGTCGCCGGCCTCGAAGTGCCCAAGACCCAGGTTGTACCGGCCGCGGGCACTTGGTTCGGGGCCCTCGTCGACGGGATCCGGTTGCGTCTCCGGCACCGGGACGTCGGCGTCCGCGACAACGGCCGCGTCCGTACCGGCATCTGCCTGCCCGGGTTCGTCTTCGATCGCAGCGCCAATGCAAAACACGACCGCTGCCAGTGGCACGCCGCTGAAGGGCCCCGCCCGCGCCGTTTTCGGGGCGCTCATGCGGTCATCCTCCCGCGCCGCCCAGATTCCCACGCCGACGCCCGGAAGGCGGATGCCCACACCGCCCCCAGCAGGCAGACAATGGCCCCGAGCACCAACCAGAAAAAGTGCTCGGTGGGTGCCCGACGCTGCAGACGGGCGGACGCGTCGGTGACGAGCGGTTCGATGTGCGCCTCGACGATGGCGTCGAGATCGATGGCCGAGGTGCCGGCGGGCACGTAGACGCCTTCCGTACGCAGCGCCAGTT
>JAGWBM010000023.1:30772-31490 GCA_021295895.1 Pseudomonadales bacterium
TCTCGCTGCCGAATCCAATGGCGACGATACGGATTCCGGCGTTCACGGCTTCTTCGACGGCATCCATCGGGAAGGAGTCGTGATCCTCGCCATCCGTGATCAGCAGCATGACCCGGGAAACCCCGCGGTTGACGCCGAACGCCGCCACCGCCTTGTGGATGGCGTCGCCAATGCGGGTGCCCCCGCGCGATACGGATGTCGCACCGACACCCTTGAGAACGAGGTGGAAGAATCCGTAGTCCGTGGTCAAGGGACTCATCACCGCGGCACGACCCGCGAAGGCGACCAGGCCGACGCGGTGACCGGTGACCCGGTCGACGAACTCCGCGACGTCCGCCTTCGCCCGGGCAAGGCGATTCGGCGCCGCATCTTCGGCAAGCATGCTCTTCGACACGTCGAGCACCACCATGATGTCGGCGCTTATCCTGCGCGCCGCAATGGCCTCGGTACCCCCCGGGGTCTGTGGACGCATCAACGCCACAACGCCGAACAGCAACGTCGCCAAGATAAGGACCAGTTTCACGATGCGACGCGTCGTCGAGGCGCCTTGGGCGAGGCGGGTCTGCATGGTCGACGAGACGAAGCGGGCCAGCAGATCGCGGCCGCGGAACTCCACGAACGCCAAGGCGACCACCAGCGCCAACGCCGGCCAGACACCGTGCACCCAGTTCGGATTGGCGAAGACGATGCTGTCCATCTCTACCCGCGCCTACCCGCG
>JAGWBM010000023.1:31564-35309 GCA_021295895.1 Pseudomonadales bacterium
CGTAGGGGACGGGCTTGTCCCGTCCCGACCGGCAACGGACACTTCCCGCGGGCGACCGCATGGCCAGCCCGGCGCGTCAGGGACGCCCCTACGAATGCCGAACCGTTGCAGCGCGTCATGTCCACTAGGGCACCCGCGCGAATACGGCGCCGCGGCCGACCCAGCCGAGCGCCATGAGCAAAAGCCCGGCGAGGAGCGGAAGGGCGAACAGTTCCTCGTACTGACGCGAACGCTCCTCCGTGATCCGGGTACGCTCCAGGCGGTCGATCTCGGCGTAGACGTCGACCAGCGCCTCCGCGTTGTCCGCGCGGAAGTAACGGCCCCCGGTCCGATTCGCGATGTTGCGCAAGTTGGATTCGTCGATCTGCACGGGTACGGAGCGCAGGACACCGCGTTGGTCGCGCACCGGGGCAATGCCCGTGGATCCCGCCCCGATGGTGTAGACCTTGATGCCCTGTGACCGCGCCAGTTCGGCGGCCGAGGCCGGCGTCTCCACACCGGCGTTGTTGACGCCATCGGTGAGCAATACCGCGATGCGGGACTGCGCCGGCGACTCGCGAAGCCGTTCGACCGCAAGCCCCAACGCATCGCCGATCGCGGTGCCGTCCTCCGAACGCAACCGTGTGATCTCGAGGTTGCGGGCCACCGCCACGAGGTTCTCGTGATCCAGTGTCAGGGGTGCCGCGGTATCCGCGTAGCCCGCGAAACTGACCACGCCGATGGCGTCGTCCGGCCGACCCGCGAGCGTGCCGCCGCCGAGTACGAATTGTTCGAACACGTCCTGTACCGCCTCGAGTCGCGTGCGCTCGCGTTCCGGCGTCAACAGATCGAGGGCGGCCATCGAACCCGATGTGTCGATGACCATCATGATCGCGATGCCCTCCCGCTGAACGCGGCTTATCCGCTCGCCGATGCGGGGGCCCGCCAAGGCGAGCACGAGGGCGACCAGCGACAGCGCCAGGAATGCATCGGGCACCCATGCGAGGCGGGCACGCCAGCCCCGGCCCCCGCTCGGCAACAGCTTGAAGGACGAGAACAGCACACGTCCCGGTGCACGTCGCGCCAACAGGAACACGGGAATCGCCGCCAGGGCCAAGGCAAGGAGTGCCGGATCTCTGAACTCAATCGCCCACATCATTCCTCAGCCCGTTGCGGCCGCTTGGGGCGTACCTGTTCGCGGTTGTGTTTCCGCCAACTCGTCGCGTGCGGCGGCCGTCTCGTTCAGGAACCGTCTCGCCTCGTGTAGCGCATCTCGGGACTCGTCTTCGCCCGGACTGTAGCGGGCGAACTTCACCCTGTCGCTCCTAGCCAGGAAGGCCGACAGGAGTTCCCGATGCGCGGCGCTCAACTCCGCCGAGCGACCGGCCTCGGCCAGGAACTCCTCGGTCGTGAGTTCGGGGGCACGCAACGCGAAACGTTCCTCGATGTAGCGGCGCACGATATCGGACAGTTCGACGTACCAGGCGTCCGCAGCGTCCGACCCGGGCAAGCCGCGGCGTTCCAAGCGGTCGAGTCGTGCCATGGCCCGGTCGAAGGCGGTCAAACGGGCACGCTCCTCAACGCGTCGCAGCCACCAGACGACTGCCACGACCACGCCGGCTACAACCACCAGTCCCAAGACGATCCAGGGCCAGTTGCGCTCCAGCCAAGGTCCTTGAAGTTCCGCGAGGTTCGTCGAGTGGCTGGCCCTCCGGCAGCACCGAGGCCACCACGAAGGCGAGTTCGTCGGTCAACAGTTCCCTGGCATTGGGATCGCTATCCGGGTCGCGTTCGTCGAGAAATTCGATCCGCAGCCGGGGTATCCGCTGGCGACCACTCATGGGTGCCTGCAGGGTGTAGCGCTGGGACAACTGCACACCGTCCTCGGTGGCGTCCTCCCGCGGTGTGAAGTCGACGATGGCAAACCTGCCGAGCGCTTCGCCGAAGGCCGGCATCTCGACCACCACCCCGGTCTTGGCGAGAACTTCGAGGGTGAGCACCAGCGGATCGCCCAAGCGGGGTTCACGAGGGGTCAGGGTCAGCGTTGCCGTGACGGGACCCTCCTGGGTCTCGACAACGAGCGATGCCGCCGGGTCGGCGAGCGATGCATCGTCACCGGTTTCCTGCACAGGACCGTCGTCTTCGGGTTGTGCACAGGACGCCAGCAAAGCAGCAAGACCCAATACGCGCACGGATGATCTCATCGCCGATTCCTCTTCTCCCGCATGCGGAAGAACCGCAACAGGGGATCCACCACCGACTGCGCGGCGTCCACGGTGATCAGGTCGATGCCCACCCGGCCGAGTGCCCGCTCGAGGCTCTGCGCCCGTTCGTCCGAGTCGACGCCAAGGGCCTCGCGAAAACCCGCGGAACCCGTGTCCACGAGGCGCCGGGCACCGGTCTCCGCATCCTCGAGGGTCACCAGACCACCACTCTCGATCACCGACTCGCGCGGGTCGGCGACCTTGACGGCGACCACGTCGTGCTTGCGGTTGGCGTTCGACAGCACATCCAGGTAATCCTCGTCGATGAAGTCGGAAACGAGGAACAGGATCGCGCGCCGCGGTAGAACGCGGCGACAGAACTCCAACGCCGCCGCGATGTCGGTGGAGCGACGCGTTCCCGGTCCGGTGCGGTTGAACAACCGTGCGAGGCGGATCGCGACCCGGCGAGGTAGCCGAGCCAGCGTCTGCCCCTGCCGTCGGCCGCGCGCCTCGCCGGTTTCCTCCCGACCCCGGGCGAGGACTTCGCGTACCACGCGCAAGGCGTGCTTCTGCCCCTTGCGCGGCGGTATGTACTCGTCGACCCCGGCGTGGAACAGCAGAAGGCCCACCTTGTCGTCGTTGTAGATGGCGGAGAACGCCAAGAGCGCCGAGAGTTCAACCGCCGCCTCGCGCTTCGATCGATGCGCGGAGCCGAAATCGAGGGATGCGCTCATGTCCACCAGCAGCATGACAGTCAACTGCCGCTCTTCGACGTAGCGCTTGACGTAGGGGGCGCCCACGCGGGCGGTCACATTCCAGTCGATGGTGCGGACGTCGTCCCCCGGAACGTAGGGCCGTACCTCGTCGAATTCGACGCCCCGGCCCTTGAAGACCGACACGTAGGCACCAGCCAGCACGTCCGCCACCTGACGTCCCGTGGTGAGCTGGATGCGGCGAACCTGACTGACGATCTCGGCAGGAAGCATGGCTTACGAGCCCGTGGAAGGAACGTGCTTTCTCAGGGCACCTCGACGTGGTTGAGGATGACGCCCGCCAGATCGTCCGTATCCCGTCCTTCCGCCTCGGCTTCGTACGTCGCCACGACGCGGTGGCGCAGCACGTCGGGAGCGATGCTCTTGACGTCGTGGGGGCTGGCGTAGTTCCGCCCGGCAAGCAGCGCATGGGTCTTGGCGAGTTGCACCAGGCTCAACGATCCCCGTACCGAAGCGCCGTATTCGATCAGGTTGACGAGTTCCGGCAATCCCGCAGCGGCGGGATCCCGGGTGGCCGCGACGAGATCCACGGCGTAGCGTTTGACCTTGTCGTCCACGAACACCTGCCGCATCGCCTGTCGGGCCGCGAGAATCTCGGCACCGGACATGACCGGGTTGGCAGTCGGTGCCGCGCCCTCACCCGCCATTCGGTCGATGACGCGAACCTCGTCGTCGTTGCTGAGATACCCGACCCGGAGCTTCATCATGAAGCGGTCGAGTTGGGCTTCCGGCAGCGGATAGGTGCCCTCCTGCTCGATGGGGTTCTGCGTCGCCATGACCAGGAACGGT
>JAGWBM010000023.1:35375-39133 GCA_021295895.1 Pseudomonadales bacterium
CGGTTGATCTCGTCGGCGAGGATCAGGTTGCCGAACACCGGTCCCTTGCGAACTGAATAGGTGCCTTCCCGGGGATTGAAGATCTGCGTGCCCGTGACATCGCCCGGCAGCATGTCCGGGGTGAACTGGATCCGGGAGAACCGGCAGTCCACGGTCGACGCCAGCGTACTGATCGCCAGTGTCTTGGCGAGACCCGGCACGCCTTCGAGGAGAACGTGACCATCGGCGATCAGCGCCAGCAGGAGGCGGTGGACCAAATCGTCCTGTCCCACGAGCACCTTGCCCACTTCCGCCCTGACCGCGTCGAATTGCCGCTTGATCGCCGTGGTGTCCAACCCTACTTCAGCCATCGTGCTGTCGCCCCCTCTGTTCCGAACTACCGCAAAAAGATCGCGGATTTTACGTCACGCCTTGAGCGTGGAGTTCGCTTCAGCGGACAACGACGAACAATTGCCGTTCGCCGCGTTGCACGAGCATCGTATAGGGAGCGCCGTCCTCGACCGCCGCTTCGAATTCACCAAGGCTGGTAACGGGCCGCCGATTGACGGCCACGATGACATCGCCGGGTTCCAACCCCAAGGACCAAGCGCGGCTGCCCCGCTCCACCTCGACGATCTCCACCCCCCAGATGCGACCGTGGAGCCGGTGTTGGCGCGAGAGATCGCGCAGTTTCGCCCCGCCAAGACTCGTGGTCGCGGCCCTGTCGCCGGCACCAACGTCCTCCGCCGAGGCCAGCGTTGCCTCGAGACCCTTGGCCTTGCCGTTGCGCATGACGACCAGCTCGACCTCATCGCCCGCCGATGCCATGCCGATGCGGTTGCGGAGATCTCGGGCGTCCCGAACATCCTCGTCGTCCAGACGAACGATTACGTCCCCGGGTTCGATGCCCGCAGCCTCCGCAGCCGAGTCCTTCACAACCTCACCAACGACCGCGCCTTCGGACGATTCGAGCCCCAATAGCTCGACATCGTCGGGAGAGACATCGCCGATCATGACACCCAACCGGCCCCGGCGTACCTCCCCGTGCTCGACGAGTTGGTCAACCACCGCACTGACGATGTTGGCCGGGACGGCGAAGCCCAGGCCCGCGCTTACCGATGGCGGCACGATCAGGGTGTTTATGCCAACCAGTCGTCCGTCAAGGTCCATCAACGCACCACCGGAGTTGCCGCGGTTGATGGCGGCATCCGTCTGGATGAAGTCCTCGTAGGCATCCCGATCGAAGCCGCTGCGTCCCAAACCGCTGACGATGCCCGAGGTGGCTGACTGGGCGAAACCGAAGGGACTGCCGATGGCGACCACGAAATCGCCCACCGACAAGTCGTCCGAGTCCCCGAGCGGCAGCGCCTTGAGATCGTCCGCTTCGATCTTCAAAAGCGCGATGTCCGTCAAGGGGTCGCTGCCGACCAGCTCCGCGTCGTATGTCCGGCGATCCTTGAGGGTTACGACGATCCGGTCGGCGTCTTTCGTGACGTGGTAATTGGTCACGATATGGCCTTTGCGGGCATCGATGACGACGCCGGAGCCAGCCGAGCCAGCGCTGCCCGTGCCCCAGGGAGTGCGTATTCCTTCGAACTCCACCTGGATGCTCACCACCGCCGGCGTGGCCTCTGCCAGCACCGGGGCGAACGTCAGCTTGCCATCGTGGGCCGACGACGACAGCGATACCGCGATCATGGCGGTACCAAGACAAATGGCGCCGAAGGTCTTCGGGGAGGTTCTCATTCTGCTGTGCCTCGCGTTGAAACAAACACATCTTCGTTGCCCGGGAACAAGCGGCAGCAACGCCGAAGGGAATTCGTTTGGCAACTCCTCGGGCGACCACGTAGCAGTCGCGTCCTATCCCTTGATGCCGCACCGAGCAATAGCGTCTTTGATGGCGACAACCGTCAAGAGTTCAAGGGGGGGTACGAATGCGGTTTGATCGACCCCAAGATGCCCCACCCGTTCAGGGCGCCAGCGTCTGCCGAGTCTCCGCCGCCGCCTCGATGTCGTCCCAATCCCAAAGCTGGGCCACGCTGTCGACATCCGCCCAAAGCCCGGCCTGATCGGCATAGTGCGGGCTGCATGGATGACCCGACGCGCCCAGTGGCACGATCCACCGGGAGTTGCGCCAGTCCGACGGGTCATGGACGTAGCGGTTGACGGACATGACCGTCGCCGTAAAGCCCTCGGCGAACGCATACGCACCGGCGAGCGGGGTATCGGCGTCGCCGTGAGTCGCGACCGGCGGCGGGTCGAGCAGCACCGCGCAGTCCGGGAAAACGCGCGACAGCGGGTGCCGGGGACGGGTGCCGTGGAGCGCACCCCAGGTCCAGCCGTCCATGTCGTTGCCCAACCGCCGACGGAGTTCGGTCTGCGCATCGCGCAGCGCGGATTCGATCAACGACTCCCACGTCTGTCCGGTCTCGAGGCAGGAGTCGTCGCCATCCCCCATGGCCGAAACGGCGCTCGCATAGAGCGATGCGAGATGCGGCGCCCCCTGTGTCGCGAGCACTCCGGTCGACACCGGTCCGAGCGCGGCCCGGACCACCGCGCGGAACAGCGTCGGCCGCATCGCGGCGTAGATCGCGGCACCCCTCGAGGCGCGGTCCATACGGCAGTCCCATGCCAGGAGGACATCCCGGACCGCCCGAAGACCGGGATCGCGGACATCGCACCCCGACAATCGCTCCACCAGGATCCGCGCCGGAACGGACTCCCGATCCGCGTGGATCGATGCCATGTCGGCAGGCGTCGCTGTCCCGGCGGGAATCTCCGCCACCCGAGCCGTGACCCGGCGAGCGCGCCAATCCGGGGCGAAGGTCGTATTGATGTAGTGGGGATAGTCGGCCGTCGTCGGCGCGTTGTTGCAGGTCACGACGAACCCCGCTTCCGGGTTGCGGGCGTTCGGCATCTCCTCGAACGGAATCCGGCCCTGCCACTCGTGTTCGCCGGTCCATCCCGGCACCGGCGTCCAGGCATTGGCCATGGACCTCGTCGGGATGCGTCCCCGGTACCGGTAGCCGAACTCGCCGTGGACATCGGCGTAGACGAAGTTGTTGACGGGCTCGGTCCATTCCCGGAGCGCTTCTTCCGCCTCGTCCGCCGATTTGGCGAGAAGCAGTTCATAGAGCGTGTTGGGCCAGGCCGTGCCGTTCACCGTGCCGGTATGACTGAACGCGATCCCCCGCCCGGCGTCGGGGTCGCCGGCGATGATCGGACCGTGGCGTGTGCGAACGACGTTAAGCGTTTTCGACTCCCCGTCGCGAACCGCAAGGGTCTCGCGGCTCACTTCGGCGGGTAGCCACCCATCCCGGTAGGCGTACTCGAGCCCTCCGTTCGCAGCGCGGAAGCGCTCGATGTAGAGGTCCTGATAGTCGGCGACACCGTGGGTCATCCCCCAGGCGACGTACTCGGTGTGGCTGAAGTGGGGCATGCCTGGCACGCCGGGGAGCGCATAGCCGCTGCAGCGGAACGCCGGACAATTGATGTGCACTTGGTAATAGACGTTGGGGGTGTCCAAGGCGCGATGCGAATCCCCGGCCACCAAGGGAAGTCCCGACGCCGTGCGCGACCCCGAGACCACCCAGGCGTTACTGCCACCGGCGGCGGCGTCCAGCCAGCTCACTTCCCCGACCAAGGCGGCGAGATCGTCGAGGCCCTTCCGCTCGGACGGGCCGTAAATCTCACCCGGTGGCACCGCTACGAGGCCCGCGTCTGGATAGCCGCGGAACAACGGCTTGGCCTGTTCCGCACCCAACTCGAGGGCCAGCCGG
>JAGWBM010000024.1:0-36170 GCA_021295895.1 Pseudomonadales bacterium
GCAGATCGCGGTGGAGGTCGCCGTCGTCGCGAACGCCATCGCCGTTCCAGCCACCGCGGTCATCTACCGCGACGACTCCCCCGGGGTCGTCCTGGCGAACGGCGGTTGGCAACCGGTCGAGCTCGGCGAGCGCAGCGACGACATGTTGGTCGTTGCCAGCGGACTCCAGGCCGGGGAAGAGGTCAGGCTGTGAAGGCGATGCCGTATCGGCGGTTGGTGCTGCTCATGCCTCTGCTCGCCACTTGCATGGCCTGCACGGACGGCGGCAGCGGGCAACCGACGGTAACCGTCGAGACGCGGGATCATCGCTTCGTCGTGCAGGCCAGGGGCGAACTGATCGCCTCCGAAGCCGTCGATATCCGGGTACCCGACGGGCTCAACATGGGCTTCGACATCGCCTGGATCGTGCCCGAGTACTCCGAGGTGAAGAAGGGCCAGGTGATCGTCAGGTTCGACGACACCGACATCCAGATGAGTCGCGAGAACATCGAAGTGGAAGTGGCCACCCGGGATCTGCAGCTCGGCGTGCATTCCCAGGACAGCGCCATCGCCCGGACGCTGATCGACCACGAGAGGGTACGCGTGGCGGGGGAACAGGATATCGCGAGAACCTTCACCGGTGTCGACGACCCGCTGCTGTTCAGCCGCAACGAGATTCTCGACGCGTTGGGCGACCTGAACCTGCTCGAGGTGCAGGATGCCTACTTCGCGTGGGCGGCCGATACCCATGAACGCCGAACCAACGCCGAACTGCATCGACTCGTCGCCTTCCGCGACACCAGCCGGTCCCAGCTCGACAAGCAGGAATCGGCGCTCGCCGTCATGGAGTTGACCAGCCCCGCCGACGGGACCTTCGTCTACGCGCGTACACCCTGGGGCGAGAAACTGACCAAGGGCCAACGCGTGTTCCCGGGCCGGTCCGTCGGGGTGCTGCCCGTCAAGGGCAAGGTCAGGGCACGTGTCTACGTCCCCGAGGTCGATGCCATCGGTTTGGCCAACGACCAGCAAGTCACGCTACGTCTCGATAGCGATGTCGGTCGCGCGTTCCGGGCGCACGTCTCAAGCGTCTCGTCGGTTGCCATCCCGCGCAGGAGCGACAACCCGCAGAAGTATTTCGTGGTCGAAGCCGACCCGGACGAGGTGGACGCCGACCTCATGCGCGTCGGCAGCAGCCTCAATGCCACGATCACGACGGGACAGGTCGAAGGCGGCTTTCTGCTGCCCTATCAGGCGGTGTTCTACGAACAGGACCAACCCTTCGTCTACGTCGTCGAACGGAACAGGAACGTGCGCAGGAACGTGCGGCTCGGCCACGAGAGCCCGACCCTTGTCGAAATCACCGCGGGTCTGGAGGCGGGAGACGAGGTCGGTGTCGCGGCACCCGAGGATGGCTCGGGATGACCACCGGTCGGCGCGCATGAGTCTGGATCCTCCGCCTGCCACTGCCGGCGATCCCCGCGACGCCCCGCTGAAGTTGTCCAAGCAGGTCCGGCAGTCCGCTCGACACTGGTTGCCGGACATCCGCCAAGCGATGGCGCAGTTGGCCCACCACCGTTTGCGCTCGGCGCTGACGCTGCTCGGCATGGTGTTCGGCGTCGGTGCCGTCATCGCCATGCTCGCGGTGAGCGAGGGCGGTCGCCGGGAAGCGCTCACCATGATCGAGGGCATGGGGGTCGACAACCTGATCGTCGATGCGACGAATCCCCCGGGCGAGGGTTGGAAGGAGGCGCGCAAGCATTCGGCGGGACTGTCGATCGCCGACGCCAACGCACTCCTCGATACCCTTCCCTTCGTCACGGACTGGGCGGGCGTCCGCCCGATCCACACCTGGAACCTGTTCTCGCGCCACGGCGAGAGCCACGCCCAGGTCTGGGCGGTGAGCCCGTCCTATTTCGAGCTCACCCGCTTGAGCGCGACCGTCGGCGACCTTTTCGACGGCGACGACAACGCCCGGTTCGCGCAGGTCGCCGTACTCGGGGAAACGGCGGCCCGATCCCTGTTCCCCAACGGCGACGCGGTTGGCCAGTTCCTCAAGGTGAACCACCTGTGGCTTGAGGTCGTCGCCGTCCTGCGTGATCGGCAACTGCCGGACGACGAGTTCCAGGGCGTCGATGTCGGCGGCGAAGGCGACCGGGTCTACCTGCCGCTCGAGACCGCGCTGAAACGCTTACACATCCCCCCCTGGGATTCGGAACTCACCCAACTCAAGCTGCGCCTCGTCGCCGGATTCTCCCCCACCACGGCGGCAAGCGCCGTCCAGCACCTGCTCGACCGCCGCCACGGCGGGCAAAAGGACACGCGGTTGACCGTGCCGATCCGGCTCCTTGCCCAGCACCAGCAAACCCAGCGTATCTTCACGATCGTGATGTCGGCGGTGGCTGGCATCTCCCTGCTGGTCGGCGGCATCGGCATCATGAACATCATGATGGCGAGTGTGATGGAACGCCGCTCCGAGATCGGCCTGCTACGCGCGGTGGGCGCCCGGGAGAAGGACATCGTCCGGCAGTTTCTCGTCGAGGCCACCTTGATCGCCCTGTTCGGCGCCGCCGCCGGGGTGGTGCTCGGCGTGGTCATCGCCTACGTCATCGCAGCCTTCGCCGGTTGGGCCGTCGCGTGGTCCCTCCCCGGCATCGCCCTGGCCGTCGTGGTGTGCATGGCGATCGCGGTCGGTTTCGGGGTATATCCGGCAATGTCCGCCGCGCGGCTGGATCCGGTGGCCGCGTTGCAGACGGAATAGCTCGAGCTATGTCCTTAACCGGGACCTCGACGTTCGGAACCGCGGGCCTTCGTGCGAGACCGTAGGGGACGGGCTTGTCCCGTCCCGCGACAACCGTCGCCGTCCGGGCCACCAACGGGCGACCACAAGGGTCGCCCCTACGTTACACTCCTTCGCCACCCGAAAATGTGTCTCGCGCAGTCTAACGAGGGGTGTCCATGTCGCTCAGCACCTATCTCACCTTCGACGGCAACTGCCGCGAGGCCTTCGATTTCTACCGGTCCGTATTCGGCACGGAGTTCACGGTGCTGTCCACCTTCGCCGAAGGTCCCGACGACATGGAAGTGCCGGATGCGGACAAGCACAAGGTGATGCACGTGACCCTGCCAATCGGTTCGAGCGTTCTGATGGGCAGCGACAACAGTCCCTCCGGACCACCCGTCGTGGTCGGCAACAACTTCTCGATTTCCCTCGCCGCACAAGGCCGTGAAGAGAGCGACGATCTCATCGGCAAGCTGTCCGACGGCGGCGCTGTCACCATGCCGATGCAGGAGACCTTCTGGGGATCCTACTTCGGGATGTGCACCGACAGGTTCGGTGTCAACTGGATGGTCTCCTGCGACCTGTCGGCGTAGGTCGACGCTGATAGGCACTTCGACGCGACCTTCATCAATAGTCGGCGGTGCCGCTCCACGGTCAAGCGCGAAACGGCTTGCGGGTGCGCTCGCTATCGCCGGCATTTGCGCGGGGCTCGGCTTCGGGCTCGAAACCACCCGAGCCGCCGGCTACGCCGGCTCGACGGTCTGCAAGTCCTGCCACGCTGTCGAGGCAGCGGCGTGGGAGCGCTCGGACCACTTCCGCGCCATGCAGGATGCTACGCCGGCCAACGTGGCCGGCGATTTCTCGGACGTACGGGTAACGTTCCACGACATGGACACCCGGTTTATCCGGGACGGCGATGACCACTTCGTCGAGACGGTAGGACCCGCTGGGGATCGCGGCAAGTTCGCCGTTCGGTACACGTTCGGCCACCGGCCCCTGCAGCAGTATCTATTGGACCGCGGCGACGGCGTCCTTCAAGCGTTCGACGTCGCCTGGGATACCCGGCCCGCACCGGACGGTCAACGTTGGTTCCATCTGCAACCCGACGAACCGATGGCCCCGGAACACCCCTTCTTCTGGACGAGGCACGCCATGGACTGGTCGAGTCATTGCGCGGACTGCCATTCGACGAATGTCGTCAAGAACCTCAACGCCACGACGGGTCGCTTCCGGACCGACTACGCCGAGGCCAACGTGGCGTGCGAAGCGTGTCACGGCCCGGGGGGCGAGCACGTACGACTGGCCCAGGCAGGGACGCTGGCCGAATCGTCCCATTCCGGTTTTGGCGTTGGCCTGGGGAAACGTGTCCAGTGGAGATTCGCGCCCGGGAATCCTATCGCCGAGCCACATGGCAACCCTGCCGACCGCGACATCGACATGTGCGGCGGTTGCCACTCGCTACGCACACCGCTCGTCACCGACGCCATCGGCAGGCCGTAACTTCCCGACGACGTCCGCTATTTCCCGGATGGGCAGATCCGGGAAGAGGTTTTCGTTCTCGGGTCGTTCCTGCAAAGCACGATGCACGTTCGCGGCGTAACCTGCGGCAATTGCCACGAACCGCATAGCGGCGAGCCGCTCTTGCCAGGCAACGGTGTCTGCGCCCAATGCCACCGCGCCGATGTCTACGACGTCACGAGCCATCATAGGCATCCCGCGGGGCAACCCGGCAGTGCATGCGTCGACTGCCACATGCCGGCCCGAACCTACATGGGCGTGGATGATCGGCGCGACCATTCGTTCCCCATCCCGCGACCGGCTCTGTCCGCAGAACTCGGCGTTCCAAACGCCTGTGTGGATTGCCATCAGGGTCAGGGCAACGAATGGGCCGCCGAGTCGCTACGCCGCTGGGGCGTCGCGCCGGACGCAGCGCACTGGGGCCTTGTGCACCAGCGCCTGCGACAGGGCGACCCGGACGCCTTGGGGGCGGTCAAGTCGCTGCTCGAGGACGGCAACCTCGCGCCCCTGGTCAAGGCAAGCCTCCTCGCGCGGACCGCCAACGTGGGAACCCGCTCACTCGCCGAGGTGCTTCGACCATGGCTCGCCGACCCCGACCCGTTGATTCGTCGCGGTGCCGTGGCGGGAACGATGGGCCTACCCGGCGACGTGCGCTGGTGGATGCTCGCCAACCGACTCCGCGACTCCCATCCGGGCGTGCGTTTCGAGGTGGCCACCGCGCTGGCCGACATCCCCTCCCTCTCGCCCGCAGCACGTCGTGCCGCCGCAACGCTCTTCGACGAGTATCGTGAGGCGCTGTCGGCATCCCGCGACCTCGCCGCATCGCACAACGCGCTGGCCCGCCTGGAAGTTCAACTCGGCCAAATCCAGCCGGCCCAGAGCGCCTTTGAGCGAGCGCTTGAGATCGACCCCACGTCCTTGCCGGCCCTCGTGGACTTCGCCGACCTCCGGCGCGCCCAGGGTCGGGAACAGGAAGCGGGAAAGCTGCTGCGACAGGCGCTCGCCGCCGTACCCGACAGTGGCACGGCCAATGTCGCCTACGGCCTGCACCTAGTACGCCTCCAGCGCTACGAAGAAGCGCTTGAGCCGCTCTCGAAGGCGACCCGCACTCCCGACGCGCAACCCAGGTTCTACCACATATACGCGGTGGCCCAGGACTTCCTCGGACACCGCGACCAAGCGCTCGGGACCTTGCGTCGCGGCGTTGAGCGCTGGCCCTGGAACGTGGACCTGCTAAGCACGTTGGTCATGTATGTCGACGATGCCCGATCGCTCGAAGTACGGCAGCATCTCGACACACTCGTGCGAATCGCGCCGGACTTGCCCCGGGTTCGGGATCTTGTAGAACGGTACGGCCCCGGCAAAACCCGTTAGGCCGGGTGACCGCGGCCGACAGTGACGACCGGCCAGTACTTCTTCGACCGTGTCGATACAACCCTGGCCGGTCGAAACACCGAACTCAATCCCCGCTTCGCGCCACCCGGCAAGCGCACCAAATTAGTGCGCCGAAGGGGAGTTACAAGCCGGGGCGTGTTCTCTTGTGCACGGACGACGGAGAATTTCACGGATGCCACTCACGTAGCGTGGTCGCCACCGCGCAAAGTCGAAATCGCCGCCCGGACCCGCTGCAGGTAGGAACGGCTCACGGGAATTTCGCGGGGACCGGTGACCCGGACGAACATCCGTCCGTCCCGTCGGACGCTGGCGATGATGTGTCTGTACGCCACCCAATGCGATCGATATACGCGGATTCCCAAATCACCGAGCGTCGCGACGGCATCGGCGAAGCGCATCAGCACGAGGCAAGAACCCTCGGTGGTCACCACGTCGATGTCGTGTCCCGACACGGATAGGTAGACGACATCCGTGCCCAAGGAATCCGGTATCCGGTCGAGAAAGCGCTTGATTGACTCGCCGGGGTATTCCGCCGCAGTGGGGCTCCGGGTTTGCTGTACCGGTAGGCAACCCTGGTTCGGAAGCATCCCGAGGGACCGGCGCGTACTCGGTCACCGGGTTCGGCTTCTGCGCTAGACTCGTCGTTGTGGGGGATCTCGAGGGTGCATTTGCCCCGAGGAGGACGACTTGAGCGAGGCGGCACACGACCCGGGCCTCGGCACACCGACCCAATCGGAGGCTCCGACCTCCCAGTTCGGACTGCTCGGCACCCGCCGCCTGGCGCCGCTGTTCGTCACGCAGTTCTTCGGCGCGTTCAACGACAACCTGTTCAAACAGGCATTCATCGTCATCCTAACCTTCAGCGGCCTGGTGGCGATCGAGGACACCGGCATCTACGTGAACCTGGCCGCAGGGCTTTTCATCCTGCCGTTTTTCCTGTTCTCGGCAACGGCCGGCACGCTGGCCGACCGGTTCGAGAAATCGCGGCTGATCCGTTTCGTGAAGGTCGGCGAGATCGGCGTGGCCGCGCTTGCGGGGATCGCGCTCTATCTCGAGAGCGTGCCGGTGTTGTTCGCCGTGCTGTTTCTATCCGGCGTGCAGTCCACGTTCTTCGGGCCGCTCAAATACTCGATCTTGCCGCAGCACCTCGATTCCCGGGAACTGGTCGGCGGCAACGCCATGGTACAGATGGGCACGTTCGTGGCGATCCTGCTCGGAACCATCGCCGGCGGGATCATCGGCGGGTGGGACGATGTCTCGCTTCTGCTGTTCGTATTCGTGGTGGCCGTGGCCGTGCTGGGCTACGTCGCATCGCGGTGGATTCCACGCGCCGAACCCACCAAGACCGACAACCTGGGCTGGAACCCGGTCGTCGAGACCTGGCGTCTGATCGGGCTCGCCCGGGAACGCAAGGCCGTGTTCCTGTCGATTCTCGGCGTGTCCTGGTTCTGGCTGCTCGGCTCGGTGATCCTCGCGCAGATCCCCGCGCTGGTGCGCGACCTGTCGGGCGGGCCGCGCGTGGTCACGTTGATCATGGTGGTATTCACCGTCGCCATCGCCATCGGCTCGCTGTTGTGCGAAAAGCTGTCGGGCCACCGGGTCGAGATCGGACTAGTGCCCGTCGGCGCGGCCGGCGTCAGCCTGTTCGGCTTGGACGCGTACTTCGCGATCAGCGCCATCGCGGGTGGCGATGCGGAGCGCACGGTGATCGATTTCCTGCGCACGGACGGTGTCGGTCGACTGCTGTTCGATCTCACCATGATGGGCATCTTCACGGGCCTCTACGTCGTGCCGTTGCAGGCGAACATCCAGACCCGCACCCCCAACGACCGGCGAGCCCGGGTCATCGCCGCCAACAACGTGCTGAACTCGCTGTTCATGGTGGCCGGGGCCGGCTTCGCGATTGGTTGGCTGCTGCTCGACGGCTCCATCCCGGGACTCATCGCCGCCATGGCGGTGATCAACGCCGGCGTGGCGGTGTTCATCTTCCAGCAGGTGCCCGAGTTCACCATGCGATTCCTGGTCTGGGCGATCTCCCACACGATGTACCGGGTCCGTCACGACGGCCTCCACGCCATCCCCGACAAAGGCGCCGCCGTGCTGGTCTGCAACCATGTCAGCTACATGGACGCCTGTCTGCTCGCCGGTGCCGTGCGGCGCCCGATACGCTTCGTCATGCACCAGAGCATCTATCGGCTTCCGGTGCTCAACTTCATCTTCCGTACCGGGCGAACGGTGCCGATTCTCCCCGAGAAGGAGGACCCCGACGTCTACGAGACCGCGTTTCGCGAGATTCGCGACGGACTGGCGGCGGGCGACCTGTTCTGCGTCTTCCCGGAAGGCAAGCTCACCCTCGACGGCGAGATCGACCGGTTCCGCAAAGGGATCGAGCGCATCGTCGGGGAGACTCCCGTGCCGGTGGTCCCGATGGCGCTGCGCGGCCTTTGGGGAAGTTTCTTCAGCCGGGAAGGCAAGGGTGCATTCCGGCGCGGCCCCGGTCGGTTTTGGAGCCGTGTGGACATCGTCGTGGGCGAAGCCCTCGCACCCGAGGCGGTTGAAGCGGACGACGTGCGCGAGCGGGTGCTGGCCTTGCGCGGAACCAATCGGTGACGGCAAGCCGCGCGCACTTCAGCTACCGCGACGTCGACGTCTATCCGCCCTACCCCAACGAGGATCCTGCGGATCTAGTCGGCGCGGCGGACGACGGCGAACTCGTCCGCGTCGCCAAACTCGACGGACGCGTAATCGGCGCATACCGCCTCGCCCGCACCGCGCAAGCACGATTCGCGATCAAGGCGCTGGTCGTCGACGAGAAACACCGCGGCTGCGGCGTTGGACGTTGGCTACTCGGCCACGCCATCGGGATCGCCGAATCGAAGGGCGGGCGAGTCATCGACGCCCCGCCTGGCGCGAAGAGTTTCTTCGCCCGGAGCGGATTCGAGCCGGCAGGCGACATCCTCCGTCTGAGCCTGACGCCTGAATAGCGTCAAGTCCGTCCGGGTTGCGGTAAGGCGCAAACCTCGGGACAGGCTCGACCGACCCAATCCGAGTCGCGCAGCCAAGCGCGCTGATAGTTAAGCGATCGCTCGAAGTTCCCGTGCTCGAAGTGCAGATTGGCAAGGTTCTCGAGGGTGATGTCGAGTTGCCAGAAACCTCCCTCTATCTCGAGGACCGTCTCATACGACTCGATGGCGGCTTCGACATCATCTCGACTCATGTGGGCCCGTGCGAGCATCAACTGCAAAGCCACCAGGTCGGGTGCTCGGAGCCGTGTCGTTCGAAATCGTCGTGACTGCTTCAGTCCCCCCGCCGGACTCAGTGCCTTGAAGGTGGTCGGTGACGCGCGCTGGGTATCGATCATCTTGCCGAGCGTACGAACGACCCGATCAACCCTGCCCATCTTGAGCTGGTTGCGTGCCGCCAAAAGTACTTGGTAGGTGGCGAACTGAATCTTGTGCCGACCGACGTCACGGGCTTTCGGGTCGTTCACACCCAGCACGAACGGCGAGTCGGGTGAGCAAATGACCGAACAGGCCCTACTCACGGCCATGTCCATCGCATCGACGGCCAGTCTCGGTTCCTGTCTTGCCAGGTTCGCAAGCGTCGCCAGAGTTCTGATCCGCGCCGACTCCTGAGCGTTCAGATCGTCGATTTCGACAAGCAGCGAGTCCAAGACCTCCACCGCGGCCCCGGGGTCATGAGTACGAACCTTCGCCGCTGCGGCGTTCGTTCGCTCACGAACCGACACCCTCAAGTCGGTGAGGTGAGCCAACGGTTCCCCACCGACCGCGGGTTCGTGCGCGACGACCTCACCGGGTAGGCCCGCGATGATGCCCATTCCCCAAGCGATCAGCTCCAGTCCGCGCGAATCGTCGCTATCGTCCGACGCGTGCCATAGGCCGCCGACGACATTCGCCGCGCCAAGCAGCATCCGAGCTTCGGCCTCGTGTGCGCCCGCCCGAGTCGGGGATGCAAGGGAAGTGGATCTCGGTTCGGCGGCGGAATCCGCTTGGCTTCCGAGAGTCTCCTGCTGCGGCGAGTCATCGCGGGGTGCCGTTTTGGAGGCGAGTGCCGTCCCCGCCGACGGGCAGACGCATACCGAAACGATCAGCGCAGCTAATGTGTTTCGCATCTTGGAATCATCGAAAAGGCCGATAGGCGGCGCAATAGGAACACGCCGTGCTAACAGGAGCACTACTCAACCTGGCTGGGGCCACCTCCGCGGCGACCGTCAACCCGCCGCCGCGCGAAGCGCCCGCTCCACGTAGAGCGCGTCGCCCAGACGCCTGCGCAATTCCCGCTCGAGACCGGCAATGGGGTAGAGGTTCTGCGGTGCCCGGGGATCCTTGTGTGGTTTGGAGGCATGGCGCGGCAACACGGCCGCGGTGAGGTTGGCCAAGGCGACCGTTTCATCCAGGGGCAGATCCGCGGTTGCCTCCATGCGCACCACGCCCGACCAGGCGTGTGCCTTTGGGCCGGGTAGACGGAGATACCACGCGTTGCGTGTCCACGATGTCCGAAAACGGAACACGGGCGTGCGTTCACCCTCGGCGAGCGCCGCGATCGTTTCCGCCGGGCGACCCTTGAGATAGTGCACGCGATGGGTCTTCACGTACCCGATGGTGCGGGGCAAGTGTTGGCGCCTGTAAAGCGGTCCATCGACGACCACGAGATCGGCGTCGTCCGCAACGCTGGCCGCGAGACGCTCCTGGAGTGCCGAGGACGAGGCATCCACAACCGCCGACGCAACGCCGAAGGGCTCGTAGGTGCCCGCGCGGGTGGCGAACGCCTCGGGATTGCCGGGCGCAAACAACACCCGTCTGACCTCGATCCGGTCGACGTGGGCCTGATGCACCACGCGCACGGCGCCCGCCGCAAACGACGCAAACATGCCTTGGCGTACTGGACTCCGACCGTCCTCAAGCCAGGCGTTCGCGTCGATCCGGCGTACCCCATCGATGAACATAAGCACCCCGGGACGTTCCTCGGCCTGCGCCGGCATCGGCCCCCACCGCTCCTCCGGGACTTCGACGCCGGCGTCGACCTCGACGTCGGGCTCCTCCGCTTGTTCCGTCGAGGGAACGCCGTAATCGGGATCCCAGCTTTCGATGGCGACCTTCTGGGGCAAGGCTAGCGCGTCTCCGGAGTACCGGAGCCGTTCAAGAGCGGTTCGAAGCGCATTTCCATTTTCAACCTGTGTGTGAACCTCAGCGCTTCTCAAGGAATCTAGATCTCGACGCGTTCGACGCGCGCGCTTCCCGATGCCTTCGAAACCTTGAACTGGACGGGCATGCTTTCCGCCAAGGCTGCGACATGCGTGACAATTCCAACCATTCGGCCTCTGGAGCGGAGCTCGTCGATTGCCGTGTCCACTTTGACGAGTGTGTCGGGATCAAGTGTGCCGAACCCTTCGTCGAGGAAAATGGACTCTAGCCGCGCGGCTCCCTGGGTCGCGAAATCCGCCACCTCATCGGAAAGCGCCAACGCCAAGGAGAGCGACGCGAGGAAGGTCTCGCCGCCCGAAAGGGTTTTCGCGGTCCGAGCCTCTGCCGCGTTCCAATGGTCTATTACTTCGAATTCCAGCTTCTCGTTGTGTCGGAATGAGTACTGTCGATCAGACAACTCCATCAGGAGCTTGCTCGCACTGGCGGCCAGCCGCCCGAACGCCTCATGCAGCAACCAGCGCTCGAAACCGTCCGCCCGGAGATGCCGTACCAGCGCCTCGGCGACATCGACCTCCGATTTAGTGCTCTTTATCTCGGCCCTGAGTCGCTTTTTCTCCCGGCGCTTCGCCTGCACATCCGCCAGCGCGATACTGGCCTGCGTCACCGCCCGGAGCAGATTGCCCGGCGGATCGTCGTCGAACGCGACTTCGTGCTCCTCGAAACGTCCAGCCAAACCACTGCGCCGGGAATCGAGCTCCGTACCAAGCTCCTCGACGTTTGCACGCAACTTGCCGTCCTCCTCGGTGATGCCTGGAATTGCCTGGGTCGCCCAGTTCTGGAGGTCCAACCACGATCCCGGAAGGTCGTCGCTCTTGGCAGGTGGCGGCGCAAGCCCCGATAGCCCGTCGCGGGCCTCGTTGTAGGTCGTCCAAGCAGAGGACTCGCGGGTGGCGAGGGTTTGACGATTGCGCTGAGCAACAATCAGGTCCTGCCTACTACCGTCGAGTCGATCCTTGGCTTCTTGCTGTTCCTGTTCGGCCGTGGCAATACGGCCGAGCAGATCCTCGATCTCCTGCAGGGCCGGTGCGCCGGCAAGCCCTTTGGCGACGTCCCCTAGATCCGCGTCGACTTTCGACTCCTGCGCAATCGCCACCGCGAGTTGCTGCGCCGAATCCTGGTGTTGCCTTCGCGCCGTTTCCCGAACCTCGTTTGCTTCCCGTTCTGCCTGTTGCAGCTCCGCAACGGCCACCGGCTTGTCCCCTTCCGGCAGCTCCACAACCGACTGGCCGCAAACGGGACACGCCTCGCCGAGAGCCAAGTGGCCTCGCAATTCGTGCGCGGCATGTGTGCGACGAGCCGCCTCCAGCGCGTCGCGGGCTGCGGTCGCGGTGTCCATCGCCGCGTCCATTGCCGTTTCGTGGTCGTCGGTCCGCTCCCGGGCTTGCGCCGTCCTCTCCTTTGCTTCCTCAAGATCCCGTTCAAGACCGTCTCGAAGCCGATACAGACGATGCTTCTCCTCCAGTTCGCCCTTGTCACCCAGATCTGCCCGATTCGCCTGCGCACTCGCCAGTCCCGCTTGCGCCAACGCCAAGGCTTGTTCGGCGGCGTCCACTGCCTGGGTTGCGGCCAGCAGATCCGAAGCAAGTTTCGGTACGTCGGCGGGCATTCGCACCGCCCGAAGTGCCTTCAGATGGGCGGCGAGTTCCAATCGCCGTGGCCCAATGGCTGCCCTGTCCCGTTCGAGTTCGCCGATTTTCGACAACTCATCCGCGGCCTCCTTCTGCAACTGCTTGAGGGCCTCCAAGCGCGTCGCATGGCCCTTCTCGACCTTCTTGTTGACGCCCGAGAGCCCATCGAGACGGTGTTCGGCCACTTCCATGCGGTCGCGACCGATCACTGCTTTCTCACCGGCCTGCTGTCGCATCGCCGTGTAGACACCGAATCCCAGCAATTGGGTTAAGAGTTTCTGCCGCTCCGCCGGTCGTGCATGGAGGAAACGGGCGAATTCTCCCTGGGGCAACACGGCGCAGGTCGTGAACTGCTGGAAGTCGAGGCCGATTAATCGCCTGATTTCCGCATCGAGTTCGCGCACATTGCCGGCGACGACCTCGTCTTCGCACTCCAACCGAGCCTCCCGCGTCGACGCGTTGTTGCCCTTGCCTCGGCGCACGATGCGGACAGCCGTGTAGCGGCGCTCGCCCAACGCGAAGTCGAGCCTCACCCGTGCGTCTTGACGACCTTGGCTAATCACGGGTGCCACGCTGCGCTCATCGAGGCGAGGGACGCTCCCGTAGAGCGCGAAGATCATGGCGTCGATCAGGCTCGACTTCCCCGCACCCGTCGGTCCCGTGAAGGCGAACAGGTCGGTATCGGCGAAGTCGACCCGCGTCGGTTCGCGAAACACCGTGAATCCGTCGAGTTCGAGTGCTTCAGGGCGCATCGGCGTCCTCCAGCAACTCGTCGAACAGCGCCTCAAGGCGTTCGTTGCCGGCCCCGACATCTTCAAGGTAGTCGTGGAATAGCTCTTGAGGGGCACGTCCCCGGGTCGGTCGTCGTTTTTCCGACTTGCTCTCGGCAAGGGGCACGCGAACCTCGACGGCATTGGGGAGGAGTTCACGGACATCGTCCGCCAATCCGGGTCTCGGGCTCTCTCGGACTTCGACCAAAAGAAAATCGTCGCAAACCGTGTTGGCCATTTCCCCGAGCGTCTCTAGCGAACCGCTCACTCGGCGTAGCCTTCTGCCTGCCGACAGCGTTACCTGCTCGACGCTTGCACGTTTCCCAGGCGCGGCTTCAACGATGTTGACGCTCTTGGCGTCGGCCGTCTCGCCGAAGTCGAGTTGCAGCGGCGAGCCGCTGTAGTGGATGCGGCATCCACCGGCGAGTTCCTGGGCGCGGTGCAGGTGGCCGAGGGCGACGTAGTGGTAGTCGGCCGGGAACGCCGCGGTCGGGATGCTGTATTGGAACACCGTGTGCGCCGAACGTTCGCCGCCACCCATGGTGCCGCCATGGACCATGGCATGGGCGAGTACCAAGTTCACGGCATCGGGATCGGCATCGGCGCAAAGACGCCCGAGGATCTTCTCGAGGCGCTCTGCGTAGTCGCCCGCGTGCTGATCGGCGTCCTGGGTCATCAGCGACTCTGCCCTGACGATTCCGCGTTGCGAGACGAACGGCAGCAGCGAGATGTGGACTCGCTCACCGGTCTTACTCTCAAGATCCACAACGCCACCGCCTTCAGGCCTTTCCACCCGAGGCAGCGATTTGACGTTGCCAAGTTCGAGCAGCGGCTTGACCGCGTTGAAGCGGTTCGGGTTGTCGTGGTTGCCGGCGATTACGACCACCGGTCGCTTCCGAGATAGCCGGAGCAGCGTCTCGTAGACGATCTCCTCGGACTCGGGTCCCGGTGCCGCCGTGTCGAACAGGTCTCCGGCCACGAGCACGGCATCGACCTCACGGTCGTCGGCGATCTCGGCGATCTCTGCCAGCACGGCACGGTGCTCGTCGGCGCGGCTGCGGCCTCGCAAGGTCTTGCCGACATGCCAGTCGCCGGTGTGGAGAAACCGCATAGCGTTTAACTCAGGCCTTCGAACGTATCGTCGCCGTCATCGTTGCCCTTGCCGGGAGCCGCTTCGCTGGCGCGGGTGGCCCAGGCGGGGAACGGGAACTGCGTGACCAGCGGGATGGGCAGTTCCGGCTGCGAGAGGATCATGGTGCCGGGCTTCAGGATCGTGGAACGCTGCCGGTGCACCGCTGGCAGGAAGCCGTATTCGTCCCGCCCCGCTTCGGCCGCGTCGAGGCGTCCCACGACCCGCAGCGACGAGTTGGCAACGATCCGCCTCTCCACTTCGCTCGCGGTCTGCTGTGCGCCGATCAGGATGATGCCGAGCGACCGGCCGCGCTCCGACATGTCGACCAGGATCTCCTTGATGGGGCTCGAGCCTTCCCGCGGCGCGTACTTGTTCAACTCGTCCAGGACCACGAACAACAATGGCCGCTGCTGGCCCGCACGTTCCTTCTCGTCGAAAGCACGGCGCAGCGTGACGCCGACCACGAACCGCTTGGCCCGGTCGTTCAGGTTGTGGATATCGACGACCGTCACCTGGGCCTGGCGCTGGATCCGGTGACGCTCGGGGTTCGGCACGTTGCCTCGTATGAGGTGTTTGAGGTGCGGTACGGCTCCGAAGAGGCGCCGCACGAAGGCGTTTACGGTCCCCTGGCCGATGGCCCGCCCCGCCCAATCGGCGGAGGTCAGATCGTCTTGCAGGCGGTCGGCGATCATCCGGGAGAGCGACTCGAAGTCGGTGATCGTCTCGCCGTCGATGGCGATTCCGCCGTCGGGAAGTCCCTCGGCTGCATCGCGGAGCTTCGCGACCACGTTGTGGATGATGATCGTGTACTGCAACACGAAGGGTAGGAGACCCTCGGCGCAGAACTCCGACAACGTCCAGAAGTACGAGGTAACGCCCGTCTGTCGGGTCGACACGTCCGGCGCCGCGATCGGATCGTCGCGCCGCGGCGACGCGCAGAAGTCGACGCTGTCGAACGCACCCGGTGACAAGCCAAGTCGTTCGTAGCGTTCTCGGTCGTCGTCCTCGAGTTCACGGTTGTCCCGGTCGAGGAACAAGAGGTCTTCGCCCTTGACGTTGTAGATCAATGCCTTGGTGTTGATCGCCTCGCCGCCGAGAACACCGGACCGGAACAGGCTGAACAGCAGGAACGTGGCGTAGGTCGTCTTGGTGGCAACACCGGAAGCGACCCATCCAGGAACTCCAGGTTGGCGTAGAGCGGTTCGTCGTCGCGGGTGAGCCCCGCCGGGAGCCGCTTCTCCATGCCGTCGAAGTAGAGCGCCATATCGCGCTCGTCGCCCTCGGCCTTGTACACAACCTGACCGGGGAGCGGCGGTACGAAGACCTCCGGCTCGAAACGGGTTGCAAGGACCTGCGCGGCCTGGCTCACCTCCGCCGGCAGGATGCCGTCCTCGATCAGGAACACGTCCGAGTCGAAACGGGCACCTTCGTGGCGTGCCCGCACCTCCGTCACGAGCCCGTAGATGCGCACGGTGTCGCCATCGGGCAACCGCCGCTCTAGTGCGACCACATCGTCTAGTTGCAGGTACTGGTCCGGGCCCAGCGCAACCCAGAACGACAGCGGCGTCGCGTCGTCAGTACCCAGAACGCGACCGACGGGTGGCGTATCGACTGCTTCCGGCATGGGGCCGGCCCCTCAAAAGGAATAGCAATCGCAGTTTGGGCAAGCCGGCGAGCCGGCGTCAACCGTGAACGGCTTTGCCGGCCCTGGCTACCCGCACGGGACGTGCCTCCCAACAAGTGCATCCGGGTTGCCGCAGACCGGTGAGACCCGCACACTTGCCGCCCATGCAACAAGCCATCGACATCGCCGCCCTCCCCACCCTCGAGGGCGGTGCGACCGTCGTCATCCTTCGATCCAAGTGGTACGCCGACATCGTCGGCTCGCTGCACGGGAAATGCGTCGAGGTGCTGCTGGCGAAAGGTGCCGACAACATCGTCACCCATACCTTGCCCGGGTCGCTGGAGTTTGCGTTCGCGGCCAACGAAGTCGTCGAGACGAATCCCGATGTGGACGCCATCGTCTGCCTCGGCGTCGTGCTCAAAGGCGACACCTACCACTTCGAGATGATCATCGACGAGTGCGTCCGGGGACTTGGCGAGGTTTCCCGCAGAGCCCGGGTGCCCATCGTCAACGAGGTCTTGCCCGTCACGGAGTTGGCGGACGCCCGGGCCCGGGCTGCCGATGACGAATTCAACAAGGGCATCGAGGCGGCGGCCGCCGCCGTCGAGATCATCCATTGGCACCGACAACTCGCGATCAAGTAGGTCTGCTCCCCACGCCTAGGGACCTCAGTCCCGGTCCACGACGGGTGCTGGCTTCCGGCCCGAACAAAGTCCAAGGACCCTGTTCCGAACGTTTGAGGCGCGCGGTGGCGCGGTTGCCGGGTCGGGGTCTGGTCATTGCGTTCGAGATCGAGGCTGCAGCACTGGCCGTTCCCGGGGTCGCCGACTCGTATGAATACCGGCTTACGTTAGATGAAACCTGCGGCATTCGAGCCGCGACCGAGTGGGGTGCTCTGTCGGCACTCGCGACCTTGGTGCAACTCGTCGCCGATGGCGGCCCGCCGACCACCGTAATTCACGACGCGCCGCACTACCCTTGGCGCGGTGTGATGATCGACACGGTTCGGCACTTCATCACGTTGGACACCCTGAAACGCACACTCGACGTGATGGCGTTCTACAAGCTGAACGTCCTTCACCTGCATCTCACCGACGACCAGGGCTTCCGTTTCCGCTCCGACGCCTACCCCGAACTGGCTAGCACCGATGCCTATTCGGCGGCCGAACTGCGCGATCTGGTGCGCTATGCCGCCGATCGGGCGATACGTGTCGTTCCGGAAATCGATGTCCCCGGCCACGCCACGAGTTGGCTTGCCGCGCACCCGGATTGGGCCGTGGATGGCACCAGCGTCGACGGACCCAGTACACGTTTCGGGGTCCACGACGTCTGCCTCGACATCGACAACGCCGAGGTTCGCGCTGCCGTCGACACATTGCTCGGCGAGTTCGCCAACGTGTTCCCCGACGAGTTCGTGCATTTCGGCGGGGACGAGGTCGGGCGCGATTGCACGGCGTTCTACCAGCACGTTGTCGAGACGCTCGGCAGATTGGGCAAACGTGCGATCGGATGGGACGAGTGCCTGCACGAGGGTCTTCGCCAGGACACCGTCATCCAGGCTTGGCGCGGGATCGAAGCCCGGGACGCAGCGCTCGCCGCCGGGCATGACTGCGTCGTAAGCGCGCCGTACTACCTGGATCTGTTCTATCCGGCAGACGTGCACTTCGCCTTCGACCCGGCTTCCGCCACCAAGGCCGACGAGCAGGCGATGGAAGATCACCCGAGGCTCGCCCACGTACGCGAGGGGCTCAAGTGGATGTCGGGTTTCGGCGCATTTCCCGAGCTCGCCGCGAAATCCGGCGGGCGCGTACTCGGCGGTGAAGCCTGCCTCTGGTCCGAGCTTGTTACGGATGAACTGCTCGATACCCGCCTGTGGAGCCGTATGCCGGCCATTGCCGAACGTTTCTGGGCAGGCAAAAAGTCGGATGTCGAGGACGTCTACGAAAGCGCCGCGAAGACGCGGGACACACTCGCAAGGCTCGGCATTCTCGCGCAGGACAACACCGCCCTGTTCCTCGACTATCCCGATCTGGCACCGCTCATCGAGATGCTCGAACCCGTCAAGTGGTACCTGCGGTTGCTGGGTGTCGCGGAGTTCCAGCGCCGGGTCAGCGGACTGGGCAGTTCCCGGGAAGAGCGACCCTACGCCACCACCACGCCACTCGACCGGTTCGTCGACCGAATACCGCCGGAGTCACTCGCCACCCGACGTGCCGCGTCCGATCTCGACAGCGGCGCGACCCTGGGTCGTTGGATTGCCGGTTGGCGGCAACAACGGATCGCACTCGAACGGTATCCCCACCTGCTTGGCGAGTTGCGCGACGTCTCCGAGGCGCTCGTCGGGGTTGCCGACTTCCTCGACGGCGACGCGAACGTCGACATCGACTCCCTCGGCGGATCGTTCGGCGAATACCTGCTGCCCATCGCGGATGTCGCGGCGAACCACAAACCTCCATCTGCCGCCGCCCGCGAGATCCTAGAGGCCTGGGGCGTTGTGGGTGAAATACGTCCGATCGACGCTGGCCACATCAACGACACCTACCTCGTCGATGACCGCTACGTGCTTCAGCGCCTCAACCGTTCGGTGTTTCGGAACCCGCAAGCGCTCATGCGCAATCTCGCCAAGGCCACCGTACACGAAGGCGGCAATCTGCTTCTCGCCCCGATCCCGACGCTCGAAGGGTCACCGTGCAGCGAGGACGCCGACGGGGAAATCTGGCGCTTGTTCCCCCACCTACCATCCAGGAGCTTTCAGAATCTACCCGACGAACTCATCGCTTGTGCCGGACGAGCGTTCGGCGACTTCCTCGCGACGTTCGTGGACTTCGCCGTCGAACTCGAACCGGTGATCGAAGGGTTTCACGATCTCCGTTTCTACCTAAAGCGGCTCGACGCGGCACCGACCGGCGATGTTGGAACCACACTCGATGAGATCAACGAACTCCGAACCCGGTTCCGGCCCGGCAAGGCGAGGCAGGTGATTCACGGCGACTGCAAGGTGAACAACCTGCTCTTTCACCCGACGCGAAATGCCGTTGCCGCCATCATCGACCTCGACACGTTGATGCTGGGCGATCCGGCCTGGGATTTTGGCGACCTGGTGCGCTCGGCGTTCGCAGGCAGCGAAGAAACCGAGACCGCCGCCGAGTTCTCGCGAGCCCGCTTCGAGTCCTTGAGCGAGGGTTTCTTCTCGGCGTTCGGCGCGGCGGACGATTTCGGGCACTACGCCGCCGCACCTGCCTACATGAGCTTCATGCTGTCGGTGCGGTTTCTGACCGACCACCTCGAGGGCGACGTCTACTTCAAGGTCGGCAAACACGGCGACAACCTGGCGCGGGCCCAGTCGCAACTGGATCTCACCAAGCGGTTCATTGCCGTCGAGAGCGTGATGGCGAACATCATCCGGAACCTCTGACGGTCCCCAAACTGGCACTTTCCAACGACACGCCGTAAGGTTCGCGGTTCGTTTTCGGGGAAGGTCACCTCAATGAACCACGTCAAGGACTTGCTCAAAGCCGGAGAAACCGCGGTCGGCACGACCGCAGGCGCCAATAGCGAAGCTCGCTTTCTCGCGAGTTCCGGCTTCGACTTCATCCTGTTCGATACCCAACACTCGACGGACGACATCAAGGGACTTGCGCGCGCCGTGTCCGCAACGCGCGGCACGACGGCGTCGCCGATCGTCCGTGTGGGGGACCTGCGCCCCGACCAGATCTGCTACGCGCTGGATATCGGCGCCAAGGGCATCGTCGTTCCCATGGTCAACACCTCCGCTGAAGCGACCGACATGGTGAAGTGGTGCAAATATCCCTTCGACGGCGTCCGGAGTTCCGCCGGCATGCGCGGCGAATGGGGCGAGTTCAAGGACTACCGCGAGTACATGGACGCGGTCAACGAGCAACTGCTGATCGTCCCGATGATCGAAACCCGGGAAGCGTTGGACGCCATCGACGAGATCCTCGCCGTTCCCGGAATCGACGTGTTGCTGGTCGGCCCGTCGGACCTGTCGATCAACCTCGACGTTGCGTTGGACTACACCAGCGAGACCTACCATGCCGCTCTGGACAAGATCGGCGCATCATGCCAGGCCGCAGGCGTTGCCGCGGGCATGTTCTTCGTGCCACCGGGCATCTCGCCTGCCCAACTACAGGACAAGGGCTTCAGATTCTTTACCCTGCCTTGGGCAGGCTGGGCAACGGAGGGCATCAAAAACGGCATTGCCGGCGTTCGTTAGCACCCGCGCCAGGACGACCGGCACCGGTTACCAGCGAATCCGGCCGCGCAGTCCTATCTCGTGTTGCACCACCGGACCCGAGCCCTGACCGGCACCATGCACGCTCTCGCGTCGCCCGAGTTCGATGCGCATTCCACCGGGGGACCAGGACGCGGACGCGCAGGGAACACCGAATCGTAGGGGACGGGCTTGTCACGTCCCGTGCCGGCGAAAACCGCTTTCCGATGTGGGCGACGACAGGCGTCGCCCCTACGTCCCCGCCTGCAGCGACTTCAGCTTGTCCAACGCAGCGGCCGGATCAGGCAACGTGCCCTGGTGCGCCTCGGTGTGTCGAACCAAGCCGTCGGGATCGATAATCATGAGCGTGCGGTTCACGATCCCCGCGCCCTCGTTGAATATGCCGAGCGAGGTCGCCACGGTGCCATGGGGCCAGAAATCCGCCAACAGGGGATGTCGAATGCCGCCCATGGCCGTCGACCAGGCCCGCAACGCCGGGCCGGAATCGACGCTCAAGCCGATGAGGGCGGCGCCCGCATCCGTGAATTGCTTCAACGCACGGTTGAAGTTCGCGGTCTGACTGCTTCAGCCGCCGGTAAACGCGAGCGGAAATGTGTGCAGCACTACCCACTTGTCGCCCTTGTACCCGGACAGGCTCACCTCTTCGCCGTCGTGGCTCCTGAGCGTGAAATCCGGGGCGGTATCCCCAATTGCGATCATGGCGTTTCTCCCTCCGTCTTGGGAATCAGAGCGAGCATACACCACCGACCTTAAGGCACGGCCTCAAAGGGACACCCACCCACGACGAGACTCTAAGCGGACTCAAAGGGACACCCACCCACGACGAGTGCAGTGCCGACCCAAGGGACGTCACTCATGCGGAGGCACCAGGGGCCACAACCCCACGCGGCGAATGCAGCGGACACCCACAAGCGACTCGGATCATGCGGTATCGTGTTCCCATGCCGAGAGCGGTTTTCACACTCTTCCTGACCACCCTGGTGGTGGTTCTTGCCGGTTGTGCTTCGCTGATGCGGCCACCGCAGCTGATCGGTGGCGCCGACATGGTCTATCCCGCCGCCGCGAGGGCAAGTGGAGTGGAGGGCCGCGTCGTGGTCCGCTACGACGTTACGGTGGCAGGGACCGTTGCCAATGCCATCGTCGTGGAGTCCGAGCCGCCGGGCGTATTCGACGACGCGGCGCTCAACGCGGTGCGATCATGGCGTTTTCGTCCGATGGTCGAGGGCGGCGAGGCGGTACCGGCACCGGCACGCGTGAGCGAGCTTGTATTCCGGTTGGGCGAGAGTTCCTACGGCGACTTGCCCGCGCCGGACCGCGACGCCCAGTGAACCGAGTTTGGCGACTGGCGAGGCGGCCCCCTGCCGGTTGGCCGACGGATGGAGACTTCGTCCTCGGCGACGAGGCGATCCCCGAAGCCGCCGCGGACCAAGTCCTGACACGGACGATCTACCTTTCCTTGGACCCTTACCAGTGGGGACGCCGACGAAGCGGGGTTGAAGCCGTGGGCGACGTCTGTCATGGCCGGACGGTCTCCCAAGTCGTCCAATCCCGGGCCGACGATTTCCAGCCCGGCGACTATCTCTTCAACACCAACGGCTGGCAGCTCTACGGCCTGACGGGACGGGACGTCGACGTCTTCGGCTACATGTTCCCGCGCAAACTCGACCCTGCCATCGCTCCGATTTCCACAGCCGTCGGCATCCTCGGCATGCTCGGACTCACCGCCTACTCCGGTGTGGCGGTGCAGTGCCAACCGCAACCCGGAGAAACCGTCGTGGTTTCCGCCGCTTCCGGCGGCGTCGGCCAAGCGGCGGGACAGATCGCCAAGCTTCACGGTTGCCGGGTCGTCGGCATTGCCGGCACATCGGCGAAATGCGACTTCGTGGTCGAGGAACTCGGCCTCGACGCCTGCGTGTCGCACCGCTCCTCAAGCTATCGGGACGACCTGCGCGACGCTTGCCCGGATGGTATCGACATCTACTTCGAGAACGTTGGCGGACACGTCTTCGAGGGGGTGTTGCCGCTCCTGAATCGCAACGCGAGGATCTCACTGTGCGGCATGATCTCGCAATACGGCAACACCGACGGCCGCGACACGGGCACGGTCTGGGCCGAAACCGGACGGCCGGTCTTCGACCGCCAGAACGTTGCGGTGCACCGCCTATTCGTCAGGAACTTCGTTGCCAGCCACCAGGACCGGTTTCTGGGCGAGATGGCCGGTTGGATCCGGGACGGCAGGATCAAGTACCGCGAGGACATCCGCGAAGGTCTCGATCAGGCACCGGCGGCGTTCAGCGCGATGCTCGCCGGCGGGAACTTCGGCAAGACGCTGGTGCGCGTGAGCGACGATCCGACGTTCGGCTAACGCCACGAAACCGCCTCCCTACCGGGTGGTACGTTTCGCAGGCATCGGCAACCCGCAACCGCTGGAGCACGAGCTGGCGGGCTACTGGTCCCGAAGGATCACCAAGGAACATCGCTTCGTATACGAAGTCGTAGATGGCAAGTGCATCGTCGTCCAAGGCAGGTATCACTGATGATGGTGCTTGTTCATTCACGCAACGCCGGCGCGCACGAGGCGTAACCGGTAACCGCCTCCACAGCCTTCGCCGCCCGCAGCAGAAAAGCGTCCTCGAGGAGCGGTGCGATGAGTTGGGCACCCACCGGTAGACCATTCCTGAACCCGGCCGGCAGCGACAGCGCCGGGCAGCACGTGACCGTGATCCAGCTACAACTCTCCATCCACTCGATGTAGGTGGACATGCGTTTGCCTTCCACGTCCCGCACCCAATCCGTGGTCACGTCGAAAGGCAGGACCTGCGTCGTCGGGCCTACGAGCAGGTCCACATCCCCGAAGAACTCGCCGACTCGTGCCACCAGGGCAGCACGCGCCGGGTAGACCCAGTCGTAGTCGGCCACCGTCAGCTCCAGTCCGGCATCCAGGTTCCAGCGGATGGTGTCCTTGAGCTCCGCCTTCTCGGCCTCGCTTAGGGGACCGAACCGACGTCGAAAGCCGCTGGCACGCAGGATGTGAAAGATCCGCCGGGCGTCGGCGAGGTCCGGTGCCGCCTCGATCACCGTAGCGCCCGCCGACGCAAGTGCATCACCCAGGTTCCGGATCGTCTCGCGGATCGCGCCCGCCACCGGCAAGCCGCCGAAGTCCTCTGTCACCGCGATACGCAACTTCGAGAGGTCGACCGGTTCCACCGATCGAAACGTGCTACCCGGCTCGGGCAGGCAGTTCGGCACGCGTGGGTCGGGTCCCGCGAGCACCGAGAAGAGCAAGGCCACGTCGTCCACCGTGCGCGCCATTGGGCCTGCCGTCGACAGGTCCGACCAGGGGTCGCCGGGAAACGACGGGACCCGTCCCGGCGACGGACGGAAGCCGATGACGTTGCAGAACGCCGCCGGGTTGCGCAGCGAGCCCCCCGTATCGCTACCGTCCGCAATGGGAATCATCCGCGCCGCCAACGCCACCGCTGCGCCACCGCTGCTACCGCCGCAGGTCTTGGTCGTGTCGTAGGGATTGCGGGTCGCCCCGAAGACGCGGTTGAAGGTCTGCGAACCCGCGCCGAACTCCGGAGCGTTGGTCTTGCCCACGACGAGCGCCCCTGCGGCTCGCATGCGTTCGACAATCAGCGCGTCGACCTCCGGCACGTGCTCGGCGTAGAGGGGCGAGCCGTAGGTGGTGCGAATGCCCTTGGTGGGCAACAGGTCCTTGTGCGCGATCGGCAAGCCCGCAAGAACGCCGTGGTGGTTGGGGTTTCGGTCCAGGTCGTCGGCACGCGCCCTGGCGAGTTCGTAGGTCTTCGTGACGATGGCGTTCAGTGCCGGGTCGACGGCGTCGATCCGCTCGATATGGGCTTCGAGAACCTCGCGGCAACTCAACTCGCGCCGCGCGACGACCCCGCGCAGTTCCGTAGCGGTGAGCAGGTACGGGTCGGTCACGACAATTGGGTTCTCAGTCGCGCCAGCCGTTCCAATGCGTGACCGTCGACGCCGGCTGCCGCGTCGCGGGTCGGAAATCTGTCCCGAGCGTAAAGGCAACAGGCAAAAGCGCCGTCTGCACGACGTGTTCGGGCAGACCAAGTATCTCCGCCGCCTCCTTCTCGAAACCGAGGTGCAGGGTCGTCAGGCAGGAGCCCAATCCGCGGGCTCGCAAGGCCAATTGGAAGCTCCACACCGCCGGATAGATCGACGCAAAGTAGCCGCCCAAGGCAGTGACGCCTGCGCCCGCGCCCGGTCGACCAACCAGGCAGGGGATCACATGTACCGGCACTTCGTGCAGGTGCTCCATCAGGTATAGCGCGGAACTGAAGACACGAGCCGTTTGCGCATCGCCCGAGGCGTCGGCGCGCTCGCTCGCACCCGTGAGATAGGCTTCTCCGCCCCGGCGATAGAGATCCGCGAGGGCTTGTCGCTTGTCCGCGTCATCGACCACCACCCAGCGCCAGTTCTGGCTGTTCGACCCGGTGGGTGCCTGAATGGCGAGTTCAAGACACTCGTCGATGATCTCCCGGGGTACCGGGCGCGACAGGTCCAGCCGCTTGCGAACCGCGCGGGTTGTGGAAAGGAGGTGGTCGCAGGTTTCGGTGTCGAGCGCCATGGGATGCTCCGCGAGACGAAACGACAAGCATAGTACGAATGCCGTCGCGGTCAGCGGAACGGTTGCGCTTCGAGATGGGCGGCACGACGCAGCCGCATGAGCCCTTCAGAAGCTACTGCTTGTTGGTATCGCCCGTCTTCTTCCGCTTCCGTCGCCGCCTATTGCCGTACGTTCCCCGTACGATCTTGCCGCGCCGCGTGCGGATGTCACCCTTACCCATTCGGGAGTCCACTTAGGAAAGAAGCCGCATCATACCCCTTGGACCCTGCCATGGGACAAACGCCCAACGTGCCAGAAGGATGCAAGGCTGCCCGTCGATGATGCACCGCACGCTGCGGGTCCGCAGAGGCGGGCGGGGACAAGCCCCGCCCCTACGGCGCTTCGCGCCAGGGCCAAGGCGGCCCACCGCGCCGGCTAGCCGTCACAGGCCCCAGCACTCCAACTCGTCGCCGAAGATGAGCGGTCCCGAGTACTGCTCCCGGATCGCGCCGGTGTTGATGGTCTCCATGCCCAGCGTGCGCGTCGTCCGGTGGCCGAGGACCAACATTCGGACATTGGCCTGGGTCGCGACGCGGCCCAGTTCCGAAGGCCTCGCGTACAGATCCCGGATGCGGCCCCTTGCCGATTCCGAGATGGCGTGGTGGACGACCAGTGCATCCGCGTTTTCGGCGAACTTGGTGACCGTGCCTTTCTGATCGCTGAACCCGCCGGCGAATACGATGGCGTAGCCGTCGATCTCGACGCGCCAGGCAAGTGCCGGCAAGCCACCGTGGTGTACGGGTATCGCCGCAAGCTTGAGATTGTCCGTGCCGAATTCCGCCCAGCGCCGTGTCCCGATAGCCATCACGTCGCGAACGCTGATGCGGTAGCCGCCCGGGGAGTCGACACTCAAGAAGCGGGAAAGGTGAGGGTAGGCCCCTTGGGGTCCGATGAGCCGATCAAGGAAAGCGCTTGTCGACTCGCCGTTTGGATCCGCCGGGCCAAGGACCGGCAGGACACCTTTGCGACCCGACTTCGGCGAACCCTCGAGGAAGCTTGGCAGGTCCACGGTGTTGTACGCCTGCAAGCGCGTGAAGACGATGGCGTCCAAGTCGGCAAAGTCGGCGCCCGCCTCGTCGAAGCGCAGCGCCGATCCCGACCCGGTGTCGACCATCAGCCGGGCATGCTCGCCGTTCCACACGAGGTAGCTCGCCGCGCTGCGCTGATCGGTGAGGTCCGAACCACCGGAACCGAGGATCTGCAGCCAAACCCCCTCGTCACCGCAATAGGGTACGTCCTGGGCTGCCGACACCGTCGCCACCAGCATGGATATCGTGAATAGAAACCGCTTCGACATTGCTTTCTCTCCGATCAGTTGAGTTCGATTTCGTCGATTGCGGCCAGCAGTGCCCCGGCGCTCGCCTCGTCCGGCATCCGCCAGTCGCCCCTCGGGGACAGACTCACGGTACCGACCTTGGGACCCGGTGGCAGGGTAGTACGTTTGAATTGTTGGGCGAAGAATCGCCGAAAAAACACCTTGAGCCAATGCTTGATCTCGCGCGGTGCATGAGTCCCGTCGAAGGCGCGACACGCCAGCACGAAGATCTTCGCGGCACCCGCGCCGTTGCGCAGGAAGTGATACAGGAAGAAGTCGTGGAGTTCGTAGGGACCGATGATGGCCTCGGTCTCCTGGGTGATCTCGCCGTCCTCCGACGGGATGAGCTCGGGCGTGATCGGGGTGTCGAGGACGCGCTCCAGGACGACCCGCAGGTCGTCGTCCGCCCGGTGCCGCGCGTACCACCGGACCAGGTAGGCGATCAGCGTCTTGGGAACCCCGGCGTTGACGTTGTAGCTGGCCATTTGATCCGCGTTGAACGTGCACCACCCCAAGGCGAGTTCCGAGAGGTCGCCGGTGCCGACCACGATGCCACCGGTGAGGTTGGCCGTGTCGAACAGTATCTGGGTGCGCTCACGGGCCTGTACGTTCTCGAACGTCACGTCGGCATCGCCCGGGTGCGATATGTCCGCGAGGTGCTGATCCACCGCCGACTCGATGGAGATCTCGCGCAACTCCACCTCGGTCGTTCGGGCAAGCTCTCGCGCGGACGCCAAGGTATGTGCCGTGGTCCCGGGGCCGGGCATCGTTAGTGCGCATAGAGCGGTCGGTGGCCGGTTCAAGAGTCCAAGTGCGTCGAGACAGACGAGATAGGCGAGGCTCGAATCAAGTCCGCCGGACAGCCCGATTACCAACCGATCGGCTTTGGCCGCACGCACACGCCGCGCTAGGCCGGTTGCCTGTATAGCCAGGATCTCCCGCGCGCGGGCCGTGAGTTCCGACTCGTCGGCCGGCACGAACGGTTGCTTGGGATAGATTCGCGC
The DNA here is from genome assembly GCA_021295895.1 of Pseudomonadales bacterium. Classification (GTDB taxonomy): domain Bacteria; phylum Pseudomonadota; class Gammaproteobacteria; order Pseudomonadales; family Azotimanducaceae; genus VXYL01. Next base: position 27,267 of record JAGWBM010000024.1, read on the forward strand.
GAGTGTGCCGAGCGGCGGCAGCCTTCCGGTGTCAACCACCGCGGGCGGCGACGGCCGCCGACTTTGGGCAAAGGTGGTGTTCTGCACGCGTGCATGGCGTAGGCGCTGGGTGTCGATCTCCGCCGTTAGGCTCGAACCGGCCAGTTCGAAACGCGTCGACTCCCCGAGCAGCCAGCCGTTCTCCGCGACGATGAGATGGCCGCCGAACACAACGTCCTTGGTGGATTCGCTGGGTCCGGCGCCGGCGTACACGTAGGCGGCGATGGTGCGCGCACTCTGGGTACGCACAAGATCCCGGCGGTAGTCCGCCTTGGCGACCAACTCCGTGCTGGCCGACAGGTTGAGCACGATCTCCGCGCCCGCCAGGGCGAGGTCGGCGCTCGGCGGATTCGGCGCCCAAAGATCCTCGCAGATCTCGATGCCGAACGCGGTATTCCCCAGCTTGAACACCAGGTCGGTGCGTAACGGAAACCGGCCCGCCTCATCGTCGACCTCGAGGGCCAGGTCGGCACCCGAGGCGAACCAGCGCTTCTCGTAGAACTCTTCGTAGTTCGGCTGGGCGACCTTTGGCACCGCGCCGAGAATCCGACCGCCGCGACACGCGAAGGCGCAGTTCAGAATGCGACCGTCGGGCAGCCACCACGGTGCCCCGACCACCAAGATCCGTTCGTCGGTCGCGCGTGCCACCTCGCCCAATGCCCGGTGCGCGGCGTTGCGCAGGTCGGCCGTCGCGAACAGGTCTTCGCAGGTGTAGCCCGTGATGCAAAGCTCCGGCATGAGTACAATCGCTGCGTCGTTCGGCGCATCGGCATAGCGCTTCACGATGGCCGCCGCGTTCGCGGCGGGATCCGCAATGACCACAGGCGGCGCGACCGCCACTACCTTGAGGAAACCCAACTCGGAGAAGTCCGTCATGGCAGCAACATAGGAGCTTTCGGAATGGCAAACAAGCCCGGTCCGTCGCGTTGGTACGCCCAACCGCCGGCTGGCTACTGCGGCTTTTTGGCCCCGCCGGCGAGCCTCGACCGACTACCCAGCGGTCGTATCGTCGGCAGCAGCCGTCTGCAACTCGACGAAGCGACGGTAACGCCCATCTTCGCGGTCCATCAGTTCGTCGTGGCTGCCCTGCTCCATGATGCGCCCCTCCTCTAGGAAAACGATCTTGTCGGCGTGGGCGATCGTGGACAGGCGATGCGCGATGATGATGACGAGCCGATCCTTGGCCGCTTCGTGCAGCGACTGGACTAGGTATTCCTCGGTCTCGGGATCCAAGGCGGATGTCGGCTCATCAAGGATCAGAATCCGCGACTCGCGCAGCAGGCCGCGCGCAATCGAGATGCGTTGCTTCTGGCCCACCGAGAGCTTGCTGGCGGCGGCGCTTCCGAGTTTCGTGTCGTAGCCTTCCGGTAGCGACATGATGAAGTTGTGGATGCCCGCCGTGCGAGCGACCCGCATGACGTCCTCTCGACCCGCTCTCGGCTTGCCGTAACGGATATTGTCGAGAATGGAGTCCGAAAACAGTTGGGTCTCCTGGAACACGTAGGTTACTTGCGAACGCAGACTGTCGAGCGTCACCTTGTCGACCGAGTGCCCGTCCACCCGGACCTCCCCTTCGCTGACCCGGTGATAGCGGGGAATCAGGTACGCGAGGCTCGTCTTGCCGGCGCCGGTGGGCCCGCAGAACGCGACGATCTGGCCGACTTTCGCCTCAAGATCGACCTCGGCCAACGCGCGCCTTCCGTCCGGATAGACAAGACCGACCCCATGCATCGAGATTCCGTCGCGTATCGGCGGCAACCGCGTCCCACCCAGGTCGTCCTCGGGGGGTAGATCCAGCATGGCGAAGACTCGACGCATACCCGCCACGTTGTCCTGCAGCCGGATCCAGAGGATGCCGAGAGCCATGGCTGGGCCGCGTAGGTAGCCCCAGAACACGAACATCGCCCCGAAGTCGCCTGCCGTAAGGCCGCCATCGATGATGAGGTTGATGAGGAGGACGAAGAACGCCGTCTGCGCGATCGCGTTTATCGTGTCGCCCACCTGGGGAATGATGAACCACAGCAGGGAGACCGCACGATGCCGCTTGAAGGATTCCTTGCTATCGCGATCAAAACGCCCGCGTTCGTTTTCGTTGCTGCCGAGGCTCTGCACGGCCAGCACGTTGTCCATGCCCTCTTCGATGGTGCCGGTGGTCAAGGCTCCCGCCGCGCGCGCCGCCTGGCCACGCCGCCGGACAATGCGCGAGAACAGGCTCGACAGGATGGCGTAGGTGGGACACATCGCCATCGTGATCCAGAAGATCGCGTACTCCCCCGGATAGGTCACGAGCAGCGTCACGCCGGCCTGCGCGTATAGGAACGTGGACATCGCCGGCGTGTGGGTGATCTCGTAGAAGATCTCGTTGACTTGCGGCGCGTCGTACATGACCCGGTAGATCGAATCGCCGATGCGCTGTTCCTCCAACTGCGTCATCGACAATGCGCCGATCCGGCTGAATAGCTGCGAGCGAAGCATGTGATTGAGGGACTGGGTGAGGCGGGCGTTGAACTTGAACTCGACGTAGCCCCAAAGTCCCCCGAAGGTGCTGTGGCCACCGTGGATCTGGTTCTCCGTCTGCGTGGCGTAGTCGTGACCCTGTGCCAATCCCGCCTCGACATCGTCGTCGTAGCCGGAAACGTAGCGACCGATCAATAACACCAGGCCGAGGCCGATAACGACCAGCCAGACCAGGATCTCCAGCGGTCCCATGCCCTGCATGGCGTCGACCACCCACTGCCAATACGGTGGATAGTTGGCGGCCTCAGCGATCGGCTTGGCCAGGATCACGTGGTCGACGAGCATCTTGGCAGGCCAAGGCAGGAGCCCGAGCGCGACGACGTAGGCACCGAGTTTCAGGACGAACTTGATGCAATACCGCCAGAAGAAGAAACGGATGTACGCGGCGCTTCGGAGGATGAGCCGGAAGGCTTCGCTATCGCCGATTTGAGTGTGCGTGTCGATCCCGCTCGTGCGGGTTTCGAGTTCACGCTCCTGCGCCCGCCGCGAGGGTCCACCCGGCGGAGTCGGATCACCGGTGGATTCAGCCATGGCCGCTCCGTTTGGCCGTGCCGTTCATGCCCCGTGCCTCGTCACGTTGGTAAGGGTGGATTCGGCCTCGACAAACGATCGATAGCGCCCCCCTTCGCGTTGCATCAGCGACTCGTGGCTGCCGCTCTCGACGATTCGCCCCCCGTCCAGATAGAGAATGTTGTCTGCCCGGCGGATCGTGGAGATCCGGTGCGTGATCAGGAAAATCGCTCGATCCTTCCCCCACTCGGCCAGGTTCCGCATGACACCGTGTTCGGTTGCGGCATCCAAGGCGGCGGTCGGCTCGTCGAGCACGAGGATTGAGGTATCGCGCACGATGGCGCGGGCGATGGACAAACGCTGGCGCTGCCCGGTGGACAACTTGCCGCCGCGGTCCGACAGCACCGTATCCAAACCCTCGGGCAAGCTCGACACGTAGTCGTCCATGCCCGCGACGCGGATGGCTTCCTGGACCTGCTCGTCCGTGGCGTTCGGTGCCGCGTAGCGGATGTTGTCCGCGACGGACATGGCGAATAGGACGTTCTCCTGCAACGCGATGGCGACGTTGCTGCGAAGACTAGCGACCTGGTATTCGCGCAGATCGCGGCCATCAATGGTGATGGAACCGCGATCCGGATCGAAAAGCCTTACCAGGAGGGCGGTCAACGTGGTCTTTCCCGATCCGGTGGGACCAATGATCGCGGTGATCGATCCCGGCGTCGCCGAGAAGCTGACATCCTCGAGAACCGGACGCTCCGACTCGTAGGCAAAGCCGACGCGGTCGTAGCGGATCTCGTGATTGAGACCAGCAAGCGGAACCGCATTGGGGTCGTCCTGGACTTCGGGCTCGATATCGAGGATGTCGAACACGCGGCGTAGGCCCATGGCCATGTCCTGCGCGGACATCCAGTTGCGCAACAGTTCGCGGACTCGGCCGCTGGATTCGTGGAACTGGTCGCGGGTCCACGTGTAGCTGGCCAGGTTCCACACCACGAAGCTGATCCCAACCAAGCCGATCAGATCCGTGGCGAAGGTGGGATCGCTACGGCTGGCCCACCAAGCCATGAACGAGGTCCCGCTGGCCATGAACATGGCCGCCACCGTGTACATGACGATGGTGACGATCGCGATCAGGTGACGCACCCTGAAGGCCGCGTTGAAGGCGACGACCGAGTCCTCCTCCATCCGTCGCTGAGATCGGTCGGCAGCACCGAACGCCTTGATGAGGCGAATGCCGCCGAAGCTCTCCTGGATCGTGGACGTGACATCCGAGGTGGCCGCCCTGTATACGAGGGTCCGGGTGCGCATTCGGGGCATCGCCCACTGCGCCCACAACAAGGCGGGAACCACGATGACGCCCGCGACAAGACCGAGCCAAGGGCTCAGGATCGTGACCAATGCAACGCAGGTGTAATAGCTCATCATGGCCAGCGTCAGGTTGATCAGTTGGTCGACTACCGCCGTCACCATGGCGCTGTCCTGGTAGATGCGGTAGACGGCATCGCCCGTGCGGTGGCCGCTGTGATAGCTGAGCGAGAGTTGGTGCCATCGCGATAGCAGCGCGACCCGAAGATCCTGGTTGATGCGCTGCATGATCCACATCTTGTAGTAGGGATTGATGATCCTGAGCGGCAAGCGCGCCATGTGGGTTCCGAGCGCGATGTAGACGTAGACCCACTTGACTTCGTGCCGTTGCTCCGGCGTGAGTTGATCGAGCCTGCCCTGGGCAAATTCGGGCAGTCCCACCAAACCCGCAAGTCCGGGTGCGATGGGCTCGGCCTGCAGGAGGCTCTGGTTCAACAGGTCGGCGAGTATCACGCCCAACGCCAGGTTCAGGAATCGTTCGAAGAAATTGATGGCATAGAAATAGACGAGATGCGCGCCGACTCGGGCACGGTATTCGATGCGGCCTTGCTGCAACCGGAATTGCAACATCCAGCCCGCAATGCACGCGATGGTCACCGTCGCGCCGTAGAGGCTCGATGCGTAGCCCTCGATGAAGAAATTGGCGGAGACGTTGGTACCGATGCCGGCGAGCAACAGCACGATCGTGCCGAACTGCTGCCCTCGGCCGCGCAGGAACGCCATGGCGAACATGGAAACCGTCATCGCCATCACGGGCACGTAGAGGAGGTTCATCGGCCAGTCGAGGGTCGCGGGCATCCAACCCGAGAACGGGCCAAGCGCCGCTGCAAGGGCCACGAGGAAGGGCGCGTATCCGAACTGATAGCCGCCGCCGCTCACCAAGTCCGCGACCCGGTCCTCCGTGCCGCGTCCGGGATACCACCAGCGGCCGAGTAGCTGAGGCCGAATGTACGGCCAAGACCGTAGGAGTAGCAATAGGACATCCTTGAAACCGCTGTCGTCCTGGCTGACGCTACGGTCTCGCTCGGGCGGAATGTGGCCTTCGCCGAACATCGGCAACGCCCGGGACCGAGCGTAGTTGGCGTCGAAATCCGCTTCCCGCATCAGCCGACGGTCACACGCGAAGAAGGGGAGGTTCGATGCTCTCCCGCGAACGCGAGAGGCGTCGCCGGTGCGCAATCGACTATGGCCGCTGTCAAGACCATCCTCCCCTCTCTTTCACCACCTTCACCGCCGGCCATTCGACCGGTCCCTGCAATCCGAACCCTTTTCGGAGCCGAATGGTCAAAAGTACCAGTGTTGCCAGTGAACGCCAAGCCGAAAAAGGCGCGGTAACGGCATTTGCGTCCATGATCACGCCCAGACGGTTACAATCGAACCCCACACGCCGTTGGGTCGCCAAATCCCGCCGAACGCAAAGGAAGCCCCGTGAACTTTGAATTCTCCGACGAGCAGAACCTGCTTCGCGAACAGGCGCTCGGCTTTCTCCAGGAGCAATGCCCCTATTCCGCCGTACGCGCCATTCTCGACGGCGACGCCGCCTACGACGAAGAACTCTGGAAGCAGATCGGCGAACTCGGCTGGACCGCCGTGGTCATTCCCGAAGCCCACGGTGGATTGGGGCTCTCCTACCTCGAACTCTGCGTGATCGCCGAAGAGCTAGGCCGGGCCGTCGCCCCGGTGCCGTTCTCGTCGTCGGTCTATCTCGCCACCGAAGCGATCCTGATGGCGGGCAACGAGGCGCAGAAAGAGAAGTGGCTGCCGAAGCTCGCCACCGGCGAAGCAATCGGAACCTTCGCCCTCGGCGAAGGGCCCGGCCAGCCAAGACCCGAGAAGCTCACGACGCGGGCGACTGCCAACGGCATCTCGGGCACCAAGATCCCGGTGGCGGACGGCGACACGGCGGACTTCGCCGTGGTTGTGGCGAAATCCGAGACAGGCGACGGCGCAAGCCTGTTCCTCGCCGAACTCGACGGCGTCACCCGGGAATCGGTTGGCACATTGGATCCAACCCGGTCGCACGCCCAGATCACCTTCGACGACGAGGCCGCGGAACCACTCGGGGCCGACGGCGAAGGGTGGGCGATGACCCAGCGCCTGCTCGACCGGGCCGCGGTTCCGTTCGCGTGGGAACAGGTCGGCGGTGCCGAGGCCGCCTTGGACATGGCGAAGGCCTACGCGCTGGAACGCTACGCCTTCGGTCGCCCCATCGCGAGCTACCAGGCGATCAAGCACAAACTCGCCGAGGCCTACGTCAAGAACACCCTGGCGCGCGCCAACTGCTACTACGGCGCCTGGGCGTTGTCCACCGATGCCGACGAACTACCCGCCGCCGCGGCGACGGCCCGGGTCAGCGCGACGCAGGCTTACTACTACGCGTCCAAGGAAAACATCCAGACCCACGGCGGCATGGGCTTCACCTGGGAATTCGACTGCCAGTTCCACTACCGCCGCGCAAAGCTGCTGTCGGTCAACATCGGCAGCGAATCGTCCTGGCAGGACAAACTGATCAGCGCACTCGAACGCGACCGCGCCGCGGTCGCCCGCGATTCCGCTTGACGCGGAATCGCCCTTCACAAACGAATATGGAGGTTCCATGGACTTCAACGACGCCCCCGAGGAAGCCACTTTCCGGGAGGAAGCACGCGCCTGGCTCGAAGCCAACGTGCCGACCAACGACGAACTCAAGGGTCTCGACGAAATCGAGGCCGCCAAGTTGTGGCAGAAGCGCAAGTACGACGCCGGCTGGGCATGCATCCGCTGGCCGGAGGAATATGGCGGCCGCGGTGCCAGCCCCATGGAACAGGTCATCTGGAACCAGGAGGAAGGCAAGTTCCCGACGCCTGGGGGCGTATTCGCCATCGGCCAGGGCATGGCCGCGCCGACGCTGATGGCCTGGGCCAGCGAGGAGCACAAGCGCAGGCACCTGCCGCCGCTCGCGTCCGGCGAACACATCTGGTGCCAGTTGTTCAGCGAACCCGCCGGCGGCTCGGACCTGGCCGCTCTGCGTACCCGCGCCGAAAAGGACGGCGACGAGTGGGTGATCAACGGCCAGAAGATCTGGACCTCCGGGGCGCACTACTCCGACTACGGCATCCTCGTGGTGCGCACCGATCCGACGGTGCCAAAGCACAAGGGGCTGTCCTACTTCTTCCTCGACATGAAATCGCCGGGCGTCGACATCCGGCCCATCAAGCAGATCTCCGGCGGTGCCAACTTCAACGAGGTCTACTTCAACGACGTGCGCATTCCCGACGACCAACGCCTGGGCGCCGTCGGTCAGGGCTGGCAGGTGGCGCTGACCACGCTCATGAACGAACGCTTGGCCATCGGCGCCGGGGGAATGGGCGGTGGCGTTGGATTCCGCCAGGTGTTCAACCTGGCGCGCAAGGTGGAGATCGACGGCGAACCCGCGATCAACGACCGCAACGTGCGCGCCAAGCTCGCCACCTGGTATGCCCAGGAGACGGGCCTCAAATACACCGGCTACCGCGCGCTCTCGGCGCTTTCCCGCGGCGACACCCCCGGACCGGAGAACTCGATCGGCAAGCTCGTCGCTGCTGCGAAGACCCAGGACATGGCGTCCTTCGCGATGGATCTGCTCGAACTCTCAGGCGCCGTCTCCGATCCGGCCTACGCCGAAGCCCAGGGGGTATATCAAGCTACGTTCATGGGCGCGCCGGGAGGACGGATCGCCGGGGGCAGCGACGAGATCATGCTGAACATCCTCTCCGAGCGAGTCCTGGGGTTGCCCCAGGACGTCCGCGTCGACAAGGGGATTCCCTTCAACGAGGTGCCGACGGGACGGTAGTTGGGCAACCTACCGGCCAATCGGTACGACAAACCTGGTAGCGGGAACGGGCGCTCCCCGCAGTTCAATGGTACAACTGCGACTCGTCGGGAAGTGTCATTTGCTCCGCCTTCTCCAGGATGCGCGCCAGAAGGACATCGGCGTCACCGGATGCCTGCCTGCGCACCTGGGACATGGTGGACAGATCGTTCAGCGGGCGGCTCAGCTCGCACGGATCCTTTGCCTCGCAAAGGGACTTGCGGATACGCTGATAGATCGCCCGCTCCGTCGCGCGCCCCTCGGCGGATAGCTGGCGGATCAACTCGGCGAGGAGGGGTTCGATTTCGTTGCGGGCAACGACCGGGTTCATGACTTTCCAAGTCGGTCGTCGGACCGTCTCAATCGATACGGGGATTGTGCGCTTCGGCAGAGCCGAGGTAAACCGCAGGAACCGCAGGCTGCTCCTTGGCATTATAGCCCTGTGTCATGCTATACATAACCTATGCAATCCGTCCGTTAACATCTTATGCTCACCCGCACAACGATCATGCTTGACGAGCCGACCCGGAAAGCAGCGCGGGAACTGGCGCTGGCCTACCAGTGCTCAACCTCCGAAGGCATCCGCCGCGCGATTCTCCGTCAACGCGATGCCGTGCTTGGAATCCCGGCCTCCCAACGCGAGG
>JAGWBM010000024.1:36393-37789 GCA_021295895.1 Pseudomonadales bacterium
CAGCTTGCGACTGCTCGCGCGTTCTTCACCGAAGACGGCATCGTCCCATTCTCGGAACAGCTGGCTTCGATGTCAGCCGAGGTATTCCGGCAACTCGGTTCGCCGCGGCGGCGCGCAGCCGACATCGCCATCGGCGTGACCGCAGCATCGCGCAATGCCACCCTGATGAGTCTGAACGCCAGAGACTTCGCTGGTATTCCCGGTGTGCACGTCGATAGTGTTGGCTCTGGTGGATAAGACACCCCCGCAGCACGCCGTTGTAGTGGCCGTCCCCATGAAGGCGCGATCGTGACCGCGCTCCGAGCCGTGCTCGTCGGCTGCGGGGGCATGGGCAACAACTGGGCAGGAATCCTTGTTGCGCGCCCCGACATCGACATCGTGGGCTTGGTCGACGTCGCCCCGGCTGCTTCGGCAGCACTCGCTACCCGACACGGCTTGGATATTTCCTGCTTTGATTCGCTGGACCATGCACTGCGGTCCCTTGACGTCGATGTCGTGCTGGATACCTCGATTCCGGAGACCCGCCGTCGGATCGCCGGCACCGCCATGGAAGCGGGCTGCCACGTGTTGTCCGAGAAGCCCTTCGCGACCTCCGTGGCCGAAGCGCAGGAACTGCTCGCGATCTCGGCCCGTACCGGCAAGACGCACGCCGTCATGCAGAACCGGCGCTATCTCGCGGGCACCCAAGGCATCCGGCAGTTGGTGACCGATGGTGTCATCGGCGAGGTCGGGCTGGTCTGCGCGGACTTCTTCCTAGCTCCTCATTTCGGCGGCTTCCGCGAGGAGATGGCCAACGTTCTGCTGCTCGATATGGCGATTCACACCTTCGACCAGGCACGGTTCATGACGGCTTCCGATGCCGTCACGGCGTGGTGCGACGAGTTCAACCTGCCCGGTTCCTGGTATCGGGGCAACGCCTCCGCGCTCGCCGTGTTCGAGATGACCAACGGTTCCCGGTACTGCTACCGCGGTTCCTGGTCCGCCCAAGGCGCGCCCACCACCTGGGAGGCCGAGTGGCGCATCTCCGGGAGCCTCGGGACGGCGATCTGGGATGGTCGGTCCGCGCCCTATGCAGAAATTGCGGCGGGCAGCGACGGCTTCATGCGCGCGACCAAACGCGTCGAAACCACCGTCGACTGGGACGGTCCGAGCGGCCACGCCGGATGTCTCGACGAGATGGTCACCGCCTTGGTCAAAGGCGAATCGCCCATGACGCACTCGGGCGACAACGCCAAGAGCCTGGGAATGGTCCTCGCGGCAATCGAGAGTGCCGCCACGGGAGAGCGTGTGCCGCTTCGGCTGTAGCGTTGACGTTTCTAACGCGCGAGCGCGGTATGTTCCCGCACACGGTTGCCGGTCAGGTGGCTTGGTTCGACAACTCCGACTCGTATGCCTC
>JAGWBM010000024.1:37821-38783 GCA_021295895.1 Pseudomonadales bacterium
AACCGCTGTAGAGCGTCGCGAGACACCACTTTCGATCCCTTGGCCAGATGATGTGCGGGCAGTCCATCGATCGCTCGAACGAGTCCGGTTGCCGAAGCCAGTCGGCCAGGTCACCGAAGCTCGCGCGCCAAACGACGTAGTTCCAGTGCGGGGTTAGTACACACGCAGGAAGCCCCGGAGGGGCCGCCAGTGCGCCAAGCGCGACAGCCAAGCGCGGGGCCCCCGCGAAGTTGCCTTGTAGATCAGGCCGACGGTGCGGTCAGTCGAGGATGTTCTCGCCACCGTCTTCGAGTCTCTCCGGTCTCTTCCAGTAGTTGTACTGAGGCGTGAACTCGTCCAATCCGGCCAAGCCCAGGAGCGGCCACAAGGCGCAGTAGAGATCGCCGGGTCCGAAAGAACAGGCGTTCTTGCGCAGGATGGTGTCGTCTTGACGCTCGTAGACCACCGCACCGGGATAGTTCTCCGCCTCGCCGTAGACACCCTGCTCGCGGATGTAGTCGCCGCCGCCGTGGGAAGCCAGCCGGAACCGCCATCCCCGCGAGTTGGCGAATGTGCGTTGCACGTCCGGGGAATCCTTCGAGACCAGCACCACCGAAAGCGCGGATTCCAAGTGCGGCAACAGGCCGTTGAAGCCGTCGGCCCACAGGGTGCAGTAGCGGCAACCCTGGCCCATGTTGTGAATGACAAGCAGCCGGTCCTTGTCGGCAAACAGTTCGAGAAGCGACGTCTTGCCCGCGCTTGTCTCGAACGGGTAGTCGGGAATGGGCTCCGCCACGCGCGCCTTGTGCAGGGCGGATAGCTCGGTCGTCAACTCGCCGATTTGTCGTTCGATCGCTTCGATTCTGTCTTGGCTCACTATTCGCTCCGCTCCGTGCGACTCATGCTTCCATGAAACAAACACGCCGTTGTTGCCTGGTAGTCAGCGGCGCTCGATGCCGGGAGAATTCGCGTAGCGAATTCTC
>JAGWBM010000124.1:0-5389 GCA_021295895.1 Pseudomonadales bacterium
CGTCGCTCCACCATCGGTAGGCGAGCGGGTCGTGGCGCAGCACCAGATGGAAGTGGTTGCTTAGCACCGTGTACGAGTAGACGTCGACGGCGAAACAGGGCGCCAACTGCCTCAGCCGCTCGACGAGCCATGTCCGGCGGTGGGAGCAGTCACGGCCGGTGTAGTCGTCGACGCCGCAGAGGAAGGCGCGCCGCACGCACCGGGAAGCGAGGTGGTAGTCGCATTCGTTCTCGGGGTCCACCAGCAGATGTCGTGGGGTCGTCATGGGGCTATGGTCTTCGAACCGCGCCGTTGGGGGTATCAGCGAATTGCCACAGTTTCTGTAGGAAAACAGGTACCTGCCCAATGTGCGATTTCGACCAGACTCGCTGTAGGACCAATCCGTGTGTGTCCGAATCCTGCGGCAATCCGTGTGTGTCCGAATCCTGCGGATCCAACGCGAATCGTGGCGTGATGATGCGAATTCTTGTACCCGTCAATCGGCCCGCTGGCGTTCTCGCACACGCGCAAGTTCGCGGCGACTGGAGGCGTTGTCCGGGTCGAGTTCGAGGGCGCGTTCGAAATCAGCAATCGCCGAGTCCAGCCTGCCGAGCCGGGCGTTTGCCAGGGCGATGTTGTGGATGAGCGCAGGGTGGTTCGGTTGGATTCTCCGCAACTGCTGCCAGGGCTCGAGCGCCGCCTCGTATTCCTCGAGCGCCGCGTAGGTGCTCCCCAGGTTGACGTAGGCGTCGGTGAAGCCGGGGTCGAGGTGGAGGGTTTGTTGAAAGCGTGCGATGGCGTCGCTGTGCCTGCCTTGGCCAAAGCGAAGCACGCCGAGATTGAACTGACCTTGCGGGTAGGACGGATCGAGGGTCACGGCACGTTCAAGAGATGTTTCCGCGGCTTCGACGTCACCCATCCGCATCTGCGTCAGTCCCTGGTGGCTCAACAGGACGACGTCGTCGGGGTTGCCGGCGAGTCCCCTGGCGAAGAACTGCATCGCTTCGGCATGCCTGCCTTGTCGTGACAGCACGGTGGCGAGGTTGCCGAGGTCCAGCGGTGTGCCCGGACGGATCGCGATCACCCGGCGTAAATGCGCTTCGGCCGCGTGCAGGTCGCCGCGTTCGGCGAGTTCCGTGCCGGCCGAGGCGAGTGCGTGCGAGTTGGTGGCGAGTGCGGTCATGGCACCGAGCACCGGGTCCGGGGGCGTGAGCGGCTCGTCGTGCACCTTGGCGAGCAGTTCGGCCCGGGCCGCGGGTTCGGCTTCGCCAAGCTGGGCGTAGACTCGGGTCAGCAAGGGATAGATGCTGCCGTCCGTCGGCGACTGTTGGGCGGCTCGCTCCAGCAGGGCACGGGCGCGCGCCAAGTCGCCTTGGAAGAGGGCGATCCTTGCTAGGCCGACGCGCGCGAAACTCGATCGGTCATCGGCTTCGAGGGCGGCGAGGAACGCTTGGGTGGCCGCATCGTGACGGGCGAGTTGCATGAGCAGGTTGCCGTGCGCCACGAGAACCGTCGCGTTGCGCGGCGCAAGAGCGCGAGCCCGGTCGAAGTAATCCAGCGCGGCCGACTTGTCGATGTCCGAGGCGGCATGGGCGGCAAGATAGGGCCATTGGTAGTCGTCCGGTTCGAGCCGCATCGCCCGTGCGTAGCACCCGAGCGCCGGTTGAACCAATTCGTGGGCGTGATAGACCCGGCCGAGCCTCCCCCAAGCGATGGCCGAGCTTCGGTTCCGTTCGAGGTTTCGGGTCACGGCGTCGATCAACGTCCGCACCGGCGCCTCCATACCACTCGTGTCGACGGCGGGAATGGGAGGATCCGGCGTAGGAGCCGTGCAACCGGTCAGAGTGACCATCGCCACCCAAGCGAGCGCCCCGAAGCCGGCCCGGTCGCGTCGGCAACGACGCGCTTTCGTCGCCGCTACGCGCTGGGCCAGCCACGCCGACCTTCCGTGGAACAAACCCTCGACCCATCGAATCACACGATCAATTTCGGTCGTAGGGGCGACCCTATGGTGCCCGCCACGGCGCACCGTCGCCCGTGGAGATGCCGGCTGCCTGGGTAGCGGGACGGGACAAGCCCGTCCCCTACGGGTCGCCGTTGCTTTCGCGTCCGCGCCTCGGTGCCGGGGTGGCGACCGGCTGATCGTCGCATGGTCCATGGTCAATCCCCGGCAGGGGCGCCGGTACCTTTCCGAATGGTCATGACCCGGTTTGCCGATCCGCCGGGGAAATGTTCGCGTGAGCCGTCGGGCCAGGTGACGGCGATCCCGTCGACGGTTGGCGCGGGACCGAGACCGAAGTGAACCGTCGCGTCGGCGCTCGACAGGTAGCTGGTCGTGTGCATGACGGGCCTCACCTGCCAAGTGTCGCCGACCCGGACACTCACGGTGGCGCCGATCGCGTCCCGGTTGAGATTCGGATCGACGACTATCAGCTTGAGCCAGTTCCCCGTGCCGGGCGTGTCGTTGCGGTACATGCGTGCGCGGCCGTTGGCGTTCGTGACCAGGATGTCCGGCGAGTAGACCGCGACTGACTTCGTGGACGTCGCAGAACCCGGGGGCGCGGTCGCAATCGTCGTCGAACCATCCCTTGCCGTTGTTGACCATGATCTGGTTGGGTTCGGCGTAGAGCCGGCGGAAGGCGTCGATCGAGGACTCCTCGGCCCTGGGATCGGGCGTGACCGGACCGCGCCGAACCTTGCCGTTGGCCACGGCGAGATCAAGATCGGCATCCAGATCGAAGTCGGCCAGGGCGATGCCGAACCCGGTATACGGGACGCTTGGCAGGCCGATTCCGGCCAACGCCGAGGAGTCCAGGAGCATCCCAAAAGAATCCGCCAGGTAGAGCGTATTGGTCTCGCCGTCCAAGTGCGTCATGAGCGCGTCCAGCCGCAGGTCGCCGTCCACGTCGCCGAGGGCGATCCCCATGCTGGCCTCGGTGTCGCCTTCGATGTTCGTGGCGATGCCGAACCACCCCTCGCCCTGGTTGATCCAGAGCTGATTGCGTTCGCCGTCGTTGGCGATGAGGAAGTCGTCCTTGGCGTCACCGTCGAAGTCGAAACAGACGACGCCGAGGCCGTTGCGGGCGGTTTGCGCGATGCCGCTTAAGTCGCTGATGTCGACGAACGAGCCGCCCGCGTTGCGGTACAGGCGGTCGGAGACGCCGCGATAGGTGTTCGGACCGCAATAGTCCGGCTCGCCCGAGCCGCTCGCGCATGCGTAGGGCGGTTCGTTGGTGACGTAGTTCGCTATGTAGAGATCCAGGAACCCGTCCTCGTCGATGTCGCAGAACGCTGCCGACGTGGACCAGCGCGAGCCTTCGATACCGGCGCTCTCGGTGATGTCCGAGAAAGTGCCATCGGCGTTGTTCCGGTAAAGCCGGTTGGGTCCGTAGTTCGTCACCAGGAGGTCGAGGTCACCGTCGTTGTCGATGTCGCCGAGGGCCGTGCCCATGCCGTAGCCGGGGTCGCCGAGCCGGGCTTCGGTTGTGGCGTCCCGGAAGGCACCGTCGGGATCCCGGCGGAACAACCGGTTGCCGGTGGCGACCGCCGTTTCCGCATCGGCGTTGACGAGGTACACGTCGAGGTCGCCGTCGTCGTCGTAGTCGAACAGTGCGAGCCCGGATCCCATCGTTTCCGGCATCAGGAACTCGCCCTCGACGCCCGACGTGTGGTCGAAGAGCAGACCGAGTTCGGGACCCGCGTCAACGAACGGGCCAGGTGGATCATCCGGCCCTTGGCAAGCGCTCTGTGCCAGCACCAGGACGATCGGCGTGAGACCTGACAAGCTCCCGCGGCACAATTGCGCTCCCGTCGCATGTGGGGACGACCCCGGGTTTGGGGCGCGACGGGGGTTCCCTGCACGTTCGGCGTTCATGGTGAGGGGATATTCCCACCGTTCTGGGGACTACTGCGTTGCCATCAGTTCCTCTAGCAGGGTTTCCTGGTCGACGACTTCCGTGCCGAACGCTTCGATCACCACATCGACGATCCGGCCCTCGAACTCGAACGGCGACTCGTAGGCGTCGTCGACGGGCGTCTGGCTGTCCCGACCGACGTCCAGGGGCTCATTGACGAAGTTGTGGTAGCGGAACGGCACCAGCACGCCGCCGCCCGCCGGCTCGTCGTCGACAAAGAAGCGCACCCGTCCCTCGTCCGTTCCGGTCCTCACGACGTCGGCGCGAACCGTCACCGCGCCAGGCGGAACCGCCACGGGGGAGGAGACCCGGCAGCGCTCGCCGAAGTTGTTGGTGGTGTAGTGCAACCGGTTGCCGAGCACGAACACACTCCAGCCGCCGAACCGTCCACCGTCGGCGATAATCGTGCCTTCGGCGTTGGTGGACGACCGCTCGATCCGCGCGCTGATGCGATGCGACACGCCGCGCACCCGCGGGCCGGCCCTGAAGAAATGCGGCAGCACGGCATCCTGGTAGAGCACCCAGCGGTTGCCGGGTTCTGGCCACCAGCCGATGCCGCGCCGACCGGTGAGGTCGTCCAGGGGCAGCACGCCGTAGCGCTCCGCTTCGCGCCACCACAGTTCGACGAGTTCCTTGAGCTTCTCCGGATCCTCGTCGGCCAGGTTGTCGAGTTCCGCCAAGTCCACATCGAGGTGGTATAGCTCCCAGACGTCGTCGTCGAAGCTCGTGCCCCGGTGGTGGAAGGTCACGGCCTTCCATCCCTCGTGCCAGAGGGCGCGCTGGCCGATCGTCTCGAAGTACTGAATGGTCTTGTGGGTGTCCGCGTCGTTGTCGTTCAGGGTGTGGGCCATGGAGGTGCCGTGGAACGGCATCTGATCGATCCCGTTTACCTGTCTCGGCGCCGGTACGCCCAGGAGATCCATCAGCGTCGGGGTGACATCGACCACGTGGTAGAACTGTCGTCGCGTCTCGCCCTTGGCATGGATGCCTTTCGGCCAGCGGATCAGGAGCGGCGCGCGCACGCCGCCGGCGTAGGTATTCGCCTTGTAGCGCTTGAAGGGCGTGTTGCCGGCCATGGCCCAGCCGAAGGGATAGTGGTTGTAGGTGAGTGGGCCGCCCATGTCGTCGAGCCGAGCCAGGTTCTCTTCGACGCTGCTGCCGAAGCCGTTGCGTGCGCGCTGGTGGTCGTAGGTGCCGTGCGGACCGCCTTCCGAGATGGCGAGCACGATCGTGTCGTCGCGCTTGCCGAGCGCGTCGATCTGGTCGAAGAGCCGCTGGATCTGCACGTCGGTGTGGTCGAGGAAGCCGGCGAAGACCTCCTCGAAACGCGCTGCGAGGCGCTTTTCGTCGGCGTCCAACTCGTCCCAAACCTGCACACCCGGGTTGCGCGGCGCGAGTCGCTGGTCGTGGGGCAACAGGCCCGACGCCTTCTGACGGGCTAGGATCCGCTCCCGCGCCACGTCCCAGCCGTCGTCGAACCACCCGCGATACTTGTC
>JAGWBM010000124.1:5404-6842 GCA_021295895.1 Pseudomonadales bacterium
GCCGCGAAGGCCACGTAGAGAAAGAACGGCTTGTCGGGTGCGGCGGAGACCAGTTGCCGGAGCCACATGCAGGCCGTGTCGACGATGCCCTCCGAGAGGTGATAGTTCTCGTCGGCGGGCGGTTCGATGCGCTCGTTGCCGAGGATCAATTCCGGGTTCCACTGGTTGGTCTCCCCGGCAAGGAACCCGTAGAAACGGTCGAAGCCCCGCTGCAGCGGCCAGTGGTCGTACGAACCGGCGGGGCTGGTTTCGTTAATCGATGCCAAGTGCCACTTGCCGGATGCCAGTGTCTGGTAGCCGTGGGGACGCAGCATCTCGGCGATATTCGCCGCCTCCCTCGATACGAAGCCCCGGGTATTGGGGAAGCCGTTGGTCATCTCCGCCACCCGACTCATGCCGACGCTGTGGTGGTTGCGGCCCGTCAACAGGCACGTGCGGGTCGGCGAACACAGCGGCGTGACGTGAAAATTGGCGTAGCGCAGGCCGTCGGCGGCGAGGCTGTCCAAGGCGGGCGTCTCGATGTCCGAGCCGTAGCAGCCGAGTTGGGAATAGCCCACATCGTCGAGCACGATCATGACGATGTTCGGCCGCTGATGGAGTTCGGAGGATGCCGACGTCCAGGATGCGGTGGACTGGTCCACGGTGCGCTTGATCTCGCCGTCGAATAGCCGGTCGTGTTCCATCGGTCCCCTCGCTAACCTTAAATCGCCTGTTCGCAGTGTATCCGTAGGGGCGACCCTATCGCACCCGAAGGGCGCGCGGTGGCCCGTGCCGAGGCAGGCAAGGCGTCAGTCCGATTTCACGAGAGTGCGCAAGCACTCTCGCAACGCGCCCGAAGGGCGCGCCGGGACGGGACAAGCCCGTGCCCACGGTGGGTTTGACTCGTTTCAATCACGCGGATACGTTACCGGCGACGAAGCCATCCACGTACGGATGCCACCGACACGCCTCCTCCCCTTGCTCCTCGTTGGTTGGTCTCTGGCCTGGTCGATCGCGGCTGACGAGACGGCCTGGCGGCAATACCGCGATGCGGGGATGGTCGCCCACCGCCAGGGGAATCCTGCCGAGGCGGTGAAACAGACCGAGTTGGCACTCGCCGAGGCGGACCGGTTCGGCGAACGGGACACGCGCTTCGCGGAGACCGTTGCGAACCTCGCCTTCCTGTACCGGGAGGCGGGTCGCCTCGAAGAGGCCGAACGGGCCTTCGTCCGCTCGCTGTCGACGTGGGAAGCCATCGTCGGCGACGACCACGGGATCGTCGGACAGACCCTCAACAACCTGGGCGCCCTCTACGACGCCCAGGGCCGTTTCGACGAAGCGGAGCCGATCTTCGAGCGCGCCGTCGTCATTGCCGAGAAGACCCACGGGTCCACGCACCCGGCTGTGGCTGCCGTGTCCTACAACCTAGGGCGGGTCTACCAGGCCCGTGGGAGGTTCG
>JAGWBM010000124.1:6855-13686 GCA_021295895.1 Pseudomonadales bacterium
CGCGGTGCAGGAGAGGGTGTTCGGAGGGGATCATGCCGAGGTGGGGCGGACGCTCAACGCACTGGCTGTCCTTTACGGGGTGCAGGGTCGATACGACGAGGCGGCACCGCTGTTCGAGCGGGTGCTGGCGATCGATCAGGCGACGCTCGGCGCCGACCATGCCGGGGTGGCTTTGGACCTGCGGAACCTGGCCGACGTCTACGTGGCCCAGGATCGCTTGGCGGACGCCGAGCCGCTGTTCAGACAAGCGCTCGAGATCGACGAAGCGAGGCTGGGCACCGATCATCGGCAAGTGGCCATGGATCTCGACAGCATTGCGCGTGTCGTGCGGGGGTTGAATAGACCCGCAGAGGCCGAGTCCCTGTACCGGCGCGCACTCGTGATCGAGGTCGGAGCACTGGGCGAAGACCATCCCGCGTTGGCGGCACGGCTCGAAACCCTGGCGGAAATCAATCGCGAGTTGGAACGAACCGGGGAGATCGCGCCGCTGCTGGAGCGTTCGCTCGCGATTCGCGAGCGGGCCCTGGGGGCGGATCATCCGCAGGTTGCCTTGAGCCTGCGTCGTTTGGGTGCCCTCTACTTCGGCGAGGGCCGCTACGACGAAGCGACGACGATGTATGGGCGCGCGCTGGCCATCCGCGAAACGGTTCTCGAACCGGATCACCCGCGCCTGCTCGAGAGCCTTCGCGACCTCGCGGCGGTCTTCCGTGACAAGGGCGATACCGTTCAGGCAATCCCGGTGTACGAACGCGCGTTGGCGATGTCGGCGAGGATCCTGGGTGGCGACCACGAGGACACGCGCGAACTGGCAACCAAACTGGCGGCGCTCTACCGATCAGTCGACCGGGATGGCGATGGGGAAAGGCTCATGGGCGAGTATCCAACACACCATTCGACCGAGTCGGATTGACGCGCATCCGGACGGTCCATACTGTTCCCGACACGACGAATCGAACGACACGACGAATCGAACAGAGACGTGGCATACGTAACGCGGCATCGTAGGGGCCGCTCTTGTGGCGGCCCGTGCTGGCAAACGGACGCTGTCTCATCCAGGCGAGGGCAGACGTCCCCTCTACGACGCTTGGTTGCGGGAGCGGTAGGCATCCTGTTCCCCCTGCTTGGCGTGTTCGCCTTGGCCACCGAGTGGCCGACACCCGACCCCAATGCGCCGGTTCCCACTGCGAGGCCGGGGACCGCGCTCCATCACGCCCAGATGTGCGCCCGGTACCTCGGGCCGATCCCGCGCGTCTCGTGCTCCGACGCGCAGATCGTCCCGGTCACCGTCGACGGGGTCGAGATTCCCTGGACGAAAGACCGGCCATCGAAGTCTTTCGAGCAGCCCAAGACCTGCGATCTGCCGGACACGCTTAGCGGCGTTTGCCAACTCGGCAACGGCGTCGCCCGCTACCAAGGCACCCACCATGACGGCAGCCCAAGGGAAGAGGTGATCTACCTCGCCTTCTGTCGGGACGGCGGGCTGGGCTTGATCGGCTACAACCGAACGACCGGCGCGACCTGCTTCTTCCACATGAGTCACAACGTCGCAAACACCGCGATCCATCCCGGCTCGAACGATCCCAACTACGAGGCGTATTGGCAGGAACCGGCGATCGTAGCGGCGGATCAGTGCCAGGGCTGCCACCAGGCCGACCCGTTCATCCACACGCCCTGGGTCAATCAACTGAAGGATCCCGACAACCCCGAACAAACGCTGGTCCCGATTATCGCGGGTCCTGCCAATCCGCGCCCTCCGTACTTCGTGCTCGGCGAGGAGTTCACTCAGCCTATCAGCGCCGAGCTCCCGAAAAACGTCTGTACGACCTGCCACCGGCCGGCGTGCGACAACCGGTTCACGATGCCGTTGGGTGATCTCGCCATGCCGCCGCCGTTCAAGGACTATCACCGCACCGACGTGTGGGCCGAGGACCGCAAGGCGCTGCGGGAGTGGTGCGATCAGGCGAACCGGTATTGACGATCGCTGCATGGCGACGACCGTGTCGGCAAGCGTGCGTAGTAGCGGGGCTCGTCCCCGCCCGCACCGTGCGTGGTGGTTGCTTCGGCGCGGGGACGGGAAGAGCCCGTCCCCCACGGTGCGTGTGCTTTGGATATTCGTCGTTGCGTTGGCGGCGGGCTGCCGGGACGGCGGCGAAGGGGACGACACAGGCACGACGGATCCCACGGTGACCGAGCCCATCGCCGTTGGCCTCGACTCGACCGACGCCAACGTGGTGAAGGTGCTGCGGGAGCGGATCGAAACGGCGCGTACCCACCCGGAATCGGGTACCCACCGTGGCACGCTCGGCCTTGCCTACGAGGCCAACGGTTACGACGCAGCGGCGCTCGAGAGCTACGCCCAGGCCGAGGCGCTCGACGGCGATGCCTTCGAGTGGCCGCAGGCGCGTTTCGATGAAGCGCTCAAGCGGATGGACCGAGCCCTTGAGATCGATCCGGACTATGCACCCGCGTGGCTTTGGCGTGGCCATTGGCTACTCGACGTGGATCGCATGGACGAAGCGGCGATCTCGTTCTCCAATGCCCGTGAATTGGGCGCCGGCGCGCCCGCCGTCGTGGGTCAGGCCCGGGTCCATCTACGACGTGGCAACGCGGCGCCTGCTCTGGAACTGCTCGAGCCGCTGTCGGGGACGGTCGACCACCCGTTGGTGTTCCGCGTGCTCGGTCGAACCTTGCGCGACCTCGGCCGGATCGATGAGGCACGCGTGGCCCTCAGCAAGGGCCGCGAGGCCCGGCAACTCACTTGGGAGGATCCGGTTCTCGACCGCAGGACCGCGTTCATCGCGGGATTCGGGGGGCGGATGCTCAATGCCGAATCGCTCGTGGCGTCGGGGAACGCCGCGGAGGCGGTTCCGATCCTCGAGGAACTCGTCGTCGACTTCCCGGAGCATGCGACCCTCCTGAACCTGCTCGCCGTCGCCTACGCCCAAACCGGCCGTGCCGAGGAATCCCTGACCGTGTTGGAGCAGGCTGTCGAACTGGCGCCGGAGTACTACCCGCTGCACCTCAACCTCGCGGGTGCCTACGACGATCTCGGCGACTTCGAGAAAGCGCTGGCGTTTCTCGACCGTGCCATAGACGTCCATCCCACCTTCAGTGTTGCCCACGAACGCAAGGGCGTCGTACTGATGCGGATGGGCCGCTACGAGGAAGCGCTGGTCGCCCTGGACACCGCCGCACGCCACGATGCGCGGGATCCGGAGGTGTTCTACTTCGCGGGGGTGATCGAGAGCAACTTCGAACGCTGGCGAGGGGCGATCGAGCGCTTCCGACAGGCCATCGACGTCGACCCGGCGTTCGCCAAGGCGTACATCCACATGGCCCGTAGCTACGGGGAACTGCGCCGCTTCGACGATGCGCGCGAAGCACTGGCCAAGGCGGATGGACTAGGGACGCACGTTCAGGATGCGCGCAGCGCCCGGGCGTGGTTGGATCGGCTCGAGGCCTCGGGGCTGTGATATAGCCGTGATGTTGGAGTTGAGAAGATGACGCGACGGTTCCGAAAGCCGTTGGTCGTCGTAGTTTCGCCGTCTTTGCGTCCGTTGACCAACTGGCGCAGTTCCGTGCGTAGCGTTTTTGCTACATCGTGCTACGAATGGTACGCTTCGAACCTATGAGCAGGACCATTACCCAGCGCGAACTCCGCAACGACTCCGGCGCGATACTCCGCGAGGTGCAGGCGGGTGAGGCGATGATCGTCACCCGAAACGGGGTGCCGGTCGCCGAGCTCCGCGCCGTGCCACAGCGGCAATTCGTGCCCCGGGCGGTGATCGCGGAGGCGGCGCGGTACGCTCCTCCGGTCGACGGGGGACGTCTGCGCGCCGAGTTGGACGCGGTCGTGGATCAGTCCGTCGATGGCTGAGCCGACCAAAGGGCTTTTGGATACGTCGGTGGTGATCGACCACGACGTCGTGGATCCGGGGACGTTACCGGATGAATCCGCCATTGCCGCCGTGACGCTCGCCGAACTCGCGGCCGGCCCCCACGCCACCGGCGACGACGGGGAGCGGGCGCGACGTCAGGATCGTCTTCAATGGGCGGCGGCAATGTGGGAGCCGCTCCCGTTCGATGCTGCGGCGGCACGGGCCTACGGTCGTATCTTCGCGGCCACCCGGGCCGCCGGGCGCACGAGCCGGACGAGGTTGGCGGATCTCTTGATTGCGGCAACGGCTGCCGCCCGGGGCCTGTCTCTCTACACGCGCAATCCCGGTGACTTCATCGGTCTGGACGGGATCGTCCACGTGATTCGAGTGTGACGGGAAGGACGCCACCTGGGTGCCCGCAGCCACTTCGCGACAGTCGCCTCGGCGATTGCGCTGATGTTCGGGTGTTCGAGTACACCTGACGGCACATCGGTTTGGTTTGACGACGAAGCGGCCCCACGGGGCCTTGATTTCCACCATGTCTCCGGTGCCGAAGGTCGTTATTGGACCCCCGAAATCATGGGCGGTGGCGTTGCGCTGGCGGATGTGGACGACGATGGCGATCTCGACGCCTACCTGGTACAGGGCGGCAGCCTGACCGGGGGAGGGGAGGGGCCCGGCAATGAACTCTACCTGAACGATGGTCAGGGTCGTTTCGAATTGGTCTCCGATCCCGGTGACGCGGCCGATCGCGGCTACGGGATGGGGGTGACCGCCGGCGACTACGACAACGACGGCGACCTGGATCTCTACGTCACCAACTGGGGGCCGAACGTGCTGCTGCGCAACGACGGCGGTGGACGCTTCGACGACGTCACGGCGGCAGCGGGTGTTGGTGACCCGGGGTGGGGAACCGCGGCGGCGTTCCTGGATCTCGATGCGGACGGTGATCTCGACCTGTTCGTCGTCAACTACCTGACCTACTCGCCCGGATCGGCGCAGGACTGCGTGCACACCTACTGCGGTCCCACGGCCGACGACGCCACCGCGGACCGACTCTACCGGAACAACGGCGACGCCACGTTTACCGACGTATCGGAAACCGCCGGACTCAACACGGCTTTCGGCAACGGTTTGGGAATCGCCGGCGCCGACTTCGACGAGGACGGCCGACTCGACCTGTTCGTGGCCAACGACGGCATGCCCAACCAGCTTTGGCTGAACGACACGCCACCCGGTGCCGATCTTCGGTTTCGGGACGAAGCCCTGCTGTGGGGCTGCGCCATGGACGACCACGGTTTCGCGAAGGCCGGCATGGGTGTCGCCGCCGCCGATTTCGACGACGACGGCGGCACCGACATCCTGGTCGTCAACCTGGGACGGCAGACCGATTCGTTCTACCGCAACGCGGGAACGCACTTCGTCGATTCGACCAGCCGCATCGGACTCGGCGTGTCGAGCCGGCGCTTCACGCGCTTCGGTGTCGCGCTCGCGGACTTCGACAACGACGGCGACCTCGACATGTACCAGGGAAATGGCCGCATCGATCACTCGCCCGAGTTCGAGGGAGACGACCCGTTCGCGGAGCCGAACGTGCTCTACCGTCGGATCGAGGGTGCCTACGAGGTCGTCTCGCCGGAAGGGGGAACGGACGAGCCGCTGATCCACACCAGCCGAGGTGTCGCCATGGGAGACGTCGACGACGATGGTGGTATCGATCTCGTTGTCGTCAACAAGGACGCGCGGGCGTATCTGTTGATGAACCGGGCCCCCAGAGGGAATTGGGTGCGATTCCGGGTTCTGAACCGCCACGGTAGCGATGCCATCGGTGCCACGGTTTGGGGCACCGTGGACGCGACCAGGCAGCGGCGCAGCGTACAGACGGCGACCAGCTACCTGGCGTCCCACGACCCGCGGGTCCACTTCGGATTGGGACTGGCAACCGGGATAGCCGACGTGGAAGTGCGCTGGCCGACGGGCGAGACCGAGGTGTTCGGCGACTTCGAGGCCGACCGGACCGTGGAACTTCGCTACGGCGCCGGCTGGCGATAAGTGAACGATACACCGCCTCGTCGGGCGGCTCCCGCTGCCGGGGTTTGGTTGATCGTGCTGACGGGCTGCTCCGATCCTGACGGGTCGCCGGTGGACGCTCCCGATGACATCTGGTTCGAGGACCAGGCTACACGCCGGGGTCTCGTCTTCGAACATCGGTCGGGGTTCGACGGTCGCTACCTGTTCCCGGAGATCATGGCGGGCGGCGCGGCCCTTGTGGACGTCGACGGCGATGGCGACCTCGACGCCTACCTCGTGCAAGGTGGCAGCGTCGATGCTCGCGACGACGTGGGCAATGCGAACCGGTTGTTTCTGAACGACGGGAGGGGGTACTTCACGACGACCGAGGACCGTGGCGCATCGGACATGGGTTACGGGATGGGGGTAACCACCGGGGATTACGACAACGACGGCGATGTCGATCTCTATGTCACCAATGTCGGCCGCAATACGCTGCTCCGAAACGACGGCGCCGGTCGTTTCACGGACGTGACCGCACGCGCCGGCGTGGCCGACACCGGCTGGGGGACAGCCGCCGCCTTTCTCGATCTCGACCAGGATGGCGACCTCGATCTGTTTGTCGTCAACTACGTTTCGTGGACGCTCGCCACTGCGAAGGCGTGCTACGCGGTGAACACCCGTACCTACTGCGGGCCTGCCGACGCGGATGCGGCACCGGATCGCCTGTACCGCAACAACGGCGACGGCACGTTCGCTGAGATATCGATTGCGGCGGGTCTCGGGACCGCGTTCGGCGCCGGCCTGGGGGTTGTCGGGTCCGACTTCGACCGTGACGGCCGAATCGATGTTTTCGTGGCGAACGACAGCATGGTCAACCAGTTGTGGATGAACCGAACGGCACCGGGAGGCGATCCCCGGTTCGTGGACGAAGCATTCCTCA
>JAGWBM010000124.1:13708-14224 GCA_021295895.1 Pseudomonadales bacterium
GGCATGGGCGTGGCGGCGGAGGACCTGGACGACGACGGCGACCCCGACATCCTGGTCATGAACATGGAAAAGCAGACAGACTCCTACTTCCGCAACGACGGCGGTCACTTCGTCGATCGCACGAGTGCCGTGGGCCTAGGCGTAACGAGCCGACGTTTCACGCGTTTCGGCGTGGCACTGACCGACTTTGACAACGATGGCGACCTGGACCTGTTCGAGGCCAACGGTCGGGTCGACCACACCCCGGAACTGGAGGATCGCGACGATGTGTTCGCCGAGCCCAACGTGCTCTATGCACACGTGGACGGTCGGTTTGAACTCGTCGAGCCCACCGGCGGCACGCGGGAACGCCTTGTCCACACCAGCCGGGGCGTCGCGATCGGCGACGTCGACGACGATGGCGGAGTCGACCTGCTCGTCGTCAACAAGGACGGACCCGCCTACCTGCTCATGAACCGCGTCGCCAAGCGCGGCAGCTGGGTGCTGTTTCGCGTCGTCACGGCCTCGGGCCGCGAT
>JAGWBM010000125.1 GCA_021295895.1 Pseudomonadales bacterium
AACCGGCGTCGTCGGCCGGCGCCACCGCCACAGTCGGCACGCCCAGCTCCGCCGCCGCGCGCATGATGCGGATCGCGACCTCGCCGCGGTTCGCCACCAGGAGCTTCATGTCTTCCCCGACTCAATCACGCGTCATTCGTTCCCGGGGCATTCTCCGCCCGATCCCGCCAGACCCAATGACCGGCCGCTTCGGTGAGCGCGTTGAACGCATCGTCGGTGGTCTGGAATACCCGTCCGGTTAACCATTCGTCGACCGCGACGTGTTCGAGCTGGTCGCGAACCGGACCTTTGATCTCGCAAAGATGCATCGCGACGCTCCGGCGGGCGAGGCGGTGGGTGAGGCGCTTGAGCATCTCGAGCCCGGTGGTGTCGATGAAGTTCACGGCGCTCATGATGATAAGCAGGTGTTCGACCGCCTGCCCAGGGTCGGAGTCCACGCCCTCGGGCACCTCCGGATTGTCGACCAGTTCCGCGAGACGGCTCTCCAACGTGTCGGCGTTGGCGAAATAGAAGCTCTCGTCGACGCGGGCTGCTAGTAGGTGAGGCCAGGTGCGTACCGCGTAGCGCTTGACGTTGCGGAAATGGGGCGTGTCCCCGAGTCTGCCCACGACGGCGATATGCGGTCGAGCGGAGCCGCGCATGAACAGCACGACGGCAATGCCGACACCGATCAACAGCCCGGCTTCCACGCCTGCGAGCAGAACGCCCGCGAAGGTTGCGAAATGGGTGAGGACGTCCGGGCGATAGAAGCGCCAGTCGCGGACCACGGAACGGAAGTCTGCAAGTTCGTACACCGCCACGATGACGACGGCGGCGAGCACCGCGTGGGGTAAGTTCGCAAAGAGAGGCGTGAGCCAGAGCAGGGTCAGAACGATGATGACCGCGCAGACCAAGGCGCTGGCCGGTGTCCGGGCACCCGACGCGTAGTTGACGCTCGATCGCGAAAAACTACCGGCCACGGGATAGGCACCGGATAGCGATGCGCCGATATTGGCGGCGCCGAGGGCGAGGAGTTCCTGGTGGCTGTCGATTCGCCGCCGTTGGCGCGAGGCGAGGGTCTTGCCGATCGAGTAACTCTCGACGAAGGCGACCAGGGCGATGAGCAGGGCGTTGGGCGCGAGGTCCCACCACAGCCGGGCGTCGAGGAGCGGCAGAGTCAGCTCCGGCAGTCCAGCGGGCACGTTGCCCACGACGCCGACATCGAGCCCGAATCCGGCGACGACGGCGGTGCCGAGGACGGTTGCCAATACCGGGCCGGTACGGGCGAGCGCGTGGCGAACATCCCCATTCCCGGCGGTCGCCCCCTGGGTGCCGCCGCCCCGCAGCAGGGCAGGGCCCCAGCGGCGGACCGCCGCCATCAGGAGCAGACTTCCCACGCCGAGCCCCAGTGCGGTGGGATTGACCTCCGCCACGGAACGGACCAGGAGGGCGAGCCGATCCACGGCGCCGTCGTCCAGCCGCGACGTCGTTGCGATGCCGGTGAGCGGGGCAAGCTGGCTGATGATGATGACGACCGCGGCCCCGTTCACGAATCCCGAGATCACCGGATGGCTCAACAGGTTGACGATCCCGCCCACCTGCAGCAGGCGCAGGAGAACCAGGATCATGCCGACCTGGAGACTCAGGACGGTGGTGATGCCCAGGTAGGCATCGGAATAGGCGTCGGCATGCTGACCGACGGTGGAGGCGACCATCAGCGCCGCGATCGCGACGGGGCCGACGATCAACTGCCGGGACGAGCTCAACAGGGCATGGATCACCATGGGTGCGAGACAGGCGTAGAGGCCCGCCTGGGCGGGCAGCCCGGCGAGCAGGGCGTAGGCGACGGCCTGCGGGACGGTGAGCATGCCGACCGCGATGCCTGCCACGACATCGTGAGGTAGGTCCTCGCGGCGGTATGACCGCGCAACCTCGATGATCGGGAAGTAGCCCAACAGGCTTTGCATGCAACAAATCCCTACCCGTTGAACCGCATGGTCATATCGGTCGCCCGGGCCGGACGTGCCGGCAGCTGGACGACGGGACTGTTCCTTGCACGTCCGCGGCCCGCAAGCGCGTGCCGTCGCCCGTGTCGAACAACGGTTGCCTCGGCAACGGGACGGGCCAACGTCGCCAGACCGCTCGCCCGCGCCCACCGCGATGTCGGCGGGAGCGACGACGCCCGGCAGCGCGTGGCCTTCGTCGGAGACGAGGCCCCAGGTGGGCTTGTGGCCGTAGATGCCGCAGAAGTGGGCGGGATTGCGAATGGAACCGCCGATGTCGGAGCCGGCTTCGAGGCCGGCGAGTCCCGCCGCCAATGCCGCTGCCGACCCACCCGGCGTTCGAGTGAGGTCCCAGGGATTGTTGGTCGTCCCGTAGATGTCGTTGAAACTCTGGAAGTCCGCCAGGTTGAGCGGGACGTTGGTCTTGCCGAAGAAGACGATGGCCGTGGCGAATGGATCAGTCATGGTTGCGTCCCTTCCTCCCCCCGTTCCTTGAGCTGAAATCTCCCGGCTCCCTACCGGAACCTGGCTGGCGACGCCGGCCCTCGCGCACTCCGCATCGCGGCGGGCTTGCAGGCGATGGTCCCCGACCGGGATTATAGGGTCCTCAACCGCCGGTCGAATGCGAGAGAAAGGGAGGATCCCGTGCCGAAAGGAATTGCCACCGCGTTGGCGCTGCTGACGATCACCGCTGCCGCCGAATACCCGGATCCGGAACGGTTCCGCCCGGCGATTGACGCCTTCCTCGCCGCGGACGCCGAGTCACCGCCGCCCCGAGGCGCGATCGTCGCGACCGGCAGTTCCAGCATGCGCGGTTGGCACGGCCGCATCGCCGAGGACCTGGCCCCGCTCACCATCATCCCGCGCGGCTTCGGTGGCAGCAACATGAAGGACGTGCGGCACTTCCTCGACGAACTTGTGCTGCGCCATGCACCCCGTGCCGTGCTGCTCTACGAGGGCGACAACGATGCTGCCGCGGGTGCCACGCCCGAGGATATCCTGGCGCACTTCGACGCTATCGCCGCGGGCATTCACGAGGCGCTGCCCGAGACCCGAATCTACATTCTTGCGGTCAAGCCGAGCATCCGTCGCTGGCACATCTGGGAGACCATGTCGGCCACCAATGCGATGCTTGCCGACCGCGCCGCCGACGATGCCCGCCTCACCTTCATCGACATCGCGACGCCGATGCTCGGCGAAGACGGTGAACCGCTTCCGGAGATCTTCGTCGCCGACAACCTGCACATGAACGGCGCCGGCTATGACGTCTGGCGTGACGCGGTGCGCCCGATCCTGGTGGAGGCCGAACTGGGTCACGAGGTCATGGCGGCCGATTGACCGGTCGGGGTATGCTCGCCCCGTCGACTGACCACGGTTCCCCATGGCCGGATGGCCATGGGTGCTTGGACTAGGGAATCCGTCAAGGACAGACGCCGTGGAAGGAATTGGAAAACCGCTCGCCGTCTATTTCGAGCGGCGCATGGCGCGCATCCTGATGCTGGGGATCATCAGTGGTTTTCCCCAGATGCTGATCGGCAGCTCCCTCAGCCTCTGGCTCAAGGAAGACGGTTTGGACCGTTCCACCATTGGCTGGGCGGGGCTCATCTTCGCCGTCTACGCGTTCAACTTCCTCTGGGCGCCGCTTGTCGACCGGATCCGGATTCCCTGGCTGACGAACCGCATCGGCCACCGGCGTGCCTGGATCGTTGCGCTGCAGGCGGTCATCCTCGCCAGTCTCGTGGCGTGGAGCACTGTGGACCCCGTGGCCAACCTGACAGCGGTGATAGCCGTGGGACTCGTCATCGCCATTGCCTCGGCGACCCAGGACATCGTGGTCGATGCACTTCGGATCGAACAGATCGGCACTGCGGAGGGAGAATCCATGGCGGCGGCGGCGGCTACCGCCGTGGTGGGCTGGTTCACGGGCTTCAAGCTTGGCGGGGCGGTGGCGTTCGAAGTCGCCGAGTTATTCCAGCGTGCGGGCGTGGCGGACTATTGGCAATCGACGTTCCTGGTGCTCGGGGTTGTCGTGATCCTGTGCAACATCGGCTTGATGTCCGCCGCACAGGCCGAGGAGCAGCGACGCGTGGCCGCGCGGCTGGGTCTCGCCGGACCGACCGGAGAGTCGGGGACGCTCGCTGCGGTCGGTGCCTGGTTCGTAGCCACTGTCGGTGGACCGCTGCTGAGCTTCTTCCGCCGCAACGGGTTCGCCATCGCCGCCGCCGTGCTGGGCTTCATCTTCCTTTTCAAGATCGGCGAGGCGTTCCTCGGGCGGATGTCGCTCGTGTTCTACAACGAAGTCGGCTTTTCGAAAACGGACATCGCCATTTACTCGAAGGGCCTTGGCTGGGTGACGACAGTGGCGTTCACCGTGCTCGGCGGCCTGTTCGCGATCCGGATGGGTCTCATCCGGGCGATGTTCCTCTCCGGCATCGGCATGGCGGCGACCAATCTCCTGTTCGCGGCGCTGGCGTGGACCGGTCGTTCCGAACTGCTGTTTGCGGTCGCCGTGGTGATGGACGACCTCACCAGTGCCTTCGCCACCGTGACGTTCGTGGCGTTCATCTCGATGCTGGTGGACCGGACCTACACCGCAACCCAGTACGCGCGGCGGACGATCTTCGCGGCTTCGTCCGGGATGTTCGTCGACTGGCTGGGCGGCGCCTGGGGCACGTTCTTCGTCATCACGACGTTGATGGTGATCCCATCGCTGCTCTGCCTTTGGGCGATCCGCGCCAAACTCCGCGACATGCTGGCCGGCACCAGCGTGCGTCTGTTCGGCAAGGAACCCGCTGCCGCCTAGTTACCCGGACGGACAAGGCGTGCTCCACGCCTGCTTGCCGGGCGCACGTTGCTTTGAATCCGCGCCTTGAGCGACCATGTCGGTCTTGTCACTTGCAAGCGATTGGCCGGGGGAAAACAGATGGACGTGAGAGCTGCCGTTGCGAGGGCTGCGGGCGAGCCGTTGGAAGTGGACACCGTGCACTTGGATGGGCCACGCGATGGCGAGGTAATGGTGGAGATCAAGGCCACCGGCGTCTGTCATACCGACGAATACACCTTGTCCGGCGCCGATCCAGAGGGTCTGTTCCCCGCCATCCTCGGTCACGAGGGCGCGGGGGTAGTCGTTGAGGTAGGCGAGGGCGTGGAGGGCCTCTCCGTCGGCGATCATGTGATTCCGCTCTACACGCCCGAGTGCCGCCAGTGCAAGTTCTGCACCTCGGGCAAGACCAACCTCTGCGGGGCCATACGCGCGACCCAGGGCCAGGGTCTGATGCCCGACGGCACTTCCAGGTTTTCGCGGGGTAGCGAAACGATCCTGCACTACATGGGGACATCCACCTTTTCCAACTTCACGGTGCTGCCGGAAATCGCGGTGGCGAAGATTCGCGAGGACGCGCCGTTCGACAAGGTCTGCTACATCGGCTGTGGCGTGACCACCGGCCTCGGTGCCGTGATGAACACCGCCAAGGTGGAACCGGGTTCCAACGTCGCCGTATTCGGCTTGGGCGGGATCGGGCTGAACGTCATCCAGGGCGCGAGACTGGTGGGCGCGGACCGCATCATCGGGGTCGACGTCAATCCGGGTAAACGCCCACTGGCCGAACAGTTTGGTATGACCGATTTCATCAACCCGACCGAGGTCGACAACGTGACCGACGCCATCGTCGACATGACCGATGGCGGCGTGGACTACTCCTTCGAGTGCATCGGCAACGTCGACGTCATGCGTCAGGCGCTGGAGTGCTGCCACAAGGGCTGGGGCGAGAGCATCATCATCGGCGTCGCGGGTTCAGGTCAGGAGATCGCCACCCGCCCGTTCCAACTCGTCACCGGTCGGGTCTGGCGCGGCACGGCTTTCGGAGGCGCCAAGGGCCGCACGGACGTGCCGAAGATCGTCGACTGGTACATGGACGGCAAGATCAACATCGACGACCTGATCACCCACACCATGCCCCTCGGCGACATCAACAACGCCTTCGACCTCATGCACGCGGGGGAGTCGATCCGGTCGGTGGTGGTGTATTGAGCGGATACCCCCGCTCGGAGTAGGGCAGGACCGTCCCGGCCGTGTCGTAGGCGGGCCGTTCGCAGGCTCGTAGGGGCGGGGCTTGTCCCCGCCCGCGCCAGAAATTGCGGCCGTTGTTGGTCGGGCCGGGACAAGCCCGTCCCCTACGCGTTTCTGCGCGGACGCCTAGGAGTCCGAGACTTCGGAACGGACGGTAGTCGGGCACTTCGACGACCCGGACCAGACCTGGGCTGTTGCCCGACTTGGGCGGTCTCGCGACGGCGGCCCGACCGGCGTCGATCATTCCATCGACGTTGTCCCGGTGTTTCGGGTGGTAGAAGACTTCGGGCAGGCTCCCTTCTCGAGCCTCCTTCCTGGTCGCGTAGTGCCCGGCGTGGATTGTCGTGAACGGCGAGATCGGTACCTGGGCCTCGTACTCGAAGAAGCTCCAGCCGTTCTCCTTCCACGCCCGGACCAGGGTTCCCGCAGTCACCGCGACTTGGTCCAGTGAGCTACTGATCCGGGCGCGGTAGGCAACGGGGGGTGCCCACGCGAACGGGTGCGGTTCGGTTGTGCAGCCCAGGCCGGGCACCACGTCGGCGGTGCTAACGAAGGTGCCGTTCTCGAGTAGCCGCGGCGGTTCGCGGGGATCGGCGAATCCGTTGGGGGTCCACTTGAGGTCGAATTCGATCTTGAGTGTCTCCTTGGGTTCCAACGGGCGGTTCAGGCGGTAGCGGTGGCATCCCGTGGTCTGGTCGATACCCGACAACTCGCCCGTCGTGACCAACGCCACGACTTCCAAGACCCTGGGAATTCCGAAGTGCAATTCCGGGATCGGCACGTTCTGCCGGTTTACGGCGATCGCCCTACCGCGGCTCACCAGGATCCGTTCGAGGGGACTGATCTGAATCGCTATATCTAGACGGGAGTAGACCGGCTGCGGACCGTTTGCGGTTTCCGAATCCCACGAGGCGCTGCGGGCGGTCTCCGCCGAAGCTTCGGTATTCGTCGTATGGAGGATCCAGCCACCGCTCACGACCCAGGCGACCGCCGCGGTCCAGACCACTGCGAAGACGTTCGGTGCCAACGGGCGTGGTGGCGGCCCGCCCGCCCTGGCCGATCGATGTCCTGCCATCCGTCGCCCCATGTCTGTCAAGACGACGCAACATCCCGTCCAGTGGATACCGAGTGCGATCCCGGACGCGACGAAAGGACCGAATCCGTCCATTCCGGATGCGGGATTGATCGGCGCGCCGAATCGCAGAAGGGGATGTTCGAAGCCGAGATTCGTGCCGATCCACACGATGGCGGTCGCTCCCATGGCAAGCCACTTTCGCCCGACGATCGCCTGCATCGCCACCGCGAGGGCGGCGAGATGCAGCGTGCTCAAGCCGAGGTTGGCGTAGAGACCCGCCGCGTAGAGAGGCAAGTCCAACGGTGCGGTGCCGCGGCATAGTTGCACGGCGACGGCAACGGTGCCTGCGGCCGCCAGCATTGCGCCGACGACGAAGGCCAACCCGAACATCTTCGCGGCGATTCCCTGGCCATAGCGTGCAAGCGGGGTCTGGGCACCGAGGTACAACGCGACGACCCAGAGGGCGCAGGCGAAGTTCGCGTAGATGATGTCCAGCGCGGCGAAGGTCGGCAGCCAGTCGGTGGCGAAGACCAGACCCGCGAACAGGTTGACAAGCCCCAACGCAAGGACAAGCCAACAGGATCGGCGCTTGGACGCCGCTTGGAGTTCCGCGCCAACCTGCACCAGCAACGAGGCCGGCACGGAGACCCAGCGTGACTCGATGGCGACGGCCGCAGCCATCGCGATATGTTGGGGAAACGTCGGACCGGCCGCCTACGCGCGGGCCGATGACTTACGCGGGATTGCGACTTTCGCCCACAGCCGTCACCGGAACGACGGCCTTTCGGGCTAGTGCCCGATGACGTGTTCCACCGGTGCCGGTTCGGGTGCCACTTCCGCACCGAAATACACGACCCGGGTGAGCCAGGTGTAGTCGGCCTCCCATGCCATCAGCCCGACGAGGACCAGGAGCACGCCCGGGGGCAGGAGCAGGGCGTAGATCAGCGCCAGCCGCTCCCACTTGAGGTGCATGAAGATGGCGACGATGTAGCCAGCCTTCAGGAACATGAAGACGAGGATCAGCGCCCAGCGCAACTCCATCGTGCCGACGTCGTAGCCGACCTGGAAGAAGTCGATCATGTAGGAGCCTGCGCTGACGACGAACAACAGTCCCCAGATCCAGAAATAAAGCGACAGCGGATGCTGCTGGCCGACTTCCGATGACACGTGACTTACCTCAGCCTTGACCGGTTACCAAAGATAGAAGAACGCGAAGATGAACACCCAGACGAGGTCGACGAAGTGCCAGTAGAGGCCCGTGATCTCGACGATCTCGAAGTTCGTATCGTCGTAGACGCCCTTGTGTATCCGCCGAGCGATGATCAGGAGGTATACGACGCCCGCCGAAACGTGCAGCCCGTGGAAGCCCGTGATCATGAAGAAGCAGGAGCCGAACTGCGGTGCCCCCCACGGGTTTTCCCAAGGCCTTACGCCTTCCGAAATGAGCTTGGTCCACTCGAAGGCCTGCATGCCGACGAACACGGCACCGAAGAACGCCGTGGCGAGCATGAATATGACGGCCTTCTTCTTCTCGCGCCGGTAGCCGTAGTTCACCGCCAGCGCCATCGTGCCGCTCGACGTGATGAGGTCGAAGGTCATGATGGCGATGAGCAGGAGCGGTACGGTGGTGCCGAACAGGGTGAGCGAGAACACCTCGCTGGCGTTCGGCCACGCCTCCGCGGTGGTCGCGCGGACCGTCATGTAGCTCGTCAAGAAGATCGAGAAGATGAACGTGTCCGAGAGCAGGAAGATCCACATCATCGCCTTCCCCCAGGGCACGCCCTTGAAGGTGCCTTGGCGATCGACGCGAGGCCGGTGGATTCCGCGGTTGCTTCCGCCATTCGTGTTCCTTAACTCCTCTTTTCCGCTCGAACGCGTCGCGTAGGCACTAGGCTTCCGCCTTGCGGGGTACGTCCTGAGGGATGAAGTCCTTCTCCTCGCCCGGCACGCTGTAGTCGTACGCCCAACGATGCACGCTCGGCAGCTTGTCGCCCCAGTTGCCATGCACGGGCGGGGTCTGCGGCGTGCGCCACTCCAGGCTGTTCGCCTCCCAGGGGTTGTCGCCCGCCTCCCTGCCGCGCCAGTAGCTGACCACCAGGTTGTAGATGAACAGGAATTGCGCGAATCCCACGATCAATGCCGTGATGGTGATGCTCTTGTTCAGCATGTCCATGCTCGACGTCAGGATCGACGACTCGCCGACGTTGTACTCGTAGTAGCGCCTCGGGATCGCCAGGAAGTGCATCGGGAAGTAGATCGCGTAGGTGCCGACGAAGGTGATCCAGAAGTGGATCCGGCCGATGGTGTCGTTGAGCATCCGCCCGGTGATCTTGGGGTACCAGTGGTAGATGCCGCCGAAGATCACGAGGATCGGCGCGACGCCCATCACCATGTGGAAGTGGGCGACGACGAAGTAGGTGTCCGACAACGGCACGTCGACGATCACGTTGCCGAGGAAGAGCCCGGTCAGCCCCCCGACCACGAAGGTAAGCACGAAGGCGATGGCGAACAGCATCGGCACCGTGAAGCGGATGTTGGCCCGCCACAGCGTGAGGGTCCAGTTGTAGACCTTGAATGATGAGCGTCGTGGTGGCGAAGAAGTACCCGAAGTAGGGATGCATCCCGGCGACGTACATGTGGTGCGCCCAGACGACGAACGACAGTCCGCCGATGGCGACGATGGCCCAGACCATCAGCCGGTAGCCGAAGATGTTCTTGCGGGCGTGGACCGAGATGAGGTCGGAGACGACGCCGAACGCGGGCAGCGCCACGATGTAGACCTCGGGGTGGCCGAAGAACCAGAACAGATGCTGGAACAAGAGCGGACTGCCGCCCTGGTAGTTCTCGTCCGGTTCGCCGAGGGCGGCGATCGCCGGCATGAAGAAACTGGTGCCGAGGACGTTGTCCAAGGTCATCATGATGGCGCTAACGAACAGTGCCGGGAAAGCCAGAAGGCCCAGCACCGTGGCCATGCCGATACCCCAGATGGACAGCGGCATGCGCATCAGGGACATGCCCCGGGTTCGCGCTTGCAGGATGGTCGTGATGTAGTTGAGCCCGCCCATCGTGAAGGCGACGATGAACACCGCGAGCGACGCCAACATGGTCAGGATTCCCCAGTCCGCACCGGGGGTGCCGGAGAGAATGGCCTGCGGCGGGTAGAGGGTCCAGCCAGCCCCGGTTGGACCTTCCATCCCGGGCAGATAGCCGAGCATCAGGATGAGCACGCTGGCGAAATAGACGTGGTAGCTGATCATGTTGACGAACGGGAAGACCATGTCCCGTGCGCCCAGCATGAGCGGGACGAGGTAGTTGCCGAAACTGCCAAGCAGGAACGCGGTGAGCAGGTAGATCACCATGATCATGCCGTGCATGGTGACCGACTGGTAGTAGATATCCGGCGTGATCCAGTCGAAAAGACCCGGAAATCCGATCTGCGTGCGCATGATCCATGACAACACCAGCGCCACGAGTCCCACGCCGATCGCCGTGATTCCGTACTGCACCGCGATCACCTTGTGGTCCTGGCTGAACCAGTACTTGGTGATCCAGGAGTGCGGATCATGAAGCGGCATGGCTTCCTGATACGGTATTTCTGCCTGTGCCATCGGTATCTCCGTAGGGGGTCCGAGCCTTGAGGGTCTAGTTTACGTCAATGGCCGTTTGATCACCGCCGATCAGGGGCCGTCGGCCTCGTCCGCGGGCGCGTCGACGGACTCCTTCAAGAGTGCGATCAAGGCTTGGATCTCGTCCTCGGTCACCGTCGCGTCGTCGTAGGCCACCATTAGCGGCGAGAACCCCTCGACGATCTTGGCGGCGGGTTCGCGGATCGACTCGACAAGGTAGGTTTCGTTCACGGTAACGTTGGTGCCGTCCGCCAAGGTTCGCGTGGAATTCCACAGGTTCAGCCAAGTGGGGCCGACCATGGCCGATCCGTCCAGCGAGTGGCACGCGTTGCAGCCGTCCGACGCCCAGGCTTCCCGACCGCGCTTGGCTTCCGGGCTCAAGGACTCGAGTCTGACCGCTGCCTGCTTGTCCGCCCAGGTGGGCTGCGTACCGAGCCAGGACTGGAAATCATCCTGGGTATCGACCTTCACCCAGCCGCGCATGGTGTAGTGGCCCCGGCCGCAAAGTTCGGCGCAGACGACTTCGTACGGCTCGTCCTGGATGCGGGTGGGCGTAAACCAGAAGTAGGTGATCATCCCAGGCACGGCATCCATCTTGGCGCGGAACTCCGGTACCCAGAAGTCGTGCAGCACGTCGTTGGAGCGCAGCAGGACCTTGTAGGCCTGGTCGACGGGGAGGTGCAGGGTGTTGCCTTCGACCAGCACGTCGTCCTCGCCGTTGGGGTCCGCCATGTTCATGCCGTAGGGATTGTCCGCGTCGATGTTGTCGACGTGGACGGTGCCGAATTTGCCGTCCTCGCCGGGGAAGCGGAACGCCCATCCCCACTGCTTGGACTGCACCTCGACCTCCTGCACGTCGTCGGGCGGATTGACGAAGTCGTGCCAGACGATGAGGCCCGGTGCCAGCATGGCGACGACGCCAACGGTGGTCACGGCCGTCAACCACCACTCCAGACGGGGGTTTTCCGGTTCGTAGTCGGCGCGGGCGTCCGCGCGGTAGCGGAACTTCCAGGTCGTGTAGACCATGAACAGCCCGATCACCACGAACACGACGCCGCAGATCCAGAAGGTCAGGATCACCGTGAAATCGATATAGCCCCAGTTCGAGGCGATCTCGGTGAACTGCCACGGGCTGAAGAACGACAACAGCACCGAGACGATGACGATGATGAGGAGAAAGATCGCTACCGCCATGTTGCCCCTGTCCTGGCTCGAGTGTTCCTGGCTGAAACGTGCGCAACCACCGAGACGGGCACACGTTGTGTCCGCCAGGGTGCGACCACGCCCTTACGGCGCGCCCCTGCTCCGTTGTTCAGCACCGTGATTGACTGCTTCCCTCAAAAACGATCCTCCCGCCGATCGTAAGTAGAGGATCCGGGAAGACGGCGGGAATTGTCCGATAAAGAATGCGGTGGATCAAGCGTGGCTGGCGTGGGTTTGGTGTCGTGTTGGCATCGAATCGTCAGGCCAGGCGTGCAACCAGCGCGCCGAGCCGCTCGAGAGCCGGTTTCGGGATCGACGGCGTTATGCCAGTGGAAACGTCGCCCTTGCTCGAGTCCGGTGCGCGCCTGCCGTCAGACAGTCACGTGAAATGTGACGCAACGGCTGCATCGTAACCGTACACTGCGGCGCTGTCGTTGGAACAAGGTTCTCGGCGTCGTGGATATGTATCGCAAGTTGGTCGCCGAAGCGCTCGGCACGCTTCTGCTGCTGGCAACGGTTGTCGGCTCGGGGATCATGGCCGAGAACCTTGCCGCCGGGAACGACGCCGTGGCGCTGCTCGGCAACACGCTTGCCACCGGCGCGATCCTCGCCGTGCTGATCACCATGTTCGGTCGGATCTCCGGTGCCCACTTCAATCCGGCGGTGACCGTGGCGTTCCTCATCCGGCGGGAAATCGACGGCAAGACCGCAGCGGCGTACCTCGTCGTACAAGTCGCCGGAGCCTTGGCAGGCGCGGTACTTGCCCACGCCATGTTCGACCTGGACTTGCTGCAGGCTTCGACGAAGGCAAGAACCGGGATGGGTCAGTGGCTGTCGGAAGCGGTGGCGGCTTTCGGGCTGGTGGCGACCATCCTGGCGACGTTGAAGGCGCGGCCGTCGGCGGTGGCCGCGATGGTCGGCCTCTACATCAGCGCCGGCTACTGGTTCACCGCGTCCACGTCGTTCGCCAACCCGGCCGTGACCGTGGCCCGGTCGTTCACGGACACGTTCAGTGGGATAGCACCGGTCGACGCCCCGGCGTTCATCGTCGCGCAGTTCGCGGGCGCCTTGGTGGCGACGGCCTTGATGGCGTGGCTGCTCAAGGAAAGGCGTCGGGACACAGACCCTTTGCCAACGGCCGGTGACGACCAAAAGCCGTAGGGGCGTGGCTATCGCGGGACAAGCCCGACCGCTGCGAATAGGGGACGGGACAAGCCCGTCCCCTACGGTCCGGGTGTAACGTGCCCGAAGGGCACGCGTCCGCGGCACCGCCCCGGAGTCGAAACTTCCCTGCGATACTTGCTGCGAATTCTCGCGGAGGGCAAGGCTTGACATCGAGATGCGGGACGAACGGTTCCTCGACATAGTCCCGCGCGACTTTGCGCTTCAAACCCTCGCCGACGGACTGGGCTTCACCGAAGGGCCGATCTGGCACCCGCGGGAGAAGCGCTTGTGGGACGCACAAGTGAACCGCGCCCGTGTCTGCCAAGGCGTCGACATCCACCGTCGGAATGTCCGGACGACGTGGATTGCTTAGCTTCAGCGTCGCATTCGACATGCCCATAGCGGTTCTCACTTACAACCGAACCGCGAGGTAGCTTGCCTCCCCGGTGATCTTCCACAAGAGCAGATCTCCTACACGCCCACGGGACGATGTCACGCAATTCTCAACCACCACGAGCAGAACGCGCGACGGCCATCACCTAACCCTGGCGCAAGCGGCAAGTGCGGCACAGGGATGCAGGGATGTGCCGCCAAATTCGAGGGCGCAAGCCCCGCGCTTTTGTCTTGCGATCTGATCAAGCCCACGGATGGGCTTGATCAGAGGTTTCTTAGCTTGGGCCGATGTAAGGTTGGACGCCGCCTAGGCGTCCGATCTTGTGTCAATGCCGGAATGTGCCGCATGAGCGGCGGGGGTATCCAGGACTCCTGCCCCTTCAGTACGTAAGGGAACCGTAAGCTATATGCGTATGCTTGAGCCGACTCTATTCGGTAAACGGCGGCTGCAGTGACTGACGGCGGACTCGAGGAATCATCGTCCCGACGTCAAGACCCGCTGTCGTGGTTCGCGCGCCACTGGGGCAAAGCCGCCCTCCTTGGGATGGCTGTCTTGGCTGCTACCTGGTTCATGTGGCCGCAGCCCGCCGAACCGCCGCCAAGTCCAATAACCGCAGCCGTCACGCGCGGCGACATCGAGAGCACCGCGCCCGCGTCGGGCGTACTGGAGGCCGCAAGCTGGGTCGACGTGGGCGCACAGGTGTCGGGGCAACTTCAGGTTCTGCACGTCAAGCTCGGCGATGTCGTCGCCGAGGGCGACTTGCTCGCGGAGGTCGACGACTTCATTCAGCGCACCCGCGTGGAGTCGGCCCGGGCGAGCCTTGAGGAGCTAGAAACCGAAACCGAATCGATCGAAGCCGGTTTGGGGCTCGCTCGAAGCCAGGTGGCGCGCCAGGAACGAATGATGGAGGCCAAAGCGACCACCGAAGTGGAATACGATTCCGCGGTTGTCGAACTGACCCG
>JAGWBM010000025.1:0-20880 GCA_021295895.1 Pseudomonadales bacterium
ACACCGGCCACCACGGCATCACCCACCACGGCAACGATCCCGTGAAGATCCAGCAGCAAGTCACGATCGACACCTACCACATGACGCTGTTCACGAACTTCGTCGAGACCCTGCGGGACATTCCCGACGGCGATGGTTCGCTACTCGACCATTCGCTGCTGATGTACGGCTGCGGCTTGGGGGACGGCAATACCCATAGTTTCAGCAACCTACCCGTGGTGATCGCAGGCGGCGCCGCGGGCAATCACAGGGGCGGTCGGCACCTGGTCTATCCGATGGATACGCCGCTGATGAACGCCGGCGTCACGCTGCTCGACAAGGTCGGCGTCCACGTCGACAAGATCGGCGACAGTACCGGGCGCCTGGCCCACCTGTAACGACCCTTCGGGATGACACTCTCGGCAAGGACCGCGGCGGCGCTCTTCGCGGGAACCCTCCTGGCCCGCGACCCCCTTGGTCGACGCGGCCAAGACGGGTGACCTGGCCCGCGTGAAATCCCTGATCGAGGCCGACCCCGCCGCCGTCGACCAGGCCGGCGCCGATGGTTCCACCCCGCTGCACTGGGCGGTCAACCAAGACCACCTGGGCATGGTTGAGGCGTTGCTTGGCGCGGATGCCGACGCCCAAGCGAGGAACCGCTACGGCTTCCCTCCGATTGCCCTTGCCGCGATGAACGGCAATGCCGACATCTTGACGCTCCTGATCCATGCAGGTGCGGACGCCCGAGCGACGGTGCCGGGGGGCGAGTCGGCGATCATGACGGCAGCCCGAACCGGCGATCCGGATGCGATCCGCGTGTTGCTTGCCGCTGGCGCGGATCCCAACCTGCCCAACGAGGCTGGCCAAACCGCGTTGATGTGGGCCGGTGCGGCGAACAACCCCGATGCGATCACGGCCCTCGTCGACGGCGGTGCCGACCTCGCGGCGAAAACGCCCAAGGGCCTCGATGCGCTCATGTTCGCGGCGCGTGCCGGACGCCGAGCCGCCACCGAAGCACTGCTGGATGCGGGTGCCGACATCGGCGCCACCATGGCCACGGGCGAGAGTGTCCTCGAAGCGGCGTTGGTCAACACCCACTGGGATATCGCGGACCTCCTGCTCGACCGCGGTGCGGATCCCAACCAGGCCGATGCCGGCTACACCGCCCTGCACCGGGTCACGGTGCAACGCCAGATCATCCGCGGCGTGGTGGCCAGCGAAGAGGCGGCGATCCCCATCGGTTCCCTCGACATCATCATGGATCTCGTCGGGAAGATGATCGCGAACGGCCTGGACGTGAACGCCCGGATGGCCAAGGATCGCTTGAAGGAACAGCGTTTCGTGAACATGCGCGACGTGCTGTTCCGGGTCGGCGCCACCGCGTTCCTGCTGGCGGCCAAGGAAGCCGATCTCGAATTGATGGAACTGCTGCTCGAGGCCGGGGCGGACCCGACGATCCCGACCTTCGACGGTACGACGCCGCTGATGGTCGCGGCGGGACTCTATAGCGACACCGGCAACTACCATCGCTTTGTGCAACGCGGCTGGGCCGATCAGGTCCTGAAGGCCACGAGGATGTGCATCGACCTCGGCAACGACGTCAACGCGGTCAACGATGTCGGCGATACCGCCCTGCACGGAGCGGCCTACCGCGGTGCCTTGGACGTGGCGCAGTTGCTTGTCAAGCACGGTGCCAAGTTGGACGCCCTGGACACCCGTGGACTGACCCCGCTCTCGGTGGCCACGGGCGTGTTCTACAAGATGGGCATCTCGCAGACGCCGCACATCGCCAAGTTCCTACGCTCGCTCATGGAAGTGCGCGGTCTGCCCACCGAGGTTCTGCCGCCCGACATGGACCAGCGCTGCCTGTATTGCTATCTGACGCAGTACGCCCAGTTCGAAGCCGCCAAGAAACACGCCCAGGAACTCGAAGAGCGCTTCGCCGACGAGCAGGAGCGCAACGCCGTCGCGGTCAATCGCTGAGGAACGACGAGCCGCCACAAGGGCGGCCCCCACGCCAACGGATGCCGACGACCCGTAGGGGCGACCCTTGCGGTCGCCCGCTGATTGTGCCGTTGCGGTTCCGCGGGACGGGACAAGCCCTACGGCTATAGGCAGTTCTTGACACCATGCTGCGCGGCATGGCGGCGTCGTTGAAGACAGGGCTCTGGGATCGGCAACAACCACGCCGAGGTACCGCGTAGGTCTTAGCCTCGGTCGACGTCAGCGTTCTGTCCCCGGTCGCGCAACAGGTGGTCCATGAGCACCAGCGCCACCACCGCTTCCGCAATGGGGGTAGCCCGGATGCCGACGCAAGGGTCATGGCGTCCCGTGGTAACCACCTCCACTTCGTCACTGCGGACGTCGAGGCTTCGACCCGGCTTGGTGATGCTCGACGTCGGTTTCAGCGCGATGCTTGCGACGATATCCTGTCCTGAAGAAATGCCGCCGAGCACGCCACCGGCGTCGTTTGAGAGGAACCCCCCGGCGTCGCGTTCGTCGCGGTGCTCACTGCCGCGCTGCCGCACGGCGTTGAAGCCCGA
This sequence comes from Pseudomonadales bacterium, assembly GCA_021295895.1. Classification (GTDB taxonomy): domain Bacteria; phylum Pseudomonadota; class Gammaproteobacteria; order Pseudomonadales; family Azotimanducaceae; genus VXYL01. The sequence continues at coordinate 2,523 of JAGWBM010000025.1, forward strand.
CCCGAACTCGACGCCCTTGACGGCGTTGATGCCGACGAGCGCCTTGGCGAGATCCGCATCCAGCTTGCCGAACACCGGCTCGCCCAAACCGACCGGAACCCCGCTGGCGACCACGGTTACCTTGGCGCCGATCGAGTCTCCATCGCGCCGAAGCGCATCGATGAACGCCGCGATGTCGTCGACGGCGTCCGGATCCGGGCAGAAGAACGGGTTGTCGTCCACGGCATCGAGGTCGATCACGTCGATCACCCGGTCGCCGATCTGCGCCAGGTAGCCACGGATCGCGGTTCCGGCGTGCTGCGCCAGGTATTTGCGCGCGATGGCACCCGCCGCCACCCACATCGCCGTTTCCCGCGCCGACGCACGTCCCCCGCCCCGGTAGTCCCGCTGACCGAACTTCGCCTTGTAGGTGTAGTCCGCATGGGCCGGACGGAACTGATCCTTGATCTTGCCGTAGTCCCGAGAACGCTGGTCGACGTTCTCGATGGCCAGACCGATCGGCGTACCCGTCGTGACCCCTTCGAAGACCCCCGAGATGATCTGCACCTGGTCCGGTTCACGACGTTGAGTTGTGTACTTCGATTGGCCGGGGCGACGGCGGTCGAGATCGCGCTGCAGGTCCGCTTCGCAAAGCGGCAGACCAGGCGGACAGCCATCCACGACCGCGCCCAGGGCAATGCCGTGGCTCTCGCCGAAGGTCGTGAGTGTGAAGGCCTGTCCGAACGTGTTTCCCGCCATGGGGCTAGCTTACCCCACTCGTCCGCCGCCCATAGTGTCCCCGACCGATACGAAAACCCCGAATCCGCCGCCCGGTTGGGGTTCGGCGCGTTCTAGGTCGACCCAGACGGCGTGGAGTTGGGGAAACGCGGCGTCGAACTCGCGACTGAGCTTACCCGCCTCGCCTACCAGGATTCCACCGGGGTTCAAGTGAGCGCCGATCTCGTCGACCACGCGCCGCCACACGGCGAGTCCGTCCGCACCGCCGTCAAGACCATGACGGGGCTCGTGTTGGAATTCATGCGCCGCACCGTCGAGTTCCGCCGTGAGCGCATAGGGCGGATTGCAGAGCACGAGATCGTAGCGCCGTCCGCCGAGGCTCCCAAAGAGGTTCGAAGCGATGACCTCGATACGAGACGAAACGGCGGCGTCGGTGTTGCGAACGTTCTCCCGGGCGGCAGCGATGGCCCTGTCGTCATCATCCACGAGGTCGACCTTGGCGTCCCGGAACACGTAGGCGGCCGCGATGCCGATACAGCCCGATCCACAGCACAGGTCGAGTATTCGGCCGGGCTCGCGATCTAGCCACGGGTGGACCCGCTTCGCGAGCAACTCCGCAATCGGGGAACGCGGAATCATGACGCCGGGCGGTGCCCGCAATCGCAGGTCCCCGAACCACGCCTCCCCGGTCAGATAGGGCACGGGCACACGATCCTCGATTCTGCGCCGGAGCAGCGCATCCAGATCGCTCGCCAACCGGGGAGAGAGTCGACGCCCGCGAAGAACCCCGGTTATCAGCCGCCATGCTTCATCCCGGGCGTTGTCGGTACCGTGACCGAACACGATGTCCGCCGCCTCGAGTCGGGCGGCGAACGCTTCGATCAGGTCTTCGGTGTCGTGGTCAGCGGGTCGGCTTGGCACCCGGAATCACCAGTTCCAGGCGATCGGGCGATTCTCCTTCCCGCGGCAGAAACGCACCCGCCCCGAACGCACCCGCCTGGATACCTGCCTCACCCAGTCGTTCCGACCCTCGTTCAGCGCACGCCTCGGTGAGTCGACGCGACAGGGCCGGGTCATCGAGGCTTCCCAGGTGGCAAACCACGACGATCCTCTCGGCGAACGGCGTCAATGCGGCGGCGAGATCGTCAAGCGCCTTGAGGGCGTCCTCATCGAGTCCACCCGAACGGTTCGGCTCAGCCGTGGGAATCACCGCATATCCCTGTGAATTCAATGTGTTGACTACGTCTTCTTCCGAACTACCAGAACTCTCCGCTGCGACGACGGCAAAATCAACGTGGGCGTTGACGCGTCGATTCGGGCGTTGCACCACGTAGATGGAAACCAACGCGGCACCCGCATCGGCGAGTCCCAAGGTGGACCCGTCGATTGTCGTCGCGAGATAGAACTGCGCGGCATCGGGTGCCGCGAGTTCCTTGACGCCGAAGACTTGATTGGCCCAGAGCGTGCTGTGCCCGCACTCCTGTCCCGCGCACGTGAAGTCCACCTGTCCGCGCAAGTCGCCGACCACGGCCTCGTAGTGTTCGACAACATCGTCGAGTCGGGTGCCACTGGGCGTTCGATAAGTTACGCGCGCGAGCTTGGCGGCCGTCCGCATGCTGCGGTCGATGCGCACCTCGCGACGAATCCTGGCCACTTGGCCGGTGATAAACTCGTAGCTGCGAACACTTGCCTCTGGCGAGTACTCGACGATCCAGGCGCCCGGGAACCGCGTCATACCGGCCGGATCCGAAGAACCGGGCGCATCCGACTGCGCAAGTGCACCGGTCGCGGTCAGCAACGATATGCCGATCACCACCGACGACGGCCATGTTCCGTTCCAACCGGTCATTCTTGATGGCTCCAGGCGGTGGGGGCTACGAATTCGACGTCCACTCGTTGTTCGCTCGTCATCAGGCTGGAGATGATACTCCCCAAGTCCGCCCCGTCGTATAGCAGGCGGTGCAGTGCATCGGCGAGCGGCATGTAGACACCGAGTTCGGCACTCTTGTCGTGCACGACGCGCACGGTATTGACACCCTCCGCCAGTTTGCCGAGTTCGCCCATGGCATCTCCCAGAGACGTGCCGCGGGCCAGCTTGAGCCCCAGTTGGAAGTTCCGCGAATAGGGCGACGTGCAGGTGGCAAAAAGGTCGCCGACGCCGGACAGGCCGAGGAACGTAAACGGGTTGGCACCGAGCGATACCGCGAAGCGCCCCATCTCCGCAAGGCTGCGGGTGACGAGCATCGCCAACGCGTTCTGCCCGACCTGGAGTTCCGTGGCCATCCCACAGACGATCGCGTAGATGTTCTTCAACGCGCCCCCGAGTTCGACACCGTACACGTCGTTGCTGGAATACACGCGGAACGTCGCGCTCGTCAGGATTCGCTGCACGGTTGTCCGAAGCTCCTGGTGATGGCTTGCCACCACCGTGCCCGTGTAGCGGCCGTCTGCCATCTCCTCGGCAAGGTTCGGACCGCTTATCACGCCGACCCTCGCACGCGGCAGGATCTCCTCCAAGATCTGGCTCATGAGCCGAAACCCCGACTCGATACCCTTTGTGGCACTGATTACGCAGGTATTTGCCCGGACGAGCCCGTCGAGTTCGTTCGTCACTTCCCGGAAGGAAGCGCTCGGCACCGTGACGAACACGACGTCGCTCCTGCCAAGGGCATCGGGTAGGTCCGAGGTCGGGTGGACACGTTCCGCCAAGACGTGTCCGGGTAGATAGCGCCGGTTCTCACCGTGGGTCAGTATGTCGGCGAGTTGCGCTTCGTCCCGCATGCACAGGTGCACGTCGACGCCGTTCGAGGCAACGATATTGGCGACAGCGGTACCGAAATTGCCCGCACCGACGATGGCGGCCTGCATCTGTTCCCCTACTTCAGCGGACCTCTGGGGATCCCTCCGCGTGAACTTATGACGCGCCAGTACCGATGTCCACCACTCCGCAACGACTTGACGGGCGGCCCTGAGGAACGCCCAACGACGTGTTCCCGGTCAGCGGAGCAGGTCGACCAGGAGCTTGTTGACCCTTTGTACGTAGGCACCCGGTTCCGCCACGCTATTGCCCTCCGCCAGCGACGCCTGGTCGAACAGGATCGAAACCAGGTCGCCGAATCGATCTTCGTCCGATTCGTCGCCTAGACGTTCGACAAGGGGGTGGCCCAGGTTGACTTCGAAGTGCGGCTTGCTGTCCGGTGCGGCCTGCCCGGTGGCCTCCATGATGCGCCGCATCTGCAGGCCGAGGTCGTGTTCCCCGAGCACGAGGCAAGCGGGGGAATCGGTGAGGCGCTTGGACGCACGGACGCTCTCGACCTGGTCGCCCAGGACGTCGCCGATACGTTTCAGCAGCGGTTCGTCTTCCGATTCGACCTTGTCGTCCTTGGCCTCGGTCGACTCGACGTCGTCGAGGTCCAGTTCGCCCCGGGTCACATCCTGGAACTTCACCCCGTCGAACTCCTCGGCGAAGGACATCCACCACTCGTCGATCCGGTCGGTAAGCAGCAGGACCTCGATACCGCGCGCACGAAAAGCCTCGAGATGCGGACTCGAACGCGCCGCCGCATCCGAGTCGGCGATCAGATAGTAGATCTTGTTGGCACCTTTCTTGGCTTCGGCTTCGGCTTCGGCTTCGGCCTCGTCTGCGCTCTCCTCGTCGGAATCCTCGGCCTTGTCCCCGCTGTCGGCCGTGGGATTCATTCGACCGATGTAGTCCTTCAGCGACGTCCGTTGCGCCGGATCCGCATCGTGCGTGGAGGCGAAGCGCATGAGGCCCAGTAGATCATCCTTGTTGGCGAAGTCCTCACCGATGCCTTCCTTCAGCACGAGGCCGAACTCGTCCCAGACCTCGCCGTACTCCTCGGCATCCATCTTGGCGAGCATGTCGAGCACCCGTTTGGTCAAGGCGTTCTTGATGGTCCGGGTGCGGTCGTCCTGTTGGAGAAGCTCCCGGGAGACGTTGAGCGGCAGGTCGCTGGAGTCGATCACGCCACGGACGAAACGGAGATACAGCGGCAGGAACTGCTCCGCCTCGTCCATGATGAACACGCGCTGCACGTAGAGCTTCAGGCCCCGAGGCACCTCCCGGTTCCAAAGATCGAAGGGCGCACGCTTGGGAATGTAGAGCAGGCTCGTGTATTCGAGCTTGCCCTCCACCTTATTGTGGCTCCACCCGGCGGGATCGTCGAAGTCGTGGGAGACGTGCTTGTAGAATTCCTTGTACTCGTCGTCCGAAATGTCCTTGCGGGGACGGGTCCAGAGGGCCTTCGCGGAGTTGACGGTTTCGAGTTCGCCGTCCTTGTTGTCGTCGTCGCCACCTTCCTTGGCCATCATCACGGGCACGCCGACATGGTCCGAGTATTTGCGTAGAACCGACCGCAACCGGAAGCCCTCGACGAATTCCTTGGCATCGTCCTTGAGGGTCAAGGTCACCCGGGTCCCCCGGGGCAGGTCCGCCGCGTCCTCGACCGTGAAGTCCTCTTCTCCCGCGGACGCCCACCGGGTGCCCGTCTCGTCGCCGGCACGGCGCGTCAACACCTCAACTTCCCGCGCGACGATGAACGAACTGTAGAAACCCACGCCGAACTGGCCGATCAGCGCGCTGTCCTTCTGCTCGTCGCCGGTCAACGCGCCGAAGAACTCCTCGGTACCGGACTTGGCGATGGTCCCGAGGTTCGCCACCGCTTCGTCGCGGCTCATGCCGATCCCGTTGTCGACGATGGCGACCGTACCGGCGTCCTTGTCGAACTCGACGACGATCTTGAACTCCGGGTCGTCCGCAACGAGGGACTCGTTCTTGAGTCCCTCGAAACGCAGCCTGTCGATGGCGTCGGACGCATTGGAGATCAACTCGCGCAGGAAGATCTCCCGGTTTGAGTAGAGGGAGTTGATCATCAGGTGCAGGAGCTTGCGCGCTTCCGTCTGGAAGCCGCGGGTCTCGGCAGTTGCTTGGTCGGTCATGTCCCCCTCAATAACGTCAGGTACGCACTACGCGCTGGCATATCGCCGTGATATAGGGGCCGCCCTTGGTTTTTCAAGCGGAATCTTGGGGGACGGGCTTGTCCCGTCCCGGTTTTTCCCACGGGGCCGGTACGGGCGACCGCGCGCCCTGACGGGCGCGATAGGGTCGCCCCTACGAGTCGGCGCACCGACGCACCGGCCGAAGGGTCAGTCCCAGCCCGTGACTTCGCCGATCGCGTCGCCGATCTCGGCTAGGCTCTTGACGGTTTTCACCCCCGCCCCTTCCAGGGCTTCGTACTTCTCCGCCGCCGTGCCCTTGCCGCCGGCGATGATCGCGCCGGCATGGCCCATGCGCTTGCCGGCCGGTGCCGTCACGCCTGCTATATAGGCGACAACGGGCTTGGTGACGTCGTCCGCTATGAACGCGGCGGCTTCCTCCTCCGCCGTGCCGCCGATCTCGCCGACCAGCACGATCGCCTCGGTGGCGGGATCCGTCTCGAATCCTGCCAGCACATCCGTGAAGTGCGTCCCCGGTATCGGATCGCCACCGATACCGACGCAGGTCGATTGCCCGAAACCCTTGTCGGTGGTCTGCTTGACCGCTTCGTAGGTGAGCGTTCCCGACCGGGATACCACGCCGACCTTGCCTGGCAGGTGGATGTCCCCGGGCATGATGCCGATCTTGCACTCGCCCGGGGTGATCACGCCGGGGCAGTTGGGGCCGATCAACCGGGTTCCCAGCGTGTCCAACCGGTCCTTGACGATCAGCATGTCGAGCGTAGGGATGCCCTCCGTGATGCAGACGATCAACTCGATGCCGGCATCGATGGCCTCGAGGATGGAGTCCTTGCAGAACCGGGCCGGCACGTAGATCACGGATGCCGTCGCTTCCGTCTCCGCGACTGCCTCGGCGACGGTATCGAAAACGGGTCTGTCGAGGTGCGTGGACCCGCCCTTTCCCGGGGTCACACCGCCGACAAGCTGTGTGCCGTAGGCGATGGCCTGTTCGCTGTGCAGCGTGCCTTGGGAGCCCGTGAACCCCTGGCATATGACCCTGGTGTCGCGATTGACGAGTATGCTCATGGGCCGCCTCCGACCGCGGCAACCGCCTTGGTGGCGGCATCCTCCAGCGAGGTCGCGGTCGCGATGGCGAGGCCGCTCTCTTCCAAGGCGGCCAAGCCGGCGGCGGCGTTGTTGCCCTCGAATCGGACGATGACAGGGACTTCGACGCCCACCTGGCGGACCGCGGCAATGATGCCCTCGGCGATGACCTTGCAGGACACGATGCCGCCGAAGATGTTGATCAGCACGGCCTTGACCGCGTCGTCCGAGAGAATGATCTTGAAGGCCTCCGCCACCGCTTCCTCGGTGGCCCCGCCCCCCACGTCGAGGAAGTTTGCCGGATTGCCGCCGTGCAGCTTGACCAAGTCCATGGTGCCCATGGCGAGCCCGGCACCGTTGACCATGCAGCCGATGTTGCCGTCGAGCGCCACGTAGTTGAGACCGAACTCGTCGGCCTGCGCCTCGCGTTCGTCCTCCTGGGTGGGGTCGCGCAATGCCGCCACCGCCGGTTGCCGGTAGAGCGCGTTGTTGTCGATGTTGACCTTGGCATCCAGGCAGTGCACGTCGCCGTCGCCGGTCACGACGAGCGGATTGATCTCGACGAGCGAGCAGTCGAGATCCTGGAACAGCCGGACAAGATTGACGAAGACGCTCGCAAACTGGTTCACCTGCTTGCCCTCGAGATCCAGCGAGAACGCGATTCGCCGCCCCTGGAACGGTTGCGGACCCGTCGCGGGATCGATGGCCGCGCGGAGGATCTTCTCCGGCGTCTCGGCGGCTACCTGTTCGATCTCGACCCCGCCTTCGGTGGACGCCATGACGACGACGCGACGGCTGGCCCGGTCCACCACGGCGCCGAGATAGAGTTCCCGGTCGATAGTTGCGGCTTCCTCGACGAAGATCTTGGCCACCGGCTGGCCCTCGGCGTCCGTCTGCACCGTCACCAGGCGTTTGCCGAGCCACTCGGTCGCGAAATCGCGAACGCCGTCGAGGTCGTCAACCAACCGGACCCCGCCCGCCTTGCCCCGGCCGCCGGCGTGGACCTGGACCTTGCAGACCCACTTGCCGCCGCCGAGTTCCTTGGCCGCCTCCACCGCATCGCCGGGCGTATCCACGGCTTTGCCTTGCGAGACCGGTAGACCGAAGTCCCTAAACAGCGCCTTGGACTGGTATTCGTGCAGGTTCATGGCGTCCGCCACCCGGAATCAGACTTGGTCAACGCGCCCTCCTATTGACCATGTGAATGGCGTTGCCGCCGATACCGAGCGCAGCTTCGTGCACCGCCTCGGACAGGGTTGGGTGGGCGAACATCGTCAGCCCCAGGTCTTCCGCGCTGGCCCCGAATTCCATGGCAATCACGGCTTGGGCAATCAACTCGCTGGCCTGGGGACCCAGAATATGCACCCCGAGGATGCGGTCCGTCTCCGCATCGGCGAGTAGTTTCACCAGTCCCACGCCCTCGTTGCCGGCCAGCGCACGACCGGTGGCGGCGAACGCGAAGGATCCCACGCGGTAGGCTTCGCCGTCGGCTTTCAGTTCCTGCTCGGTCTTGCCGACCCAGGCGATCTCCGGATGCGTGTAGATGACGGACGGTACGCAGTCGTAGTTCACCAGCGGCTTGTGGCCGGCGATGCGCTCGACCACCATGACACCCTCTTCCATACCCTTGTGCGCCAGCATGGGCCCGCGCACCACGTCGCCGATGGCGTAGACCTCCGGCGCGTCGGTCGCGCAGAGGTCGTCGACGTACAGGAAACCCCGCTCGTCGAGATTCACGCCGCTGTCCGGTGCCAACAGCCCCTCCGTGTACGGGACCCGACCCACCGCGACGATGAGCTTGTCCACGGTCAGGGACTTGTCGCCGTCCTTGTCCTGGTAGGCGACGACCACGCCGGCGTCGGTCACCTCGGCGCCCATCACACGGGTGCCGAGACGTATGTCCAGGCCTTGCTTGCCGAATTCCCGCAGGGCGTCTCTCGCGATGCGCGGGTCCGCCACCGGGAGAAAGTCCTCGAGTGCCTCGAGGACGACGACGTCCGAGCCGAGCCGACCCCAAACACTACCGAGTTCCAAGCCGATGACCCCGGCACCGATGACGCCCAGACGCGGCGGTACGCTCGCAAACTCCAATGCCCCGGTTGAATCGACGATCACATCGTCGGTTAGGGGGGTCGGCGCGATTTCGACGGGCACCGAGCCGGGTGCCAGAACGACATGGTCGGCCTCGAGGATCCCGGCATCCCCTTCGTGGGGCGTGAACTCCACGCGCCGCCCGGCGAGCAGGCGCCCGTGACCGGACAACTGAGTCACGCCGTTGCCTTGGAACAGGCCGGCGACTCCCCCCGTCAGACGATCCACCACGGCGTCCTTCTGGGCGATCATTCGCGGCACGTCCATGGAAAGCTCGCCGACCTCGATGCCGAAATCGCCGAAACTCTCCTTGGCTTCGGCGTACTTGTGGGAAGCGTCGAGCAGCGCTTTCGACGGGATGCACCCCCAGTTCAGGCAGGTGCCCCCGAGTGTCGGTTTGCCATCCTTGCCCACCGATTTGTCGACGCAGGCCGTCGCCATGCCAAGCTGGGCCGCCCGGATTGCCGCGGCATAGCCCGAGGGGCCCGCGCCGATGACGATGACGTCGTATTTGTCCATCTTCAATCCACTTGTCCGCGGCAAAACGCTGTCACTCGAACCAACGCCGATGCCGTATTGTCGTCTTCATTCGTCGCCAGGATGCACCGCCGCTAGAGCTCCAGCAGGATGCGGGCGGGATCTTCGATGAGTTGCTTCACCGTCACCAGGAAGCTCACCGCCTCGCGCCCGTCGATGAGCCGGTGGTCGTAGGACAGCGCCAGGTACATCATTGGCAGCGCGACGATCTCCCCGTCCACGACCATGGGTCGCTCTTCGATCTTGTGCATGCCGAGGATGCCGGTCTGCGGCGGATTCAGGATCGGCGTCGACAAGAGCGAGCCGAACACGCCACCGTTGGAGATCGTGAAGGTGCCGCCCTGCATGTCCTCGAGTCCCAGCTTGCCGACCTGGGCGCGGCCCGAGTAGTCGACGATGGCGTCCTCGATCTGGTGCATACCGAGAGCATCGGCATCGCGGATTACCGGTACCACGAGGCCGCGGTCCGTACTCACCGCGACGCCGATGTCGTAGTAGCCGTGATAGACGATGTCGTTGCCGTCGAGGGTGGCGTTCACCGCCGGAAAGCGCTTCAACGCCTCGACCGATGCGCGCACGAAGAAGCTCATGAAGCCGAGCTTGGTGCCGTTGTGGCGCTCCTGGAACTCGTCGCCGTAGCGACGACGCATGGTCATGATCGGGCCCATATCCACCTCGTTGAAGGTGGTCAACATCGCCGCGGTTTGCTGAGCCTCCACGAGGCGGGCCGCAATACTCGCGCGAAGCCGGGTCATGGGCACCCGGCGCTCGACGCGCTCGCCGGTGTCGACATCCTCCGCCGGCTCGGCGGGTTCGCGTTCGACCGGGGTCGCCGTCTCCGCGCGGGCTTCGTTCACCTCGCGCTGCACGTCGTCCTTGGTGATTCGGCCGTCGCGGCCGCTGCCGTCGACCTTGGCCAGGTCGATTCCCTCCTCGGCTGCAAGCTTGCGCGCCGCCGGCGATGCCGCGACCGGCACGGATCGGGGCGTTTCGGCAACCGGCACCGAGGGCTCGACCGCCTGGTCCGCCTCGACCTCGCGAAGCCTGCCGAGTAGATCCTCCGATTCGACCACGTCGCCCTCGGCCTTCAAGATCTCCGCCACGACACCGTCCGCCGGCGCGAAGATCTCGATCACGACCTTCTCGGTCTCGATATCGAGCAGCACGTCGTCGCGTCTGACCGTCTCGCCAACCGCCTTGTGCCACACGGCGACCGTACCTTCGGCGATCGACTCCGCGAAAGTCGGCGTGCGGATCTCGATCAGTGCTTCATCGGTCATTGTCCGCTCCAAACAGGGCGTCGTTTACCAACCTGCGCTGGCGCTGCACATGTCGTCCCGCGTAGCCGCTCGCAGGTGCCGCGAATGCGTCGCGACCGGCGTAGGTCAACGTCAAGGCAGGGTCTTGACGTTCCAGCACGCGGCGCATGTGGTGCTGGCTGGAATACCATGCCCCCTGGTTCATGGGTTCCTCCTGGCACCACACTGCGGATTCGAGCGAGCGGTAGCCGCCGATCATCTCTGCCAACTCCTCCTCCGGGAACGGATAGAGTTGCTCCAGCCGGATGATGGCCACGTTGGCGAGTCCCGCCTCGCGCCTCTCCTCGAGCAGATCGTAGTAGACCTTGCCGCTGCACATCACGACCCGGTCCACGTTCACGGAATCGATATCGTCGACCTCGCCGAGGACCGGCCTGAAACTCCCGTGCGTCAGATCTTCCAGCGTGGACACCGCCAACCGGTGGCGCAGCAGGCTCTTGGGCGTGAGCGCGATCAGGGGCTTGCGCAGTGGCCGGATGACCTGGCGGCGCAGCATGTGGAATATCTGCGCCGGCGTGGTCGGCATGCAGACCTGGATGTTGTGCTCGGCCGAAAGCTGCAGGTAACGCTCGAGGCGCGCCGAGGAGTGCTCCGGACCCTGGCCCTCGTAGCCGTGCGGAAGGAGCATCACGAGACCGCACAGGCGATCCCACTTTGCCTCGCCGCTGACCACGAACTGGTCGATCACCACCTGTGCGCCGTTCGCGAAATCGCCGAACTGCGCTTCCCAGACCACGAGCGTCTTCGGCGTCGTGGCCCCGTAGCCGTATTCGAACGCGAGCACGGCCTCCTCGGAGAGCAGCGAATCGTAGATGTCGAAGGTCGTGTCGTTGGTGAGCAGGTTGAGCGGCACGATGCGCTTGCCGTCCTTCTGGTTGTAGAGCGACGCGTGGCGGTGCGAGAACGTGCCGACGCCAACGTCCTGGCCCGTCAGCCGTACGTCGAATCCCTCGGTCACGAGCGTCGCGTAGGCCATCGTCTCCGCGAAGCCCCAGTTGAGCAGCATCGCGCCCGCCGCCATCCGCTTGCGGTCGTCGAGGATCTTCTGCACCTGGCGGTGCAGCGCGAATCCCGCCGGCACCGTGTTGAATCGACCCGCGAGTTCGCGGATCCTCGAAAGCTCGACCCGCGTGTCGCCCGGGGCGTCCCAGTCATGTCCCAGGTAGGGCCGCCAGTCGACAAACAGCGAGCTGTCCGGCTCCTGGACCAGCGCAAGGGCCACGTGTTCCCCCGCTTCGAGCGTCGCGCGGTAGTCGTCGACCATGCGATCCATCGTCGCCCGGTCGATGACGCCCTCCCCGAACAAGCCCCCTGCGTACAGGGCGCGGGTGGTGGGATGAACCTCGATCTGCCGGTACATCTGCGGCTGGGTCTTCATCGGATCTTCGGCTTCGTTGTGTCCCCGACGCCGATAGCAGACCAGATCGATGACCACGTCCTTCTTGAACTGCATCCGGTAGTCCGCGGCGAGGCGGATGGCAAACAGGCAGGCTTCCGGGTCGTCGCCATTCACGTGCACGATCGGCGCACGCACCATCTTGGCCACTTCCGAGCAATACTCGGTCGAACGGGCGTCGTCGCGCCGGTGGGTGGTGAAGCCGATCTGATTGTTGATGATGACGTGTATGGTGCCGCCGACGTGGAAGCCCCGGGTCTGGGACATCTGGAACGTCTCCATGACGACGCCCTGGCCAGCGAATGAGGCGTCACCGTGGATGATGACCGGCACCACCAGGTCGCCCTTGTAGTCGCGCCGCCGATCCTGCCGGGCCCGCACGGAGCCCGTCACCACGGGGCCGACGATCTCCAGGTGCGACGGATTGAACATCAGCGCGAGGTGCATTTCGCCGCCGGGGGTCATGACGTTCGATGAGAATCCCTGGTGGTACTTGACGTCACCGCTCACGTCCGAGTCCGGGAGGACACCCTCGAACTCGTCGAACAAGTCGCTCGGATCCTTACCTAGGATGTTGACCAGCACGTTGAGCCGGCCTCGGTGCGCCATGCCGATGACCGCCTCCACGCAACCGTGGGAGCCGAGCCTCTGCAGCGCGCCGTGAAGCATGGGGATGAGGCTCTCGGCACCTTCCAGGCCGAAGCGCTTGGTCCCCGGATAGCGCGCGTGCAGGTGCTTCTCCAGGCCCTCCGCCGCCGTCAGCCGCTCCAGGATCTCGAGCTTGGACTCGGCGTCGAGGTCCAAGGCGGCGTGTCCCGATTCCAAGCGCTGGCGGACCCACATCTGTTCCTCGGCGTCCGTGATGTAGGTGTATTCGGTCGCCACGGCGCCGCAGTAGGTGGCTTCGAGCGATACGATGATGTCGCGCAGCGTCGCCTGACCGCCGGCGAAGAACTGGGCGGAGCCGGTCTGGAACACGGTGTCGAGATCCGCCTCGCTCAAGTGGTGGTAGCCCAATCCGAGTTCCGGTGCGGGTTCCCGGTGCCAGATTCCCAGCGGGTCGAGTTCCGCCTTGCGGTGGCCGCGGTTGCGGTAGGCGTTGATGAGTTCCAACACCCGGATCTGCTTCATCTCGTGTTCGGAGGCGACCTCGGTGGCGACCCGCTCCGGTTTTGCCTTGAGCCGATTGCGACCGAGACGCTCGAAATGGGCGATGACCGTACTGTGCGGGACATCGGCGGCGACGCCGTCCACCATCGGCAGGCGGTCGAAGTCTCGGCGCCACTCCTCGGGGACACCGTTCGGGTCGTCGAGGTAGGCCTCGTAGAGTTGCTCGATGTAGGCGACGTTGCCCGCCGAGAGATGCGAACTCTGTCGCATCCGCTCAACGAAACTGTCTAGTGCGCTCATGCGTTAGCCACTCACCATCGCGAACGCGTCGGTGGGGTCAGATGCCCTGGCTGAGCAGCATCGTACGGATTTTACCGATGGCGCGGGTCGGGTTCAGGTTCTTCGGGCAGACGCTGACGCAGTTCATGATGCCTCGGCATCGGAACACGCTGAACGGATCCTCCAACGCCGCGAGTCGCTCCGCGGTGGCCGTATCCCGACTGTCCGCGAGGAAACGGTAGGCCTGCAGCAAGCCTGCGGGACCCACGAACTTGTCCGGGTTCCACCAGAACGACGGGCACGCGGTGGAACAGCACGCGCAAAGAATGCACTCGTAGAGGCCGTTGAGTTTCTCGCGGTCCTCCTGGGACTGCAGCCGTTCCTGAGCCGGCGGCGGTTTATCGTTCACCAGCCACGGTGTGATCTTCTCGTACTGCCGGTAGAACTGGCTCATGTCCACAACCAGATCGCGAACCACGGGTAGACCCGGCAAGGGCCGCAGCGTCAGCTTACCCCGGGGCGCCGCCTCCGAAACCGGCGTGATGCACGCCAGACCGTTCCTGCCGTTCATGTTGATGCCGTCCGAACCGCATACGCCCTCGCGACACGAACGGCGGTACGCGATGGACGGATCCCGCGCCTTCAAGAGCTCCAGGACATCAAGCACCATGAGGTCGCGACCCTCGGGCAGATCAAGCTCCATGTCTGCCATCCGAGGCGATTCATCCTCATCAGGATCAAATCGATAGATGCTGATCTGCATGTCGTTTCTCAATATGTCCTAGCCATTGGCTGGAACGCCTCGACGGTCTGCGGCGCGAAATTCACGGCCCGTTTGGCAACGCGCTTACCGCTCGAGAAGTAGAGCGAGTGGCACAACCAATTGTCGTCGTCCCGTTCGGTGTAGTCGTCGCGCGCATGCGCCCCGCGGCTTTCGGTGCGTGCCTCCGCGACGATGGCCGTCGCTTCGGCGACTTCCAGGAGGTTGTCGAGTTCCAGGGCTTCCAGGCGGGCGGTGTTGAACACCCGGCTCTTGTCGGGCAGGTGCGCCCTGGCGATACGCTCGCGAAGTTCGGCCAGTTCGCCAATGCTTCTACGCATGTGTTCGCCACTGCGGAACACGTTGAAGTTGACCAGCATGATGCGCTGCAGCTCACGCTTCAAGACCGCAACCGACTCGCCGTCGGCGGACTCGTTCCAGCGAGCCAGCCGCGCGGTCGCGCTGTTCACATCGTCATCGGCGGGATCCCGGTGGCTGATGCCCTGGCGCATGGCTTCCTCGATGTGGATTCCCGCGGCCCGCCCAAAGACGACGAGATCGAGCAGCGAATTTGCGCCGAGGCGGTTGGCGCCGTGCACGGAAACGCAGGCCACCTCGCCGATCGCATACAACCCGCTGACCACCGTATCGTTGCCATCGGTGCCGCGTGACAACGCCTGGCCCTGAACGTTGGTCGGGATGCCGCCCATCATGTAGTGGCATGTGGGTACGACGGGAATCGGTTCCCGGGCCGGATTGACGTGGGCGAAGGTCCTGGACAATTCCGTGATCCCGGGCAGGCGTTTCAGGATCGTCTCCTCGCCGAGGTGGTCGAGTTTCAGGAGTACGTGGTCGCTGTCCGGCCCGGCACCCCGGCCATCCATGATCTCCTGGATCATCGACCTCGCGACCACGTCCCGCCCGGCGAGATCCTTGGCCGTCGGCGCATAGCGTTCCATGAACCGTTCGCCGTCCTTGTTGACGAGATAGCCGCCCTCCCCCCGGCAGCCTTCCGTCACCAAGACGCCGGCCTGGTGGATTCCCGTCGGGTGGAACTGCCACATCTCGATGTCCTGCACCGGCACGCCGGCGCGCAACGCCATCCCGATGCCGTCGCCGGTGTTCATGAGCGCATTCGTCGTGGTCGCGTAGATCCGGCCTGCACCGCCCGTGGCAAACACCGTCGCCTTGGACTTCACGAACACGACCTGGCCGGACTCGATTTCCAGCGCGACGAGACCGCAAACGGCCCCATCCTGGTTGACCACCAGGTCGACCGCGAACCACTCGTTCAAGAACGTCGTGCCGGCTTTGAGGTTGTTCTGATATAGCGTGTGCAGGAGCGCGTGACCGGTGCGATCTTCCGCCGCGCAGGCCCGCGAGGCCTGTCCCCCCTTGCCGAAGCTCTTCGAGTGTCCGCCGAACGGGCGCTGGTAGATTCGACCCCTCTCGGTGCGCGTGAAAGGCATGCCCATATGTTCTAGTTCGTAGACGGCCTCGGGACCCACGCTGCACATGTACTCGATCGCGTCCTGGTCGCCGATGTAGTCGGACCCCTTCACGGTGTCGTACATGTGCCAACGCCAGTCGTCGTCGGGATCTTCACTGCCGATCGCGGCGGCGATGCCGCCCTGGGCCGAGACCGTGTGCGAACGTGTCGGGAAAACCTTGGAAAGCACGGCGGTCTTGAGACCCGACTGGGCCAGTTGCAACGCGGCGCGCATCCCCGCGCCGCCCCCGCCGACGATGACACCGTCGAATTCCATGGTCGGCAGACGGCTCATGGCACGACGCCCCCCAGTCGCCAGACCACCGACAACGGCCAGAGCACGTATACGAAGATCGCACCGAGGCAGATCAGTTGGTACACCGCCAAGTAGACGGTGTGGCCACGGCCGAAATAGTGCCGGCGCACATAGTCGGTACCGACCGTCCACATACCGATCCACGCGTGCATCCCGAGCGCCACCACCGCCAACGTGGTGAACGCCTTCATGGTCAGCGAATCCAGGAATCCCACCAACGCTGCGTGGTCGACGTGCGGCGTGGTCGCGAAGAACCCACAAATGCAGAGGGCATAGAGTCCCAGGACCACGGCGGACACCCGCTGCAGAACGAAGTCCGCAAGCCCGCTACGCCCGAAACTGGTGATGTTGGTTACCAAAGCCATACCGCCAGAGCCACGCCCGCCACGGCCGCCGCCCCGAGGCTGATCCAGGCACCCGCGCGCCCCCCCTTCAGCGTGTCGCCGACGTGCAAATCGAGAAGCAGGTGCTTGACGCCCGCCACCACGTGGTAGGCGAGACTCGTCAATACCACCCACAGTGCGAGCTTTCCGAGTGGAGCCGCCAGTATCGCCGCGGCATCCGCGAATCCCGCTGGACTACTTGCTGCCCGATCGAGGAGATAGCAGAGGAAGAACACGCCAACGAACAGCACGACGCCGGTGATTCGATGCAGGAACGACGCCACCGCCGTAACCGGCATGGCTATGGCGAGGCGAGACAGTGGCAGGTTGACCGGTCGGTCGGGGTTCATGACTCGTGGGCTCGAAGATACGGGCGGATCATAGCAAAGGGCGCTCGAATGGTGTCCGGTGGTGTCCTGCTTGGCTCATTGACGCAAAAGGCAGGGCTTTATACGCTCATCAGCCGGAATGGGAGGTCGTCGAATGACAGATACAACGGAGGGCGCGGCGCGGGGTCCGATACGCAGCGAGAAGCGGGAGCCCGGGCAGCCGAATCACGCCCGCCTGTATGTCAATGGCGTCGATGATCCCATCGAGCTCCCAATCCTCAAGCCGAGCCTCGGCCAGAATGTCATCGACATCGGCAAGCTGACCGGGGAAGGCTACTTCACCTACGACCCCGGATTCGTCTCCACGGCGTCCTGCGATTCCAACATCACCTATATCGACGGGGACGCAGGCACCCTTCTCCACCGGGGTTATCCGATCGAGCAACTCGCCGAACAGTCGGACTTCCTTGAACTGTGCTATCTCCTGCTCCACGGTGGCCTCCCCTCCGCGGCGGACAAGGCCGCCTTCCATGCCGTCGTCATGGCCGAACGTGGCGTTCCGGATGGCGTGCGGGCCATGGTGGGACAGTTCTCCCCCAGCGCCCACCCCATGGGAATCATGACAGCCTTGACCGGTGCGCTTGCCGCCGAATATCACGAAGGCCTCGACATCACCGACGAGGCGGATCGGATGGCAACCGCGCAGCGCCTGATCGCCAAGATGCCGTCGCTGGCCGCGCTGACCTACCGGCATGGCAAGGGCCGGGGCTATCTGCCGCCCCGCGACGACCTGAACTACGCCGAGAACTTCCTCTACACGACTTTCGCCGAGGACGAGAACTACGAAATCAACCCCGTGATCGCGCGTGCGATGGACCGCATCTTCATGCTGCACGCGGACCACGAACAGAACGCCTCGACATCAACCGTGCGGTTGGCGGGTTCAACGGGCACGAACCCCTACTCCGCGATCGCCGCCGGGATCGCCGCACTCTGGGGACCGTCCCATGGCGGTGCCAACGAAGCCGTGCTCAACATGCTTGCCGAGATCGGATCACCCGACAACATCGACACCTTTGTAGCGAAGGCCAAGGACAAGGACGATCCGTTCCGCGTCATGGGGTTCGGGCACCGCGTGTACAAGAACTACGATCCCCGCGCCAAGGTGATGCAGGAGACCTGCCACGAGGTCCTGGACGAACTGGGAGTCGAAACCGATCCGATGCTGATCATGGCGCAGCGCCTCGAGAAGATCGCCCTCGAGGACGAGTACTTCATCGAGCGCCGGTTGTATCCGAATGTGGACTTCTATTCCGGCATCACGCTGAAGGCCGTCGGCATCCCCACCGAGATGTTCACGGTCATCTTCACAACCGGACGCACCCCCGGTTGGATCGCCCACTGGCGGGAAATGGTGAGCGAGCCCTACAAGATCGGCAGGCCCCGCCAACTCTACCTCGGCCAAACGAAACGGGACTACGTCCCCATCGACCACCGCTAGTGTGCCGCGTCACAAATAGGTTTATGTTTGGAGGGATTGGTGTTCGTGTCGCAACTGACGTCTACGGTTAT
>JAGWBM010000025.1:21022-33420 GCA_021295895.1 Pseudomonadales bacterium
ATTCAGTGGCTTGCGCCACCGAATTTGGCGGCACGTCCCTGTGCCGCTCTAGGGAAGCTCTTGTTCAGAGCTTCCCTAGGAATCCCGAAGGGGACGCGCGCGCGGCGTTCCGCGCCGGAGAACCGTTGGCGGGCGGAAGCGAACACGAACCCGTCGGAGACGGGCTTGTCCCGTCCCGGAAGGGTCGCTAGCCGGCGCCAAGCAGGCGGTAGGCCGCCGGAACGGGCTTTCCCGTCGCCAAGGCGTTCTTGAGATCGCGCACGTGTCGGCACATGCCGCGGTACATGAACCCCTTGCAGTCGCAGTTGATGTCGGCACCCTCGACTTCGACCCGGTGATGCGCCTTGGGATCCGTCGCGCTAGGCACCGCGTAGACGACGCGAGCCGGCCCGGCAAGCGCTTCGGCCAAGGCCTCGATCGCGCGGTCGGAAACCGGTTTGAGTTCGCGGCGCGCACGGCGGGTCATCGTAGCCCCGTTCTCGGCAATGTAGCGCTCGCTCGCCGCACGCAGCAGATCCTCGATGGCCGCCTGGTCTAGGTCTTCGCTGCGGGACTGCGCCGCGTCGTCGAGGTACGTAGCCATGCGGCGCAGTTCTACCAGGACATCCGATTCCATGGCCTCTCCCAAGGCCTTCCCTTCGACCACGTCGTCGACGATCCGCGCCTTGGTCTCGAGTATCGTGCGGATGAACTCCTCCAAGGTATAGCGCGCGACCATGTAGGTGACGTTGACGGTTCCGGTCTGGCCGATCCGGTGGGTTCTATCCTCCGCCTGCCAATGGTTTGCCGGCACCCAATCCAAGTCGTTGAACACGACCTGCCTAGCCGCCGTTAGGTTGATCCCGACGCCCGCAGCATGGATCTGGCCGATGAGGACGCGAACGGAATCGTCGTGCTGGAACCGGTCGACGATCGCCAGGCGTTTCGGTGTCGGCACCTCCCCCGTGATGGTCACCGCCAGTTCGCCCAATGCTCTTTGGAACCGACGCGTGGCGTGGGTGAAGCACGAGAACAGCAGGATCTTCTCGCCCTGGTCGATGGCGCCCCTGACGTAGTCGAGGGTCTGCGGAACCTTCGCCACCGCCAAGCGTCGGCGCGCGCCCGAGAACATGGCAATGCCGAGCCGGCGTCCCCTCCCGTCACGCTCGCCGGACAGGAAACGACCCACTGCATCGTTCAGGCGTTCGCGCACCTCGGCATCGACATCGACTTCGATCCAGGTGCGCTGTTTGGCGGGAAGATCCAGCACTTCATCCTTGTTTCGGCGCAGCATGATGCCCTGCAACTGAACGGACAGTTCGGGGATGTTGCTCGCCCCGGCCGTTACCCAGTAGCCGTAGTCGTTCTTGTGGCCGTCGCAGTAGCGCTTGGCGAACGCCAGGAAGCTGTGACCGAGTGCATGGCCGACGAGTTGCAGTAGCGGAAAGAGATCCCGGGGCCGATTGGTCAGCGGCGTGCCCGTAAGCACATGAACCACCGGATCGAAGTCACGGTCCACGACCAGCCGCCTGGCAAGTCGGCTGCGTTGCGCCCGGTGATTCTTGAGATAGTGGCCTTCGTCGAAAACGATGCCGGTGAACCGGTGATCGAGCAGCGCATCGATGTCGCGTTTCAGGAGATCGTAGTTGACCACGATCCAGCCAGCGAAACCGGGCATTGGCGGCGGACCGGGCCCGATCACCCATGTCTGGGCCTCTCCAAGCGCGAGGCGGATCTCGCGGATCCAGTTGTGCTTTACCGATGCCGGACACACCACGAGCCAGGGTCCCACCGGTTCGGCCTCGGTCATCGCGATGATCGACTGTCGGGTCTTGCCCAGGCCCATGTCGTCGGCGAGGATCGATCGGCGCCGACCGAGCAGGAAGGCGACGCCTTCCACCTGATGGGGATAGAGATCGCGGGCGATCTCGCGCGCCCGGCTTGCCGCCGTGGCTAGCGCCACCATACCCGTGGCCTTGGGGGCGCGACGTTTTGCCCGAGCCATCCCAAGACTCCGCCGGACCCCGTCGTTCGCGACGGGCTGCCGCTAATGCGCCAAATCCAACAGACTCCTAGGTCCACCAACGGGGGGCGGCTGCACGAGGGGAAAATCCGGTGGCGGGACGAAGTCACCACGCCGGGAGTAACTGCCCCACCAAGCAGATGAGGCGCGGTGCGGTCGAATAACTCGACCATCGCCGAAGGCGTAGCGCAGCGAAGCGCCGAAGATGCGCGGTTCGGTGACGAAGTAGTTACGGAAGAATCCCGACGTGTCCGAGGTCAGGTACTTGCCCGTGACGTTGTCGTCATTGGCCACGTTCCGGACCCAGAACTTCGCGGTCCATCCCTCCCGCTCGTAGATGAGCGAGGCATTGTGCTGCATCCAGCTATCGATCTCGTCGCCCACCGTGTTGAACTCCCGGGCATACGATTCGCTCTGCCAGTACGCGTCCCACCGGGCGATCAGATCACCCGTGCCGATCCGGAACGTGTAGGCCACGCCTACGCGCCAAGTGTGTTCGGGCGCGTTCGGCAGCGAGTTGCCATCGAGGTCCACCGGGACGCCCTCCAAGGTCTCGACGCCAGCCGCCTGCAGGAAACCGCGTGAGAAATAAGCCGGGATTGAGACTCCCGCCGAGTTGGCCGGGTAGGACACCGACTGCAACGTCGCACCATTGCGTATGTCGAGCGCGCCCCCGGTCGCGAGGGCTGCGCCAACCAGTTCCGCCGTGAGCTGATCTTCACGGGCGACGTAGTTGACGGCCGTCGTCGAGCCGGGATCGATGTTGTTGAGCAGGATGTACGCCGAATTGCCGCCGGTTCGGTTGATCGGATCGATGGACTGCGAGCCCTCCACCGAACTGCTGAGCCATCCATAGGCGAAGTCGACCGCCAGTGCCGGCATCTCCGCCGGCCGCCACGTCCCTTCCACCTCGACACCCATGATGGCGGCATCGATGTTCTCGTTGATCGACGTGTTGTTGCGGATCCGGGTCGACTGCAAGCCGGTGTAGTCGTAGATGAACCCGGCCGCGTTCAGCACGAGACGACCGTCCAAACGGGTGGTCTTTGCACCGACTTCGAGCGCGTTTACCTGTTCCGCCTCGAAGGTGAAGGGTGTCGACTCCTGGAACTGCGGCGGGACCGGCGGGTTGAAACCACCCGGCTTGTACCCGCGGCTGAAGAAACCGTAGAGCAGCGTGTTGTCATCGTACTGATAGTCGAAGCCGAACCGACCACTCACCTCGCGCCAGCCCGACGAGCTGGGGCTGCCCGTGACGAAACGCGTCTCGCCGAATGTCGGTACCGGACCCACGGCCGCGGCAATTGCCCGCATGGCCGCGCCCGCCGCCTGGAGACCCGGATCCCCGCCAATGGCGACAGGGTTCTGCGACAACAGCGCCAATACCGAGTTCTGGAGGATGGGCGGCAAACCCAGCGTGCCGAGTACGACGGGCACAAGCTGTGGAGGTAGTTGTCCCGTCGCGACCAGCGTTCCAATTTGCTGGGCGGCACCGAGGGCGATGATGCCGCCGATGGCCGTCGGTCCGTTTGTCGCGTAGGTTCCTTGGGCGTCGTGGAATTCGAGGATCCGCATGGACGTCGCGCCCAGCGATGTCGCCGCGCCGCTGGCGATCGCCACCATCTCGCCAAACATACCGCTGCGGAGCCAAATCGGTCCCGCGCCGAACAGCCCGCCCAAAGCCGCATTGGCGTCCGCCGAGTTGAACAGTACGCTGGTGTCGCTGGTGCTCTTGTCGTCCTTGTTGAAGCGCAAACCCGCCGTCAGCTTGAGGCGGTCGGAATAGTCGTAATAGCCTTCGCCGAATGCCGCCCAGCCGGTTGTAGTCGTGCCGTCGATCGGATCGTTGCTGTTGTAGAAGAAATTCGGATACAGCGGTGGTGCGCCAAGCGCAACCGAACCGTAGGATCCGACCAGGTCCAGTGTATTGGCCAGCACGTAGTAGCCGCCGTATGCCTTGTTGTCGTATGAGGTCGCCCCGGCCAGGAAATTGAAGGGCCCGTCGAAGTTGGAGTGGACCTTCGCTTCCACCGTCCAATACTCAGAGACTCCGTCGATCTGGTCGAAGGCGAAGACGCGGTTCTGGGCGACGCCAAGCCGGCACCCCCCCCTGAGGCCCGAAGTGCCATCCGAGAGGTTGCACTCGTCCGACAGCCACTCCTGGCCAGCACCGCCCGCAGGCCGGGAGATAGGCCAAGCACCCGTTGGATTTTCCGGTGTCGGTCCGAGCAGGGCCCCGACATCCATGGTGTAGTCCTGCTGTGCGAGGAAGTCGCTGTCCCTGCGCGCCCCGCTGACGGTGGCACTCAAGTCACCAACGTCGAATTCGAGACCGAAGGCCATGATCTCCTCGTCGTTCCGATACACCGGCTGGAAGTCCGTGTGAATTTCGCGGAAGCCGGAGATGTCGGGACGTGGATAGTCGTGCTCTCCTTCCGGAACCCCGAATGGCAGCGCACCCGCGGCGCCGGCAAAGATACCCGCCGTGGTCGAACCGAGATGCGGGCTGTCCCAACCGAACCCATCGGCCGTGCAGCCCGATGTCGGCAGCGGGTTCTGTACGCAAACCTGGTTGGTGATGCGTGCCCGGTCGTCGTCTTCCTCGAAACGGGTAAAGAGCCCCCAGACCTTGGCGTTGTCGTTGATCTCCCAGGCAATGGTCGCCCGATAGGAGAGGATGTCTCGGCCGTCGAGCGTCTCGCTGATTCCCGAAAGCGTCTCGCCGCGCGTGCTGACCTGCCCGTGGGCGAGATTCTCTATATAGCCGTCGCGGGCAAGCTTGAAACCGGCCAGACGGATACCCACGCGATCGCCAAGCGGCAGGTTCACCGCACCCTTGGTTCGGGTGTGGTTGTGGTCGCCGAACTCGAAGTCGGCGAAGCCGTTGACCTCGCCCATGTCGGGCTTCTTGGTGACGAAGTTGATCGCCCCCCCGGTCGCGTTGCGACCGAACAGGGTTCCTTGCGGACCGCGCACGATCTCGACCCGCTCCATGTCGAAGAACTCGATGGCGTTCAGATTCGTCACCACGGCGATCTCGTTCAAATGCTGCGAGACGCCGGGCTCCCCGGAACGGGCGATGACCAAGTTGCCGATACCGCGGATGCTGAAGCTGGAACCGCCGAAATTCGTCGCGGTGAACGAAACATTCGAGGCGTTGATCTGGAGGTCCGACGGGGTGATGACCTGGCGGTCTTCGATGGTGTCGCCGGTCAGTGCGGTGACCGAAATGGGCACGTCCTGAATACTCTCGGCAACGCGCTGCGCCGTGACGATCACCTCCTCGACGACGCCCTCGGCCTCCTCGGCCTCGGCCGCAACCAAGGCACCCGAGGGTGTCAAAAGCAAGAGGGCAAAGGGCCCGAGAATTCCCCGGGGCTTCTTGATAACGGCAGTCATGTTCCCTTGTCTCCCAAATCGACCGACGGGGCGAACTATACTCCTTGTTCACCGCCGATTTCGATGCCAGCCGTATTGCGCGGCGCAGTGGACGCGAACGACGCTACCAGTCCTCCTGAAGCTCCCGAATGAGTTCGTCGTCCGGTTCGGGTCGAAGGCAGCCCATGCAGATCTCTTCGAGTCGGGGGGGAACCGGAGTCTTGGCATTTCTGCTAGGGGGTAGTAGATCGGCGTGCAGGGTCTTGTCGAGGATCTCGTCCACCGACGTGCCGCTCACGGGGGGTATCCCCGCCAGTGCTTCGTAGAGTACCGCGCCGAGGCTGTAGATGTCGGTCCGGTAGTCGAGATCGCTGTCCATGCGGATCTGCTCCGGCGACATGTAGGAGACCGTCCCCTGGAGCTGACCGTGCAACGTCAATGACAGGTCTTCGACCACCGTGCTGTTGGCCGTCGTCGATTCATCGGCCGGCACCCCGCCCGGGTGCCAGACCTTGGCAAGGCCCCAGTCCAAGACCAGAACCTCGCCGAACGGACCCACCAGGATGTTTTCCGGCTTGATGTCCCGGTGCGCAACGCCGTGCCCGTGAGCGTACTCCATGGCATGGGCTACCTGGATGATGACTTCGACGAGGCGCGGGAGGTCGTAGCGTTCCCGGTAGTCGAGGATCTCGCGCAACGTGTAGCCGTGCACCATCTTCATGGTGAAGTAGTAGTGGCCTTGGAGGTCGCGGCCGAGTTCATAGGTGGGCACCGTGTTCGGATGCTGCAACATTGCCGACACCCGCGCCTCGCGCACAAAACGTCGCTGCTCGCCGGCATCGTCCGCGAACTCCGCCTTGAGGCTCTTGTAGCAGACCACGCGCATCAGGTGCAGGTCCTTGCAGGACTGGATGATCGACCGACCACCCCGCGCAATCAGCTTGAAGTACGCGTACCGGGTATGCGGGTTGACGTTCCGCGGCAGCGGCTTGTCCGTATCCGCAAGATAGACGATCGGATAGTCGTCCTCCGGGGCGGTCGAGAAACGTGGCATCGCCAGGTGCGTCGTCGTGCCGATAGACGACCTACTCCTCGACCCTGCGTAGACGCTCGATCAGGCTTGAGGTGTCCCAACGACCGCCGCCCATCGCCTGAACGTCGGCATAGAACTGATCCACCAGCGCCGCCAACGGCATGCGCGCGTCCAGTTTTCGCGCGGCGGCGAGGGTCATGTCGAGATCCTTGCGCATCCAGTTCACCGCGAACCCGAAATCGAATTCGCGCCGCGCCATCGTCCCGGCGCGGTTGTCCATCTGCCAGGACTGTGCGGCGCCCTTGGAGATGACGTCGACGACCGCATCCACGTCGAGACCCGCTTTCTCGGCGAAATGGAGCGCCTCGGCCAACCCCTGCAGCACACCCGCGATACAGACCTGGTTGACCATCTTGGTAAGTTGTCCCGCACCGGCATCGCCCATCAGCCGGACGGACTTGGCGTAGCAATCGATCACCGGCGCGACCCGGTCGAATGCACCTTGGGTTCCGCCGCACATCACCGTCAGCTGACCGTTCTCCGCGCCCGCCTGGCCACCACTGACCGGCGCATCCACGAAGCCGATCTCCCGGGCGGCGCCCGCCGCCTCCAACTCTTGCGCAAGATCCGCCGAGGCCGTCGTGTGGTCGACCACGACCGAACCCGGAGCGGTCCCGGCGAACACACCGTCGTCGCCGAGTGAAACGCTCCTGACGTCGTCGTCGTTGCCGACGCACATGAAGGTGACGGACGCACCCTCTGCCGCTGCCCGTGGCGTCGGCGCGGCGCTGCCTTGGTGTTCCGCAAGCCATGCCTCGGCGCGACTGGCGGTGCGGTTGTAAACCGTCACGCGATGGCCGGCCGACGCCAGGTGACCCGCCATTGGATACCCCATGATGCCGAGGCCAACGAAAGCCACGTCCCTGCTCTCCGACACTTGCCTGATCCGCGAAGCAAACAAGCCAATCACCTTACCACGCCGGACCACGGGACTAGAACGCGGATTGGCGCCAAGGAGCGCCAAGGCCGTCCTTGGGAATTGCCACTTGAGGCATGCCGCCAACCCATCCACCATGCACGGGATGCTAGGTGAACCAACCCCTCCGGACACCGACGTCGCGCGCATCGATCGCGTGCTGGCGCGCACGCTATCGGAATTCGCGGACGTGCCGCCACGGCTCGTCGATGCCATGCGATATGCCGTGCTCGCCGGCGGTAAACGCATCCGACCCCGACTGGTCTACGCGACCGGCCGGCTAGCCGGTGCGCCGTGCGACGTGCTCGACTACGCCGCGGCAGCCGTGGAGTTGATCCACGCCTACTCGCTCGTACACGACGACCTGCCCGCCATGGATGACGACGATCTGCGCCGCGGGCGGCCCACCGTCCACGTGGCGTTCGACGAGGCCACGGCGATCCTGGCGGGTGATGCCCTGCAGGCACTCGCCTTCGAGTCCGCGTGTGCCGACGGCGTCGATCCCGTGGTTTCCCGACAGTGGGTCAGGTTACTCGCGCACGCCGCGGGTCCCGGCGGCATGGTGGGCGGTCAGGTCCTCGATCTCGAGGGAGAAACGCGGCCGCTCGGAATTGCCGAGATCGAGACGCTCCACCGCCGCAAGACGGGGGCGCTGTTGCACGCCTGCGTTGCCATGGGTGCCGTCGCCGGGAACATGTCGGACACGGCGGTCGCTACGCTCGACCGATTCGCCCTGGAGATCGGGCTCGCCTTCCAGGTCCACGATGATGTGCTCGATGCCACCGCCAGCACGGCGTCCCTCGGCAAACGGCAAGGCGCGGACAGTCGGCGCGGGAAGTCGACCTACGTCGCCGTCCTCGGCATCGATGCGGCCCGGGTCGAGGCGCGACAGCGGTTGGCCGGTGCACTTCGCGAACTTGAACCTTTTGGCGAGGCGGCCTCGGAACTGAAGGCAATCGCAAGGTTCGTCGTCACTAGAGACCACTGACCCCGAGGTGCTGACAGCACCTTCCCACGACGAACACCCCGGGATTGCCGAAGCGCGGACGATCCGTTGACAATCGCGACCTTCGTCCAATGCGTGGGCTGCAATGCTCCTACTTCGCCCAAACTGCGTATGTTGCGAATCCCCGCGGCCGGAGCGGGTGGGGACAAGCCCCACCCCGACGGGCCTCGCCGTTTCGCCGCGCTATGCCACCTCGAACGCCAGGGCCTCGTAGCCCGCCGCCTTGATCCCGGCAAGCACCTCCTCGGTGCCATCCGGACACAGCGCAACGATGGAACCGCCACCTCCCCCACCGGTCAACTTCGCACCGACCGCGCCGTGTCTGCGCGAGACTTCCACGAGTTCCTCGATCTCTTTTGTCGAGACCTGCAACGCATTGAGAAACCCCTGGCAGAGGTTCATCAGTTCGCCGAGTTCATCGAACGCACCGTCGCGGGCGGCGTCCGCTCCCGCCCGGGTCAGCGCGTCGATCTGATCGAAGACGGTTTCGTAGCGTGCCTTGTTGCTGCGCCAGGCTTGCGCCACCCGTGCCACGGTTCGAGCGGTCAGGCTCTCCCTTCCCGTGAGTCCTATGACCAGGGGCAGCGGCCTCGATAGCGACACTTCATCGAACGAGGGTTGGCCGCCCTCGCCGGGGCCGCGGAACAGCACCGGCGTGCCGTAGGTGGCGACCGTATTGTCGACGCCGGACGGCGTTCCGTGGGCGGCCCGTTCGCAGTCGAACGCGAAGTCGTTGATGCGGTGATCGTCCAAGCCCAACGCGAAATGGCTGTCGAGGGCTCGGATCACGCTGACTGCGAGAGCCGCCGAACCGCCCAGGCCCACGGCGCGGGGAACATTCGGAAACACCTCGATGGTCATCGAGCGATTGGCCAGATCAAGCCTTTGCAGCAGCAGCGCGAGGATTCCCGCAGCACCCGCAGGTCGTTCATTGAGCGGCGGCACACGTTGTTCCACACCCCAACGGGGTATCAGCAGTTGCACGCCGTCTTCGGCGTCCACCACCCGGGCCTCCACAGCGAGCGGCAACGGCGCGGCCAGGGCCGAACGGCCGTACACGACCGCATGCTCGCCCAGCAGGATCACCTTGCCGCACGCCGAACTCCGGGGCTCGGCTTCCTCGACCGGCGCCTCGATGGTTTTCCTCGTCATCCGGCGAACGATCTCCTGTGCCTTCCAGACCTTGATGTCCCCGCTCTCGACCAACGCATCGACAACCTCGTTGAAGAGTTCCTCGGGTACGCTCGCCGCCGACGCCACGCTACGCGCGTGCAACGTCATGTGATTCTGCTGGATGCCGGCGGTGGCCAACGCACGCAAGGCGGCATAGTTCTGTGCCAGTCCGACGGCGCCCATGATCCCCGCCAGTTCAGCCGCGTCGGGATTGCCGAGCAGCCTGTGGTTGAGGCGCACCGTCGGATTGGTCTCCAGCGAGCCACCTACCGTGCCCACCTTCATCGGCATCTCGACTTCACCTTCGAGATCGCCGTCGCCGTTGGCGTACCACCGGGTGAGCGCGCGGTAGCGACCGCTACGAGCCGCGTAGGCGTGGGCCGCGGCTTCGATCGCGCGGAAGTCGTTGCCCGTCGCGATCGCAATGGCGTCCACGCCGTTCATGATCCCCTTGTTGTGCGTCGTGGCCCGGTAGGAGTCCACCTGGGCGAGGTCGCTGGCCAGAACGATGCCGTCGCGGACGTCCTTGCCGGCGAAGCCCTTCATCGTCAGGTTCTGCACCGGTATGCGTACCCAGGCCCGAACCAACGCGCGGTCGGTCAGATTGGACAGGATGCGAAGGAACACCCTGCCCCCCGTGATGGCTTCCGCGAGGCTTGCCACCCCCTCGCACATGCCGTTGACGATATTGGCGCCCATCGCATCCCGCGTGTCGACCAGCAGGTGCAGTACCAGCATGTCGCGCTCCGGTGCCCCCTCGACGCCGCCTTCCGGTGCGCGATGGTGGAAAACCTCGATGTCCCGCGCCCCACCACCTCGGGCAACCATCTTCGGATGCAGGCTGTTCGCGAGGTTGACGACCTCGTCCCTGCGGTCGAGCAGCGCCTGCCTGGCGCCCTCCACGTCGTCGATGTTGACGATCTGAACCTGGCCGATCAGGATTGGCGCCGTGACCTCCGTGCGGTACCCACCCGAGAGCCGGGCCGTGCGCGCCGCACCGGACAGGCCGGCGACGATGGACGGTTCCTCGACCGAGAGCGGCACGATCACGTCGCGCCCGTCGACCAGGAAGTTGAGTCCCACGCCCAGCGGCAGGCCGAAGACGCCGACCACGTTCTCGATCATCTTGTCGGCGACGTGACGCTTCAGCGTGTGCGTGCCGTTCTCCAGCGCCTGCAGATCTTCCTCGGTCAGCGCCGTCCGATCACGCAGGGCCTCGATTCGTGCCTTGACGCTGAGCTTGAAGAAGTTGGGAATCCGCGACCCGGAACTGGACGACGCGGTGTCGGATGTCATCGTTCTGAGCTCACTTGCACGCGACGCGAGAGTTCGACGTGGTCAACGTGGCGAATCGTAGCATCTTGATTTACCGCCATTTAGACGCCGGATGGCAATTCATCAATTCCTGCACATTGCGGGCGTCGAGACCACGGGAAAACGCACCGTAGGGGACGGGCTCGTCCCGTTCCGGCGCGCCCTTACCGTCGCGTTGCGAGAGTGCTTACGCATTCTCGTGACGACGGACTGATGCCCTGCCTGCCTCGGCACGGGCCACCGCAACGGTCGCGCCAGGGCCGCCACTACGACGACTGTACGTCGCCCCGGAACTCGGTACGCAACCGCTGCCACTCGATCATGAGCCAAGGCGTGAACGTCTCTGGCTCGGACGCCATTTCCCGGTCGAGGTCGGCGGGCGGAATCCAACGCCACTCGGCAATTTCCGACGCGTTGACGCGCGGTGCCGGCGCACCGTGGGTGACGAACACCGAACAAAGTTCGAACTCGGTACCCACGTCCAGAAAAGATGCCCGGTAGCGGAACTTGAACAGGAACTCGGGTACGACCACCAGCCCCAACTCCTGTTCGGCGCGCCGGACGACCGCCTCTTCGAGCAACTCGCCATCGCGTGGATGGGAACAGCAGGCATTCGACCAGTACCCCGGCCATAGCCGCTTGTCCGGATGCCGTCGTTGCAGGAGCGTCTCGCCCTGCGGGTTGAAGACAAACAGCGAGAACGCCCGATGCAGCAGGCCGTCGCCGTCATGGCACGCCGACTTGTCGAGAGTGCCGACCTGCCGATCCTGTTCATCGACCAGAATCAGCGGCTCGTCGTCGCTCGAGACAACCTCGAATCGGGTAGCGGTTTCCATCGCGTCAGTGTAGCGGCTCCCACCGAAATCGCGCCAACGCCCGGTGGTAAGCTCATTTTCATGTCGCGCCGCCAACTTACCAGCGTCGACCGCGTCCTCAACGACCCGTCAACGGCCGCGGCGGTTGCCCGCTGGGGCAAACAAACGGTCAAACTCGCGCTCCGAGCCGTCCAGGACGAAATCCGTGCGGCGCCCGACGTCCCGACCTGGGCAACGGCCGCCTCCGGCTACGCCGACGCCCTCGACGACTGGCTGCGCCGCCACGTCGGCCGTGGCTACGAACCGGTGTTCAACCTCACCGGTACGCTGGTCCACACCAATCTCGGCCGCAGCCCGCTGTCGCCTCGACTCGCCGCGGCGGCGCTCGATGCCGCCACGCGTCCACTGGCCCTGGAATACGATCTCGATGCCGGCAAGCGGGGCGACCGGGAAGGCATCGTCGCGCATCGACTGCGGCTCTTGACCGGGGCGAAAGCCGCCACCGTCGTCAACAACAACGCCGCCGCCGTCATGCTGGTCCTGAACACGCTGGCCAAGGATCGCGAGGTGCCGGTATCCCGGGGCGAACTCATCGAGATCGGCGGGAGCTTCCGACTGCCGGAAATCATGGAACGCGCCGGCTGTCGGCTGAAGGAAGTCGGCACCACCAACCGCACGCACGCGAGGGACTACGAGAACGC
>JAGWBM010000025.1:33627-34154 GCA_021295895.1 Pseudomonadales bacterium
CTTCTCCGGCGACAAACTTCTCGGGGGCGTCCAGGCCGGAATCATCGTCGGCGACGCGAAGCTTGTCGAAAGCCTCAACGCCAACCCGATGAAGCGGGCGCTACGCCTCGACAAGATTGCCCTCGTCCTGCTCGACGAGACCCTGAAGGCCTACGAAGACGAGGCATCGGCCGCAGAGAAGATTCCCCTGCTGGAAATGATCGCCTTGCCTCTCGACGAACTCGAACGCCGGGGACGGGCCGTGGCCGACCGTCTCGAAGGCATTGCCCCCGGCCGGATCGACGTCGAGGCTTCGCAAGCGCAACTGGGTAGCGGTGCCCTGCCGGGGGAGTTGATCGAAAGCCGAGCCGTCACCATCGCTCTCGACCCGGCCAAACGGCTGCTCGCGTTCGAGGAGTCGCTCCGCCACCTGGACCCGGCCGTGGTCGGCCGAATCGCCGACGGCAAGGTCTGGCTCGACATGCGTGGCGCAGCACCGCTCGAAGAACTGCTCGCCGTGCTGAAGGGACTCGCCGCTTGATCGTCAC
>JAGWBM010000126.1 GCA_021295895.1 Pseudomonadales bacterium
GCTGACGCGGCGCGACTAACCAACCCGGAGACAAGCATGGCAACTATCAGCATGCGCGACATGCTGGCCGCAGGTGTGCATTTCGGCCATCAGAAGCGCTTTTGGAATCCGAAGATGGCAGACCACATCTTCGGCTCCCGGAACAGAATCCACATCATCAACCTGGAAGCCACGGTGCCGGCGCTGGAAGCCGCGCTCGCCGAGGTTCGGCGGCTGGCCGCTCGCCGCAACAAGATATTGTTCGTCGGCACCAAGCGGGCGGCCTCCAAGGTCATCCGCGAGCAGGCGGAACGGGTGGGGATGCCCTATATCGACCGGCGCTGGCTGGGCGGCACCCTGACCAACTACAAGACCATACGCCAATCCATACGCCGACTGACCGACCTCGAGGCCGATGCCGCCTCGGGGAAGTTCGAAATGCTGACGAAGAAGGAAACGCTTCAGAAACATCGCCTGATGGAGAAGCTGACGCGTTCCCTCGGTGGCATCAAGGAGATGGGTGGTCTGCCGGACGCCTTGTTCGTGGTCGACGTCAATCACGAGCGCATCGCCGTTACCGAAGCCAACAAGCTGGGCATACCGGTGATCGGCGTCGTCGACACCAACAGCGACCCGGAAGGGGTCGACTTCATCATCCCCGGTAACGACGACGCCATCCGCGCCGTGAGGTTGTTCGTGACGGCGGTTGCGGACGCCATCAGCGAAGGCAAACAGAGAGGACCGGGCGACGAGACGGACGAATTCGTCGAACTCGTGGAAGAAGCACCGGAGGAACCGGCATCGTGAACACGGCCATGATCAAGGAGTTGCGGGAACGTACCGGCGTCGGCTTCGGCGACTGCAAGAAGGCCCTGGTGGAGGCGGACTGGGAAATGGATCGGGCCGTCGAGATCCTGCGTCTGCAAAGTGGCGCCAAGGCCGAGAAGAAGGCGGATCGAACGGCCTCCGAAGGGCTCCTCGGGCTTGCCCTGGACGGTGACTCCGGCGCGATCGTCGAGATCAACGTGGAGACCGATTTCGCGGCACGTGGCGACAAGTTCGCGGACTTCGTGGAGCGCGCGGTTTCGCACGTGCTCGATCAAGGGGCTGACGGTATTGCGGCAGCGTTGGAGGGCGAGCGTCAGGCCCTGGTCCAGGAGATTGGCGAAAACGTCAACGTACGCCGCGCCGCGTGTCTCGACGCGTCGGGCGGCATCGTCGCGGGCTACCTGCACCAGGATCGCAAGAAGGGTGCTTTGGTCTGCCTCGATGGTGGCGACAGCGTATTGGCCCGGGACCTCGCCATGCACGTGACCGCCATGCGGCCGTTGGTCGTGGCTCCCGAGGAGGTTCCCGCCGACGCGGTGGCGAAGGAGCGCGCGATCTACGTCGAACAGGCGGCGGACGAGGTCGCCAAGAAACAGCAACAGTCGAGGAAGACCCTGCCGGCGGAGGTTCTCCAACGCATCGCCGATGGCATCGTGACGGGCCGCATTCGCAAGTTCCTGGCCGAATCGAGCCTCGTCGAACAACCCTTCGTCAAGGACGCCTCCACCAAGGTCGGCGACCTTCTCAAGGGGGCCGGCGCGACGTGTACGGCGTTCGAGCGTTTCGAGGTGGGCGAAGGCATCGAGTAGAGCCCGTCCCACGCACTCGCGGTTCCAACAAGCCATTCGACAGCGCACCTCGCCGATGTTGTCCCGAGTGCTGGTCAAACTCTCCGGGGAAGCGCTCGCCGGCGAAACGGGATTCGGGATCGATCCGACGACGCTCGAGGCGACCGCCCGCGAGGTCGCCGGTGCGGCGAGCGACGTGCAGCTATCGTTGGTGATAGGGGGCGGAAACCTGTTCCGGGGCGCGGGTGACGACGGGCTGGCGGCGGTCGGCGTCGACCGGGTGACCGGCGACCACATGGGGATGCTGGCGACGTTGATCAATGCGCTGGCCTTCCGGGATGCGCTCGTCGGGTTGGGGACGCAGGCGGTCGTGCTTGGCTCTCACCCGATTCCCACCGTGGCGGAGGGCTATTCGGTACAAAAGACGCTTGGCCACCTGGAGGCGGGCAAGGTCGTGCTGCACGCCGGGGGCACCGGCAATCCGCTGTTCACCACCGATACGGCAGCGTGCCTCCGGGGGATCGAGTCGGGCGCGGACTTGATCGTCAAGGCAACGAAGGTGGACGGCGTCTACAGCGCGGACCCGCTTACGGACCCCGATGCTGAGCGCTTCGACGAACTGACGTATATGGCGGTGCTGGACAGGCGCCTGGGGGTCATGGACCTTACCGCCATCACCCTGTGCCGCGAGCACGGCATGCCGGTCGTGGTCTGCGATGCGACCCGACCCGGTACATTGACGCGGATTGTCCACGGTGCCAAGGTTGGCACCCGGATTTCGTGATTGGGCGACGCCGCGTGTCGATGATCGAGGAGTTCCAAGAGGACGCCAGGGAGCGGATGGACAAGTCCCTGGGCGCGCTAGCCACGGCGTTCTCGCGAATCCGTACCGGTCGCGCCAATCCGGCGATCCTGTCCGGCGTGGAGGTGGACTACTACGGCAATCCGACGCCCATCAACCAGGTTGCGAATATCACGGTCGAGGAGGCCCGCACCTTGGTCGTGTCGCCGTGGGAGAAGCGGATGGTTCCCGAGATCGAGAGGGCGATACTGAAGAGCGACCTCGGCCTGACACCCGCGAGCGGCGGTGATGTCATTCGTTTGCCGCTGCCGCCGCTAACCGAAGAGAATCGCCGCGACCTGATCCGGCTGGCGCGCCACGAGGCGGAGAACGCCCGCATCGCCATCCGCAACATCCGCCGGGACGCCATTGGCGACGTGCGTGAACTCGTGCGCGAGAAAGAAGCCACCGAAGACGAGGGTCACCGTTCGGAGGAGGACATCCAGCGCATCACCGACGCCCACATCGGCCGTGTCGACGCGGCGCTGGCCGAAAAGGAATCCGACCTCATCGCCTTCTAGAAGTCTGTGCCGCAGGGATCCCCATTGGCGGGCGACCGCGCCCCTGCGGACGCGATAGCGTGCCCCTACGAGCCTTCGCCGCACAGATGCGTAGGGGACGGGCTTGTCCCGTCCCGCCGAAGCCCGGCGGCGCGTCAGACACGGGCGAAGTGGCAACCACGGTTCGCACCACCGGAAATCGCCGAGCACGAAGGATTGCAGAAAATTGACGCAACGGCCGCAGCGCATGTCCCGGGCCTAGCGATTAGAGTGATGATCGACGAATCCTCGACAACACCGTAGGGCGACCATGCCTGAACCCCGGCTCAAGTTGATCGACAGCTCCCCAACCCGGGCCGCGGGGCCACCGCCCCGTCACCTGGCGATCGTCATGGATGGCAATCATCGGTGGGCACGCGCACGGGGCCTGCCGGGGGCGTCCGGGCACCGGGCAGGGGCGAAGAACCTGAAGACCGTCGCCCAGGCATGTGCCGATCGAGGCGTGGAGTTCCTCACGCTGTTCGCGTTCAGCACCGAGAATTGGCAAAGGCCGAAGCGGGAAGTGAAGCTCTTGCTCGATCTCATGCGCGGCGTGCTCACCGACGATGTTGACGAGTTGAACCGCAAGCAGGTGCGTCTGCGTTTCGTGGGCGAACGATCGAGATTTCCCGCCGATCTGCAACGTCTGATGGGTCGGGCGGAGCAAAAGACCCGGACCAACACCCGGTTGCACCTGACGATCGCCGTCAATTTCGGGGGGCGTTGGGATATCGGCCAGGCTGCTCGCGCCCTGGCCCGCGCAGTCCGGGACGGCGACGTCGACCCGGACGAAATCACCGAAGAGCATTTTGGACGATTCCTGTCGATGGCGGATCTGCCGCCACCGGATCTTTGCATTCGCACCGGCGGCGAGCGCCGCCTTAGCAACTTCCTGCTCTGGGACTTCGCGTATACCGAGTTCTACTACTGCGACGAGTATTGGCCGGACTTCGACGAGGAGCGCCTGGATCACGCATTCGCTGACTTCGCCGCCAGGCAGCGTCGATACGGGCGGCGGATGGAGGAGCGTGCCGGCGCCTCGTGACGACGCGCGAGTTCCGAGCGAGACGCGACCGCTTCGCGGTCGCCCCGAGATTTCGCTGCCCGAAATCTCCCGGCGGCGAGGCGTCGCCAACCGCCAGGCAACAAACGACGCGTTTGCTTCATGGAAGACGCGACCGCTTGGGGTCGCCCCGAGAATTCGCTACGCGAATTCTCCCGGCATCGAGCGCCGCTGACTACCAGGCAACAACGGCGTGTTTGTT
>JAGWBM010000026.1:0-25968 GCA_021295895.1 Pseudomonadales bacterium
AGGCGGAGTCGGCGCGCCGCAAGCGGCGCGTCAGAGCGCACAGCGGAATGGCGAAGGCGCGTCCTTCGGACGCGGCCGACCCGGCTATGGGGCGCTAGAGGCCGCTCTCGTGGCGGCCCCAAGGAACGGCAAGCGTCAGTTCGACCCGAGCGTTTCGATAATCCGCGCGCAGTCGGTCACGTAGTCCCTGTCCGGGATGGCGACCGGAAATGTGATCGTCGAATCGACCCCGGCGTGGGCATAGTCTTGCAGACGCGCGCGGATCTCCGTCCCGGTTCCGACCAACGTGCGTTCCCGGATCAGCGCCGGGGGGATGCTGTCGAGGGCGCGCTGGCGTTCCCCGGCACGCCACAACGCCTGGATCTCCTGGCAGACATCGCCGTAGCCCTCCCGGGCAAACATGCGCTGATAGACGGGCGCCATGACGTAGGTAAAGAGTTCGCGCTGATAGCGCTCCTTCACCTCGTCGTAGTCGTCCGTCACCGTAGCGCGAAAGAACACCATGAATTCGAAGCCTGCGAGATCGCGCCCAACGCGAGCCGCACCCTCGGCCACGCGACGCTTTGCATGTACCACATCCGCCAAGGTTACGAAGTTGAGTATGACGCCGTCGGCAATCTCCCCAGCGAGTTCCAGCATCCGGTCGTTGAGTGCGGCGAGATAGACCGGCATCTTCCCTGCTGGCCGCGCCGCCAATTGCGCACGCCGGTAGCGCCAGCGCCCGGCGTCCGTCGTGACCCGATCACCGCCCAGGAAGCGTCGGACGAGATCCACGCACTCCCGGGTCAGCCCCAGCGGCGAGGAACCCCAAGGCGTGGCATGCCAATCCTCGATGATGAGCGGCGTGCTGGTGCCGAGACCGAGAACGAACCCCCCGGGAGCGACCTGGCCAATCGACGTGGCCGCCATGGCGAGAAGCAGCGGGTCGCGGGTCTGTATGGGCAGGATCGCCGTACCGACGCGGGCGGATTCCAGCCGGGCGGCCACGGCCGCTGCCGTCGCGACGGCATCGGCACCGGTGGCTTCGGCAACCCAGAATCCCTGCCATCCGGCACCCTCGGCGCATGTCGCCAATTCGATGTTCTCGCGAACCGTCCTGCCGGGCGACGCAAGGTCAAGGCGCGGTGCGGGGCTCTTCGACATTGTCATCTTCGTGTGTTCCGCCATACGAGGGAGGCGAAGCTGACCGAGCGTCTCGTCTAGGGGCGGGTCGCCCCGCTCGCTCGAGCCGCCATGATGAAGTCGTTGCGATGCAGGCCGCCGATGGAGTGGGTCCACCAGCGCACGTTGACCCGACCCCATTCGGTGGTAAGCGCCGGATGATGGTCCGCCTCCTCGGCGAGCGCCCCGACGCGGTTGGTGAACGCCAGCGCCTCGGCGAAGTTCACAAACTCGAAGTCGCCCGACAGTTGTTCCATGCCGTCCCGGACAATGATCTCCCACCCCGGCAGGTCCGCGAGCAGTCCCTTGGCTTCCTCGCGTGTCACCGTGGGGCTGTCCGGTCGGCATGCCTGGCACTGTTCGCTGGCAAGCGATGCACTCATGGTTGAACTCCTTGTCGAGGAACCCTGATCCGCTGAACGAGGTCCCGCACCTGCTCGGGCGGCCCAGGGGTGAATCGGCTCACCGTAATCGCCACGGCGAAGTTGATCAACATGCCAATGCCACCGATTCCCTCCGGTGAAATACCGAACAACCAGTTTTCGGACACGTTCTCCGCGAACGGCCCGATGAAGATGCCCTTGAAGTAGATGATGTAGCCCAGGGTGAACAACAACCCGGTCAGCATGCCGGCAATCGCCCCTTCCTTGTTCATTCGGATCGAGAAGATCCCCATCAGGATGACGGGAAACAGCGACGACGCCGCGAGCCCGAACGCCAAAGCCACCACCTGGGCGACGAATCCCGGCGGGTTGTAGCCCAGGTAGCCGGCGAGCACGATCGCGATCCCGGCGCTCACACGACCGGCAAACAGTTCCCGGCGTTCCGAAATGCGCGGGAACAGGACGCCCTTCATGATGTCGTGCGAGATCGCCGCGGAGATCACCAGCAAAAGCCCGGCGGCGGTGGATAGCGCCGCCGCAATGCCGCCGGCCGCCACCAGGGCGATCACCCAGTCCGGCAACCCCGCGATCTCCGGGTTGGCGAGCACGATGATGTCTCGATCCACGGTGAGTTCGTTGCCGGCCCAACCGTAGCTCTCGGCCGTCTCGGCGAACCCCGGGTTGGCGTCGTTGTAGTACTGGATACGCCCGTCACCATTCTTGTCCTCGAAGGTCACCAATCCGGTGTCTTCCCAGGTCCGGAACCAGTCCGGCCGCTCTTCGTAGGCGAGGTTCGCCGTCTCTTCTCCCACCGGACCGGTTTGGATGGTCGTGGTCAGGTTGAGCCTTGCCAATGCACCGACGGCCGGCGCGGTGGTGTAGAGAATCGCGATGAATAACAGCGCCCAACCTGCTGATGTTCGAGCGTCACGGACCCTGGGCACGGTGAAGAAGCGCACGATGACATGCGGCAGGCCCGCGGTACCGACCATCAACGCCAAGGTAATGAAGAGGACGTCGATGCGGCTCTTGGTGCCATCCGTGTACTCCGCGAAGCCGAGATCGGTGACGATCCCATCCAGTTTCGCCAGCAAGTAGCCACCGCCTTCGACCACTTCGCTCCCGAAGGCGATCTGCGGCAGTGCGACGCCGGTCACCTGCAGTGAAATGAACACCGCCGGGACGGTGTAGGCAAAGATCAGGACGCAGTACTGCGCGACCTGGGTGTAGGTGATGCCTTTCATGCCCCCGAGTACGGCGTAGACGAACACCACACCCATGCCGATCAGCAGGCCACCTTCGATGGACGTGTCCAAGAACCGCGAGAAGACGATTCCCACGCCACGCATCTGACCTGCGACGTAGGTGAACGAAATGACGATCAGGCAGAAGACCGCGACCACGCGCGCCGTGTCCGACGCGTACCGCTCGCCGATGAATTCGGGGACCGTGAACTTGCCGAACTTGCGCAGGTACGGCGCAAGCAGCAGCGCCAGCAGGACATAGCCGCCCGTCCAGCCCATCAGGTAGACCGCGCCGTCGTACCCCATGAAGGCGATCAGACCCGCCATGGAGATGAACGAGGCGGCGGACATCCAATCCGCCGCCGTCGCCATGCCGTTGGCGACCGGATGCACGTGCTTGCCGGCGACGTAGAAATCGCCGGTACTGCGCGCCGTCGACCAGAAGGCGATGCCGACGTAGAGCGCGAACGACAGCCCCACGACGAGGTAGGTCAGGGTCTCAAGGCTCATCGCTGTCTTCGTCGACCTTGTGCTTCTTGTCGATTCGCGCAATGCACGCCGCGTACACGAAGATCAACACTACGAACGCATAGATGCTGCCCTGCTGAGCGAACCAGAAGCCGAGTTGAAAACCCGCGAACGTGAACTGGTTGAGGAAGTCGAGGAGGAAAATGCCACAACCGAAGGAAACGGCGAACCAGACCACGAGGCAAACCGCGACCAGGCGCAGATTGTCGCGCCAGTAGCTCGGATCCTTGATGTGCCGCCCCCTTAGACTGCGTTGGCCGCCGTGGCCCTCCGCTCCTTGCGGATTCTAAACACTATTCGTTCACCGAACAGCAGCACCAGCACCAAGCCGTAGATCAAGGGATCCATGAAGTCGCCCTTGGACAGCCACAGCAGATGGATCCACGCCGCGAGGGCCGCCGGGTAGACCAGCCGATGCAGCTTTCGCCACCCCGGACCCAGCCGTCGCTGCCAACCGCGGGTCGACGTGACCGCTAGCGGCACCAGCATCAGCAGCGCATAGAAGCCAACGACGGCGAAGCTCACCTTGTGAATCGTGCTTGCCAAAATGACCTCAAACGAATTGCCCGCGTTCGAAAGAAGGTAGGCGGCGAAGTGCAGGACGATGTAGCTGAACGCCCAGAGTCCCATCATCCGGCGAAAGCGGACGAATCGGGGTTTGCGCAATAGCCTCGACGCCGGCGACACCGCCAGCGTCAACAACAGAATCCGCAGCCCCCATTGGCCCAGGTAGTGCAATACCTCTTCGGTTGGGTCGGGACCGAAGGCGCTTCCCGGAAGTTGCACCTCACGCCAGACATCGACGCCGAGGAGCACCAAGGGCAGCGCCAACAGGCAAAAGACGACTACCTTGGCAATCCCCAAGCGCGTCTTCGGTACCACGTTCGGTGCCGCCTAGGTTCCTTGAGCGCCCTTGATGCGTACACTCAGGTTGCAAATGGAACCACGCATCGAACTGCTCTTGAACGGCTCGCGTACTCGCGAGACGCGCTAGTAGTAGCGCCCGAGGTCCAGCCCCTTGTACAGCGACGCCACCTCGTCGTAGCCGTTGAACATCCGGGTGGCGATGCGGTTCGGGTTGAAGAGCGTGGTCGGGAAGCGCCGCTCCGACGCCTGGCTCCAGCGCGGGTGATCCACGTTGGGATTGACGTT
This sequence comes from Pseudomonadales bacterium, assembly GCA_021295895.1. Taxonomy (GTDB): domain Bacteria; phylum Pseudomonadota; class Gammaproteobacteria; order Pseudomonadales; family Azotimanducaceae; genus VXYL01. The sequence continues at coordinate 4,469 of JAGWBM010000026.1, forward strand.
GGCGAAGAACCCGTATTCGCTGGGCTGCAGAACGTTCCAGGTGTTCTTCGGCTGCCGCTTGGTGAGTCGGATTTCGACGATGGACTTGATGCTCTTGAAGCCGTATTTCCAAGGCACAACGAGCCGGATCGGCGCCCCGTTCTGATTCGGCAAGAGCTTGCCGTACATGCCCACCGCGAAGATCGCCAACGGGTGGTTGGCTTCGTCCATGCGCAGCCCCTCGACATAGGGCCAGTCGATATTCGAGAAGAACGAGCGTTGGCCACGCATCTCGGATGGCCGGTGCAGGGTCCTGAACTCGACGTACTTGGCATCGCTCGTCGGCTGGAACTTGCCGATTAGCTTCTTGACCGGAAAGCCGATCCAGGGGATGACCATCGACCAGGCTTCCACACAGCGCAGCCGATAGATGCGCTCTTCGAGATCGATTCCCGAAAGCATGTCCTCCAAGCCGAACTTGCCCGGTTTCTCGACCTCGCCGGTCACTTCGACCGTCCAGGGATCGACGGTCATTTCGTGTGCGTACTTGGCCGGGTCTTCCTTGTCGGTGCCGAACTCGTAGAAGTTGTTGTAGCCAGTGGCATCGCGTTCCGACGTCATTTCCTCGTCAAGGGGCACGCCGGCTTTCACCTCTCGCGCGGTGAGCCATTCGGCGGGCAATGCCACGGCGGTCGGCGTACCGACGAGGCCTGCCGTTCCCGCCCCGGCGGCAACCGTCAGCGACTCGCGCATGAACCGGCGCCGTGAACGGTAGACGCTCTCCGGGGTGATCTCGGAGGATCGGATGTCGGGTGGGCGTTTGATCAACATGACGGATATCCAGTTTCGTTTGGTTACTTGGACGCCGGTCCCGTCGTCCTGTTCCCCCCACCATACCGATTCCACACGTACATCGCCGGACCGGACAGTGCGTAGGCGGTGAAGCAGAGCAACAGCACCAAGGGCGGGTGGGCGAAGATGATCGCGAACACCAAGACGATGGCGACGAGGACGAGGAATGGCTGGCGTCCCTTGAGATCCAGGGTCTTGGGCGAGAAGTAGCTGAACTGCGAGACCATCAAGAGCCCGACCACGGCGGTAAACACGGCCATGCCAATCGATGCGACGAGGCCCGGGACTTCACCCGGCGTGCTCCATATCCACACCGCACTCGCGATGATCGCGGCTGCCGATGGGCTTGCGAGTCCCGTGAAGGTGGTGTTGTCGTCCTTGGTGTTGAACCGTGCAAGCCGCAAGCCCGCGCAGGCCATGTAGATGAACGCCACCACCCAGCCCACCTGTCCCAAGTCCGACAGCGCCCAGGTGAACGCCACCAACGCCGGGGCGACCCCGAAGGCCACCATGTCGGACAGGCTGTCGTATTCGGCGCCGAACTCGCTTTCGGACCGGGTCCAGCGAGCCACCCGTCCGTCCAGGGTATCCAGGATCAACGCGCTGTAGATCGCCAGTGCGGCCGCGACGAAGTTGCCGCCCATACCGGCGACAATGGCGAAGAATCCGGCGAACAGCGCGCCGGTCGTGATCAGGTTGGGCAGCAAGTAGACGCCTCGACGGCGCAGGCGGTCGCCCGGGTCCAGATGATGGACTTCGTCGTCCGGGTCCTTCGGTCGCGTTTCGGCCATGGCCAACTCGGAACAGCGGCTCCACGGTGGGGATTGTAGCCGACTGCTCTCGCTCAATGGCACGGGACGGGCCAAGCCCGTCCCGCACGGCAGCTTGTTGGCTTCGATCCAAGGCATCATGGCGCGCAAATTGGCACCGACGTCCTCGATCGCGTGGCCTTGGCTCTGTCGACGCATGGCCTTGATCGTGGGCCCGCCAGCCTGGTTCTCGGTAACGAACTCGCGGGCGAACTTGCCGGACTGGATCTCGTCGAGGATGCGGCGCATCTCGGCCTTGGTTTCGTCCGTTACGATGCGCGAGCCCCGCGTCAGGCCCCCGTATTCCGCCGTGTTCGACACCGTGTACCACATGTTGGTGATGCCGCCTTCGTAGAAGAAGTCGACGATCAGCTTCAGTTCGTGCAGACACTCGAAGTAGGCCATCTCGGGCGCGTAGCCCGCTTCCACGAGGGTCTCGAAACCGGCCGTTACCAACGCCGCCGCACCGCCGCATAGCACGGTCTGCTCGCCGAACAGGTCGGTCTCGGTCTCTTCCCGGAACGACGTCTCGATCACGCCCGCACGGCCACCGCCGTTGGCGCTGGCGTAGGACAACGCGATGTCCTTGGCCAAACCGCTGGCATCCTGGCCGATGGCGATCAGGGAAGGCACGCCGCCGCCTTCCACGTAGGTCGAACGCACCGTGTGGCCGGGGCCCTTGGGTGCGATCATGATCACGTCGAGGTCCACGCGCGGCTCGATCAACTGGAAGTGGATGTTGAAGCCGTGCGCGAAGGCGATCGCCGCCCCTTCCTTCAGGTTCGGCTCCACCTGCTCGGTGTAGATGCGTTGCTGATGTTCGTCCGGCGTCAGCATCATGACCAAATCCGCGCCCTCGGCGGCTTCCGACACGGGCTTTACCGCAAAACCCGCATTCTCGGCCTTGGTCCACGAGCCCGACCCCGGGCGCAGCCCAACGGTCACGTCGACCCCGGAGTCGCGGAGGTTGTTGGCGTGGGCGTGGCCCTGGGATCCATAGCCGACCACCGTCACGTTCATCTTCTGGATGATGGAAAGGTCGGCATCCTTGTCGTAGTAGACCTGCATCGGTCCTCCCCGGTTGTTCTACAAACTCAGTATCTTGTCAGCGCGGCCGATTCCCGACACCCCGGAACGGACGACTTCGAGAACGGCCGCCTCGCCCAAGGCGCGGATGAACGCGTCGAGCTTCTCGGACGTTCCGGTGAGCTGAATCGTGTAGGCATCGTTGGTCACGTCGATGACCTGTCCCCGAAAGATATCGCAACAGCGTTTGATCTCTTCGCGCATCTCGCCCACGGCACGCACCTTGATCAACATCAGCTCCCGTTCGAGGTGATCGCCTTCGGTGAGATCAACGACCTTGACGACCTCGATCAACCGGTTGAGGTGCTTGGTGATCTGCTCGATCCGGTTCTCGTCGCCCGTGGTCGACAACGTCACCCGGGATAGCGTTTCGTCTTCCGTGGGGGCGACATTCAGCGTCTCGATGTTGTAGTTGCGCTGCGCGAACAGGCCGATCACCCGCGACAGGGCGCCAGCTTCGTTTTCGAGCAGAATGGCGAGCAGACGGCGCATCGGACGGTCCCGCTAGAGGTCGTCGCGGATGTCGTCGCGACCGTCCACCCGCTCGAGCACCATGGCGTTCATGGCGCCGCCCTTGATGGCCATGGGATAGACGTGCTCCTCCGGGTCGATATGGGCGTCGACGAAGACCAGGTCGTCCTTGTGCTTGGCGCCGAAGACATCGGCCATGGCATCGTCGAGTTCGTCGAGTTGGTCGATTCGGTATGAGACATGGCCGAACGACTCGGTGAGTGCCTTGAAGTCCGGCAAGGCATCCCGGTAGGTGCTGTGGGAGTGGCGCCCGCCGTACTGCATGTCCTGCCATTGCTTGACCATGCCGAGCGCCTGGTTGTTCAGGTTGATGATCTTGATTGGCAGCGCGTATTGCATGCACGTGGACAGCTCCTGCATGTTCATCATGAAACTGCCCTCGCCGGTGATGCAGGCGACTACGCCGTCCGGATGGGCGAACTGCACGCCCATCGCCGCCGGCAACCCGAATCCCATCGTGCCGAGCCCGCCGCTGTTGATCCAACGCCGCGGCGCATCGAACTTGTAGTACTGTGCCGCGAACATCTGGTGCTGGCCGACGTCGCTGGTTACGAAGGCTTGACCTTTCGTCGCCCGGTAGACCGACTGCACGACCTGCTGCGGCAGCAGCGAACCGTTCGAGCCCTTGCGGTGCCGCTGGTCGTGGTCGAGACCGTGTTCCCTGCGCCATCCCCGGATCCGACGCCACCAATCGGCCAACGCGCGCTGGTCCAGCGCATCGGGATCTGCCGCCATCTTCGCCTCGACCACGCGGTCGATCTCCGCCAGCACGGTGGCCGCGGGCCCGACGATGGGGATGTCGGCGTTGATAATCTTCGAGATGGAGGCGGGATCGACATCCAGGTGGACGATCGTCGCGTCCGGGGCAAACTTGGCGGGATCGTTGGTCACCCGGTCGTCGAAGCGGGCGCCCACCGCGAAGATGAGATCGGTGTGATGCATGGCCATGTTCGCTTCGAAGGTCCCGTGCATGCCCAGCATGCCGAGGAACTGTTCGGTATCTCCCGGAAAGCCGCCGAGTCCCATCAGCGTGTTGGTGACCGGAAACCCGAGCCGCGTGGCGAGCCGCGTCAGCTCACTCGCGGCATCGCCCTGGATCACGCCGCCCCCCGCATAGATGACCGGGCGCTTGGCGGCCAGGAGCGCTTTCGCGGCCTTCTTGATCTGGCCGCTATGACCGCGCGTCGACGGCGAATACGAACGCAGGGACACCGATTCCGGGTATTCGTAGTCGAAGAACACGTTTGGATCGGTGGTGTCCTTGGGCACGTCGATCACCACGGGACCGGGCCGACCGGAACAGGCGATGTAGAACGCCTCCTTGACGATTCGGGGAATCTCCGCCGCGCTTCGGACGAGGTAGCTGTGCTTCACCACCGGACGGGACACGCCGACCATGTCCGTCTCCTGGAAGGCATCGCTGCCGATGAATTCGTTGGCTACCTGGCCCGAGATCACCACGATGGGTGTCGAGTCCATGTACGCCGTGGCGATTCCGGTGACGGCGTTGGTGGCGCCGGGTCCCGAGGTGACGAGGACCACGCCCGGCTTGCCCGTGGAGCGGGCATAGCCATCCGCCATGTGGGTCGCGGCTTGCTCGTGGCGAACCAGGACGTGCTCGATCCGCTGCTGTTTGAAGATCGCGTCGTAGATGTGCAGCACGGCACCGCCGGGGTAGCCGAATACGTACTCGACACCCTCGTCCTGCAGTGCGCGAATGAGCATTTCGCCGCCACTGAGGCGTTCGGTCATGCTGCGGATCGCCCTACAAAATGGGCGCGTACTATACCAGCACGTTCTCCGACCAACCGGCGCGAGGGGCCGGGCTCTCGCACCCGCCGGGCGCACCGTCGCCCGTGCTTGCGCCCCGCAAGGCACCAGTCCGTTGACACGAGAATGCGTACACATTCTCGAAACGCGCCCAAAGGGCGCGCCGGGACGGGACGAGCCCGTCCCCTACGATCCGTCTCCGCGCTTGTTCCAGGGGACGGGGACGAGGGCCGGTGTCTGGGCCTGATAATCGCGGTAGCCGGGATACTTGGCGACCGAGATCGACTCGCCCAAGCGCATGGACGGAATGAACTGCGCCGTCAGGCCGATGAAACCCAGCGCCGTCCAATGCAGCCATTCGTCGGAGGCCGCCACCGCGAAGAGGTAGAAGACACACCATATGCCGATCTCGCAGGAGAAGTTGGGATGCCGGCAGTAGCGAAACAGACCCGTCGTAATGAACGGTTCGACGACATCCTCGCCGACGGCGAGCCGACGCTTCTTGTCACGCTGGAAGCTCCACATCTGCTGATCGGCGACGGTCTCCCCGACGAGCAGAAGAACGAACAGTGAGGCGGCGAGCAGGTCGAGCCCATTCAGCGGCGTATCCTGGAACCGCCAAGCCTGATGCACCGGCGACGTGAACAACCACACGAGGAGCATCTGCCCCGGTGCGATGAACGTGATGTTCATGACCTGGAACCAAACCGGACCGACCTTCTCGCGGACGTGTCCCCAGCGGTAGTCTTCGCCACCCTTCTGGAAGCCGCCTTTGCGCGCGAAGTTGTAGGTCAGACGAACGCCCCAAAGCACCACCAGCGCGGTCATCAGATTGATGCGCATGGAGTCGAAGCCCGTCTCCACCGCAACGATCAGGCAGTAGACGGGCGGACAAATGGCCCACAGCCGATCCACCCAGGAGACCTCCCGGGTGATCAGCGACAAGACCCACGCCGCAGCGGCGAGGATCAGGCATGTGACGAGCGCCGTCCCGAAGGGTGCGGCGAAAAACGGATGTTCGACCCAGCCCAACATGGCGCTTTGCCCTTAGTGCCCACTCCCCTCGAGCCAGATCAACGCTGCGAAGCGTCCGGTGCGTCCGTCCCGGCGGTACGAATAGTACCGGCTGTCGCATATCGTACACGCCGACGAAGAAACGATCCTGCGCACCCCCGACCGCCGCAAGCGGGCAACGATCAGCGCCGGCAAGTCCATGCGCCACTTCCGGTCTCCGCCGCTGGCCGGACCCTCATCGACCAGCACCGCTTGCCGTTCGTCGGGGTCGATCGCGTCGCGGACCTCGGCGCCGACTTCGTAGCAGTCCGCACAGACGCCAGGACCCAGCCAGGCGACCAATCGGCCCGGCGTCTCCGGCAGCGCATCCAGCGTTGCCCCGACGATGCCGGCGACCGTGCCGCGCCAGCCGCAGTGTACGACCGCCACCAGGGTTGCATCCTCGTTTGCCAGCAACAGCGGAACACAATCGGCCACGAGAACCGCCAAACCCAGATTCCGGGACATTGTCCAGGACGCATCGGCAGTAATCGGCCCCCCGGCCGCCGTGTCGGCAGACGCCGCCAGTACGCACCGGCCATGCTCCTGGTCCAGCCACTGCACCCGGTCGATTCCCGCGATGGTCAGCAATCGACGTCGGTTGCGGCGCACCCGCGCCGCGGCATCGCCGACGTGGTACGCGAGGTTGAAGGATTCATAGGGCGGCTCGCTGACGCCGCCGGCCCGGGTGGTGACCAAGGCACGGACGCGGCCGGGAACCGGCCACTCGGGTTCGATCAATGTGCCTGCAAGGCGCGCAGCAGGCACTGCATGTCCTCCGGGAGATCGGATTCGAACGCCATGCGTTCGCCGTTCCCTGGGTGTGTTAACGCCAAGCGGTAGGCATGTAGCGCCTGGCGGGGAAATTGCCGCACCAACTGAGAGTCGGCTTCCGTTCCATTCGGCGGCACGAGACCCCGCGCACCGTAGCGGGAATCGCCGACCAAGGGGTGGCCGACAGTCGCCATGTGTACGCGAATCTGGTGCGTCCTGCCGGTCTCCAGCCGGGCCTCGACCAGCGTATGGGCGCCGAACCGTCGCTTGACCGCGACGTGGGTCACCGCCGCACGACCGTCCGAACGAACACTCTGGCGCAGCCGATTGCGGCGATCCCTGCCGATGGCGAGGTCGATGCGCCGATCGGCCTCGACCGTCCCCTCGACGAGGGCCAGGTAGCGGCGATCGATCCGTCTCGCCTGCATGTCCTCGACCAGGCGCCTGAGGCTGGATTCGTTGCCCCCAACGACCATCAACCCGCTGGTGTCCTTGTCGAGCCGCTGCATCAGTCCCGCCCGGGGCAACTCCGCAAGCGCCGGTCGGTGGCGCAGCAAGCCATTGACCAACGTCCCGCGGGGGTTCCCGGCACCTGGATGAACCACGAGTCCCGCCGGCTTGTCGACAACCAGGATGCCCGAGTCCTCGTAGACAACGCGAAACGCCAACTCCTCGGCGGCGCGCCAGTCGAATCTCGGCAGCCGCTCCGCGCGAAGGCGTATTCGCTGTCCGGCCGCCACCGCCGTCTTGGGTTTCACCGCGCGGCCGTCGAGGGACAGCAGGCCCTCGCGAATCCACCGGGTCAGTTCCGAGCGGGAAACCACCGGACCGTCATCCCGCTCACGTTTGTCGAACAACTGCGTTGCCACCCAATCGACCCGGCGACCGTTGAACTCCGGCGGCACAACGGCGTCCAACTCAACGACGGTGGCGGGACGATCCAGGGGATCAGCCATGCCCGCACACGTCGTGACTCAACGACCGACGGCCCATGCAAATGACGTATTCCAACAATGGCCCCGTGAGCGGTGGGCATCCAGCCGAGCATAGCGCCGGGTGGACTGCTACGATAGCGCCACGCGTCCAGGCACGCCCCAATACTCGACGAATGAACCCGCGCAAATCGCCATCTCCCGCGTTGCACCGCAGCGCCATGGTCCTCGCCCTCGTGTCGGCGATATCCGGATGCGCCAGGTTCGGCGACGGCGGCGATTCGGACGAATACGGCGATTCCGCGGAAGCGAGTCAGCAGGCACTCTACGACAACGCCCAGCAGGCGCTCCGGTCCGGCAACTACACCGAGAGCATCGTCCGGCTGCAGCGCCTGGAAGCCCGGTTTCCGTTTGGCAGGTACGCCGAACAATCACAGTTGGAACTGATCTTCGCGCATCACATGATCGGCGACCACGACGCCGCACTGGCCGCCGCGGACCGATTCATCCGGCTGCACCCACAGCAACCCAACGTCGACTACGCGTACTACATGCGGGGCTTGAGTGCCCTCGCCCAGGACCGGGGCTTCTTCCGACGGTTTCTCGGCACCGATATCTCGCGCCGCGACATCACCAACATCAAGCAGGCATTCGTCTACTTCAACGAGCTTGTCATCAATTTCCCCAGCAGCATCTACGCCAAGGACGGACGTCAGCGGATGATCTACATCCGCAACGTGCTCGCTAGCCACGAACTCAACGTGGCGACCTACTATCTGGGCCGCGGTGCATACGTGGCCGCCGCGAATCGCGCTCGCTACGTCATCGAGAACTTCTCGAAAACGAATACCGTCGGCGACGCCTTGGCGGTACTCGTCGAGGCGAACTGGCAACTGGGACTGGACGAAGCCGCCCATGACGCGCTTGCGGTGCTCGCCCTCAATTTCCCCGACTACCACGCGTTCGATGGGCAGGGACAGCTTGTCCTCCGCAAGATCATCGACAACCGGGAACGAACGTGGCTGAACATGGTGACCTTCGGACTGCTGGGACGTCCCGAAGCTCCGCCGCCCCTGACGATCCGCCGTACCGACACCGATCCCCAGACTGCATCGTAGGAATCTGCGCAGAATCCCCGCGCGCGGAACGCGTTGGGGACGCCATCGTGGTATCCCGCGCCGATCGATTCGCAACCGTTGAGAGCGGGCAACCACAAGGTCCGCCCCGACGAGCCAGGCCGGTGCCGGGGACGGGCCTGTCCCGTCCCGGCGCGCGCGCCGGGTGCGATCGAGATCGGCCGCATTCTCGGACCTCGACCAAAGCCATGCGGAATCCCAACGCGACGGGGCAGTGAGGCGCGCCGAATCCGGCTGATTTCCCACGCCCGAATCAGACAACGCCCATAGCGGCGACCGGTCGGAAACCCGCACCATTCCACCTATCCGCGGATGGAGCAGAACCATGGCCGGCGAGCGACACGCGCAAACGGGGCTGACGTTGAGCGAACTGCTCGCCGCACTGGCCGTTGCCGCGGTGCTCGCCGGTGCCGCCGTCCCCGGGATGTCGGCTTTGATCACGCGTGCCCACGCGGACGCGGCCATCGAGCAAATGTCCCGCGCCATACAGTTCACGCGCTACCAGGCGATCACCCGCCGGACTACCACCACATTCTGTCCGGCTCGGGAGACGGTTTGCGGGCGGCGCAACTCCTGGCATGAGGGAGCGATGATCTTTCTGGATGCCAACGCCGATGGTGTCCGGGACAGCGGCGAGGAAATCCTGCAGCGACTGCCCCCGATGGCGGGTTACCGCGTCCGCTGGCGGTCTTTTCGCAACCGAAAATCGCTGTCGATGCGGCCCGACGGCACAACCGACTGGCAGCCCGGCAACATGGTGGTGTGCCCGACCGACGGCGATGCGAAGCACGCACGCCAACTCATCGTCAACGCCCAGGGTCGCGTACGCCTCAGCCGCGACCGGGATGGGGACGGCGTTGTCGAGGACACCGGCGGACGCCCAGTCTCCTGTTGACGCTGCATGCGTCGTGCAACGACCTCACCGTCAGGACTCCAACTCGACCCAGGACAGCCGGCTAGTACCCGCGCCACGCGTGCGGGCGTAGGTGCCTTGCAGCCGTACCACGGTGGCCGGACTGCTCCCGACCCCAATCGCCGTGACGCGAAACACATCGACGAGGGGCCCCGGTGTTGTCGGCGTACCCGCGTCGTACGTCGTAACCCACTCGATTAGGAAACGCGGTATGTCGACCACGCCGGGAAAGTGGGTCCCGGAGTCTTGGCCGTAGCGGGTCCATACGGCCTGGTCGCGCCATGCCGGGACCGCCCCGTAGCGCGTGCCCCGCGGATGGACCCGCGGATCGGTTGCGTCGCCGCCGGCCTCGAGCCATGCCTCGGCCTGCGCGAGCACCGCATCCGCGGCGTGGAAGGCAAGTGCGGCGTCATGACTGTTGCGCGACATGCGCAGTTCCAGGCTTGTCGTCTGCGCCGCCGACAATGCGCCTGCCGTGATCGCCAACAAGAGCGCCAGGCCCAGGAACAAAACCGCCCCACCCTGAAGGGCCCGAGCGCGTACGCCGGGGAAAACACCCCGGCGAGTCAGCCGTTTCGCAACGCCACGGTCCATGGAAAGCTCCGCCTCAACACGCCTTCATCCGCTACCGCGTCCACGCTCGACACGGTCGCAACAAAGTGAATGGCCCGGACGGGATTCGCACCAGCCTGCCCCGGCGGCACGTAGCGGTTGGGCGCATCGACCCCGTCGCCGGGCGTGAAGTCAACACCGAACAATATCTGCAGGTCGTCGACGCCCTGGACCAGTTCGGCCGCCCGGTCAGCGCCCGTCTTCCGCCACAGGGACCACACCGTTTCGTCGCGGTTGTTGATCCCCACGCCCCGGCCCACGAAATAGACTTCGGAGACCACCCGCCCCACACCGGCACCCTCCGGCCCGGCCCCGCCACCGAAGGGTTGGTCGTCACGGGACAACGACTGTTCGGCTCGATTCCCGAATGGCCCGCTCTGCGGCGGTCGGGTCAAGGTTGCGACGCGACCGACCGCGTCGATCCTGCCGACTCGGAACAGGGCCGATTGCCGGCAATCGCCGACCACGACGAAGTCGTCCGCCTGAAACGCGAACTCGTCATCGACCGTCACCAAGGGATCCTCACCCTTGCGGGTCACCGGATCCAGGATCGTGGGCAGGGAACGGGCGAGTGGCCGCCCTGGGGCTTCGAGGCGACGGAATACGACGACGTCGCTGCCGCGCCGCAGTTCGGTGGGATCGATTCGGTTGCCCGCGAAAGCAAGCGCCGACCCACCGACCGTCGGCAGGACCCCGATTTCGGGGGCCCAGCCGGTTCCCCTGCCGTCGAAGCCCTCGACCCCTCGAGACACGTCGAACTCGACGATCCGCCGCCACGGGCCGTTCAAGGCGTTAACAAGCCGGTCTCTTCCACCGCAGCCGAGATATCCCGCGCCGCGCGCCGAGCGAGACAACAGCGCGATGGCATGGCGAGCGGATTCCTGTAAACGCGCCTGGCCCCCGAGGACGGCATTGCCCCGACCACTGCCGGCGAATAGCTGAACGATCGCGGCGATCAAGACAATGCCCAGCGCCGCCGCGATCAGCAGTTCCAGCATCGAGAAGCCGCGGTTTCGAGCGCCCCATCGCCGACCCGGCCGCACCGGCAACGGCGCGCCTTCGCGCCGCGGTGCGCCAGGTTCGCCTCCGGCCCAGCCACACCGCCCCCCCTGGTACGAACCGCGCGGGGTCGCTTGCGCTCCCGTTCGCGTTTGTTCCATGTCGGGCATGTCCTGCTACCGACGTCCGGCTACCGCCACTCGATGCTGCCCGGTACCGTGCCAAGTCACGCTGACCGTGAACGCGCCATCCGCACCCCACGCGATCGCGCCATCACCCATGGGCAAGCCCGGTTGCCGTTCCTCGGGAGGAAGGACGCCGGCGGCCCGGGCTTCCTGGCACGCGCGGTCGTCCCGCCACCGACCGAGCGAGCATTTCCACGCCGCGACATCGAAGGCCTCTAGCTGAGCCGGGGAACAGTTCGCTCCGAGACAGTCCACGAACCCCGGCGGGGAACTACCGTCGCCCACGCCAACGTACGCGCCCCCCGGGTTGGCACGGAGTCTTTCGGCCATGTCTTGCGCGAGGATCACCGCCGTCGTTCCCTCCAACGCACTGCGGGTGTTCTTCGAACTGGCCAGCTGCAGACCGGCGGCGCCGAGCGCACCCAAGCCGATCACCACGATGGCGACCAACACCTCCATCAGCGAGAATCCCCGCAGCGGCGTCACGCGCCCCACCGCCGTTCACCGTCGTCACCGAAGTCACCGTCGTCGTTGCGGTCCCAGCGCCGCTCGCCGGCGGCATCCAGTTCCATCGCCCCGTCCGCGGCAACCGGACTCGTCGCGCCGGATGCCTCCGCGCGCAGTACGAAGTTCGCTGCATCCGCGCTGCGAACGGATAGCCGGTAGTGGGTCGAAGCGACCTTGCAGAGATTCTGGGATACGGGCCCTGTGGATTGGTCGCCTCGCCCGTCGCCGTCCAAGTCCACCGCATTGCCGTAGCCCATGGTCAACGCCGCATGACGTTCCATTCCCTGGGCGCAGCGTAGGAGATCCGCCTGGGCCTGCGTCCGGTAGGCACGCACGCTGTAGCCCTGGTATACCGGCACCGCCAACGCCAGCACGACCGCGACGATGGCGAGCGTGACCATGATCTCGATCAGCGAAAACCCGACCGCTTCGTCTTGCGAAGCGCCTTCGCGACGACGCGGTCGACCGCAGACGATCCCGGGGGATCCCGCACTACCAAATCTCCCGTCGACACGAAGGCGGTGTCGACCGAACGCGGTCGTCCTGGCGCGTGGGTGCTTGTATGGATGCACGACCGTCCTTTCCAGGCACGGCGCACGGGAGCTTAGATGGCTTCCACCCCAAGGATGGTCACATCGAACACCAGGTCTCGACCAGCCAGTGGATGGTTGAAGTCCACCTCCACGGTTTCCGCCGAAACGGTTGTCACCACGCCGGGCAACTCGCCCGTCGATCCCGCTGCCGCAAACGCGATCATCATCCCCGGAACCAGGTCATCAGCGTTAGGGAAGTCGGCGCGGGCAAGCGTGCGAATATTCTCAATTTCGCGTAGGCCAAAGCCGTCGGCAGGTCCGATGGGGATTCGTTCGTCGTCCCCGGGCCGCAGCCCGTACAACGCCCTCTCGAAACCCTCGGGAAGATTACCGTCGCCGACGACGAACACCGCCGGCTTGCCGCGCCGGGTCGTGTCGACCTCCTCGCCGTTCGCGAGGTGTATCGAGAAGTGCAACCTGACCCGGGTTGCGGGGCCAATCGCGAGGTCGCCCTGGCGGGCGATGAGCCCGCTCACGTCGATTCGCTTCGCACGGTCCGACGCCGGATCATGTCGGCGGCCAGGAGGCCAATCCACCCAGCCGCACCGACGGTGATGGCGCTGTCGGCAACGTTGAAGACGGGGAAATTGAACCAGCCGTAGTGCACGTGAATGAAGTCCACGACGCACTCGTGGATCAAGCGGTCCGTGAGGTTGCCCAGCGCACCAGCGAGCACCAGCCCATACGACGCCCCCTCAAGCCAGCCCGACTTTAGGCGCGAGATTTCGAAGATCAGGAACGCCGAGACGACAACCGCGGCGACTGCGAATACCCAGCTATAACCCTGGAACATGCTGAAGGCGGCCCCCGTGTTGCAGGTCAGTGTCCAACTCAGGAACGGCAGCACGTCGATGGAGTCCCCCCGCACAAGGTTGCCGAGCACGATCCACTTTGTCGCCTGGTCGAGCGCCAGCACGCCCCCGGCGAGGAAATACCAACGGATCATGCAACCGCCGCCGGATTCTCGCCGAAGAACGCCCGCGTCTTCTCGATATCGCTCTCGATCTCGATCCGAAGCGCATCGAGGGACGGGAACCAGCGCTCCTCGCGGATCTTGTTGCGCAGGGTCACGGTCAACAGCCGCCCGTAGACGTCCTCGTCAAAATCCAGGATGTGCACCTCGAGCAGCGGCTCCTTGCCGCCCACCGTCGGCCGCACGCCGATGTTGGCCGCACCTCGCCGCGTCGGGCCCAATCCATCCACCGTCACGGCGAACACGCCGGTGAGCGCCGTCTTGTAGCGTTGCAGGCGGATATTGACGGTCGGCACGCCGATCTCGCGGCCGATCCGACGCCCGTAGACCACACGCCCCATCATGAAGTACGGTCGACCGAGCAGCTTTTCCGCGAGGTGAAAATCGCCGGCCGCCAACGCCTCTCGGATGCGGGTGCTGCTCACCCGTTCGTGGTCGAAGGTCAACGTGCCCATGTGGCTGACCCCGAAGCCGAAGCGGTCTCCCGCCTCCTTCAGCATGTCGTAGTTGCCTTCCCGGTCCCGTCCGAACTGGAAGTCGTCGCCCACGACCACGTACCGGACACCCAGCATGTCCACGAGGAAACGTTCGATGACCTCCCCTGCCGGGATCAGGCGCGTGCGTTCGTTGAATGGGATGCAAAGGATGCGGTCGATTCCGGTGTCCTCCAGGATGCTGACCTTCTCGCGGAACCGGGTTAGGCGCGCCGGAACCGGCGTGCGCTGGAAGTACTCCCTGGGCTGCGGCTCGAACGTCACGAGCACGCTGGGCTGGCCGTGTTCGTGGCTCTTGGCAACCAGGTGGGCGAGCAACATCTGGTGGCCGTGGTGGACGCCGTCGAAAGTCCCGATGGTCGCGACGCAACCGGCGTGGCGGGGCCGGATGTTGTGCAGGCCGCGGATGATCTCCATGCGTGTGAGTCTGTCGGATTTTGGGTAGTTTAGGTAGGTGCCATTCCCACGGTCGCGCCGCAGAAGCGCGTAGGGGACACCCTGGGGACACCCTTGTGGTGTCCCGCGCTCGATGAAACATCGCCGTGCGGAAACCGAACGCGGGCGACCACAAGGGCTTCCCCTGCGGTTTCGTGCAGGGTTCGTTAGGCCCGATGCCGGAGGTCGCGCGGTCGGATGCCGCCGGCGATCACCACGACGGCGTAGACGAGCAGCCCCCCGGCGACCGCCAGTCCGAGCCAACCGACCCGCAGCCAATGACCCGCTTGGGTCCACGAGGCATCGTCGGGCAGTCCGAACACCAGTGCAGCCCCCATGCCTACCGTGCCAAGCAACGCGGCGAACGTCGTTCGTGCCAAGCGGCGGCCCGGCCGATAGTGGCGCGCCGCGATGAGCGCCCCAAGCAACAGGCCCGCATTGACGATCCCGGCGACGCTTGTCGCCAATGCCAAGCCAACATGACCGAGCCACCAGAAGGTCGCCAGGCTAACCGCGACGTTTACAACCGTGGCGGCGATGGCAAACCTAAGCGGCGTTTTCGAGTCCTGGCGCGCAAAGAAACCGGGCACGGCGACCTTGACCAGGATCAACGGAACGAGGCCGATGGCGAAGGCGCGCAGTGCCGCAGCCGAACGGTCCGCGTCGTACGGACGCATCTCGCCGTGGAGGAAGATCGTCGCGACCAGCGGGTAGGCGAGCACCCAGAGCGCGACGGCGGCGGGGATACCCAGCAGGAGCCCGGTGCGCACCCCCCAGTCGAGCGTGTCGTTGAAACGCTGGGAGTCCCCGGCAGTGTGCAACCGCGACAGGTTGGGCAGAAGCACCGTCCCAAGCGCAATGGCGACGATGCCGATGGGCACTTCCCAAAGTCGGTCGGCGTAATAGAGCCAGGACGGACTGCCTTCTTCAAGCAGGGACGCCAACATGGTCCCGATCAAGGCGTTCACCTGGTAGGCGGAACCCGCGAACACCGCCGGCACTAGGAGTTTGATGACCTTGGCCACACCTTCGTGGCGCCAGTTCGGTCGGGGCGCAACGAGAAGGCCGGTCCGGGCAACGGACGGCAGGTTGAACAGCAGTTGCGCCGCACCCCCGGCAAGCACACCCCAAGCCAACGCGTAGGCAATGCCCGAGACGCCTCCGGTGGCACCCGTCGCGGCCCAGAACGCTGCCGCAATCAGCGCTATGTTGAGGAGTACCGGTGTGAACGCCGGCACAGCGAAGCGGTTGGCGCTGTTCTGGATCGCACCGGCAAAAGCCGTGAGCGATATCAACGCCATGTAGGGAAACATGATGCGTGTCAAGTCGGTGGCCAGGGCGAACCGCTCCGGATCGTCGAGGAATCCCGGCATGAACACCGCCGCCAGCAACCATGCCCCTGCGACACCGGCCACCGTCACGACCATCAGCACAACGACGAAGTTGCCGAACACCGCCGCGACAAACGCCCGGAGCGCGGCGTGGCTACCGCGTTCGCGGTACTCGGAAAGCACCGGCACGAAAGCGAGCGCGAAGGTCGACTCGGCGAACAGGCGCCGGAAGAAATTCGGGATACGAAACGCCAGGTAGAACGTGTCCGCCGCGCCCGTGGCGCCCACCACGTGTGCGAGCGCCCAGTCCCTAGCGAGCCCGGAGAGCCGCGACAGCACGGTCATGCCAGCGAACACGCCGCCCTGGGCAGCAACGTCGCTATCACCCGAACCGCCCCGGACGGCGATGTCGTCGCTATCGCTCACGCGTCGACCGGCTCGCCTCGTGGGGTACCATCCCGGGCGACCGCGTGCCCGCTGGGCGCCACAGGGTCGGGCGGGCGACCACAAGGGTCGCCCCTACGGACCGTTGTATGGCGACGCTATCGTCCACGATTCCTCTTGACCCCGGTACAGATTGACACGCCCTCGATCGGTGGGCATATTACGCCGCCTTCCGACACCGACCGCAGGAACGTTTTGGCAAACAGCCCGCAAGCTCGCAAACGCGCACGTCAGGCCGAAAGCCACCGTGCGCGCAACATCAGCCACCGCTCGAAGGTGCGCACCTACGTCAAGCGGGTCGTCTCGGCGATCGATTCCGGCGACGCCGAAGCCGCCAACGCGGCGCTGGGAGAAGCGATCCCGGTGATCGACAAGATGGCCAGCAAGGGCATCATGCACCGCAACAAGGCCAACCGGCACAAGTCCCGGTTGGCCGCGAAGGTGAACGCCCTCGCTCAGTAGCCAGGGTCCGCCGACCTCGGCCGACGCACCCTGCTGCAGCCCAAGTCACCCCGGCCCCCACATCGGGTCGCTCGTCGGCGCTGTCAAAGCAGGACCAGGTTGTCTCGGTGGATGAGCTCCGGTTCGTCCACGTAGCCCAGGATCGCCTCGATCTGGCTCGACTTGCAGCCGGCGAGCTTGCGCGCCTCCCCTGCGTCGTAGTTCGCAAGACCCTTGGCCACCGCGCGCCCCGCGGGATCCACGACCCGGATCATGTCCCCGCGACGAAACGTGCCGGTCGCGTCCGTGACACCCGCCGGAAGTACGCTGACACCTCGGTTCGCAATGGCCTCCGCCGCCCCGGAATCAACGACCAGATCGCCTTTGGCCCGGCGTTGTCCGGCAAGCCAACGCTTGCGGGCGTCGAGCGGGGCAAGATCGGCCGTCAACAACGTGCCGCTGTCCTCGCCCCGGGCCAACCGACCGAGGATATCGGGCGACCGTCCATCCGCGATCACGGTATGGGCACCCGAGAGGGCCGCTAGTCGGGCCGCCGCCAACTTGGTCACCATCCCACCGCGTCCCAAGCGGCCTGCGCCTCCACCGGCCATGGCATCGAGCTTCCGATCCGCAGCCGCCGCCTGCCGGACGACGGGCGCATTCGGCTCGAAACGGGGATCGGATTCGTGCAGACCGTCCTGGTCGGTGAGCAGCACGAGCACATCCGCGGATAGCAGGCTGGCCACCATGCCGGCCAAGGTGTCGTTGTCGCCCAGCTTGATCTCCTCGGTGGCCACCGAGTCGTTCTCGTTGATGACCGGCACCACACCGAGATCAAGCAGCGTCGCGAGCGTTGTCCGGGCATTCAGATAACGCTCGCGGTCCGATAGGTCGTCATGGGTCAGGAGCACCATCGCGATCCGTCGGTCGCGCCGGCGAAACGCCCGCTCGTAGGCTTCGATCAGACCGGACTGGCCCACCGCCGCCGCGGCCTGTAGTTCGTGAACGGTCGTTGGACGGCTATCGAAGCCAAGCCGCCGGCAACCTTCCGCCACGGCGCCGCTCGACACCAGCACCACGCGCTTCCCCGATGCCAGGAGCGTTGCGATCTGGCCACACCACGTGTCGAGCCGCTGCTCGTCCAGTCCCTGGCCGTCTTGCGTCAGCAGGGCGCTGCCCACCTTGATCACCCACGTCTCGGCCAGGGTAAGCGGCTCCCGTCTCAAGTCCCGTTCAGTCATGGCCAGTCGCCGCCTTGCCGAGTAACGGATCCCCGGACGGGGACCCCGTGCCCCGTTGGCCGATCGCGTGTCGACGAACGTCGTCGGCCAGCAAGTCGTTCAGTTCCCGCTCGCGTCGGGCAAACTCGGGATCGTCTACCATCAGGGTGCGGTAACGGGAAACCCAGGCCATCGCCGCGCCGGTCAAGTCGTCGACCCCGCGCCCGGTGACAGCGGATATCGCGAACCGCCGCCGATCCGGAAACGCCTCGGCCAACCTCGCCACCACCTTCTCGGCACCGGTCAGGTCCATCTTGGTCGCCACCATCCAGACTTCCCGCTCCCGGAAGACGTGGCTGTAGGCATGAAGTTCCTCCTCGATCTGGCGGCAGTTGGCGAGAGGATCGGAGCCGTCCATCGGCGCGGCGTCGACGAGATGCAGCAACAGCCTCGTGCGCGTCAGGTGTTTAAGGAACCGATAGCCGAGGCCGGCGCCACTCGACGCGCCGGGAATGAGCCCCGGCACATCGGCCATCACGAAGCTCGCGTCCTCGTCGACACGGACAACGCCTAGATTCGGCACCAGCGTGGTAAACGGATAGTCCGCGATCTTGGGTCGAGACGCCGAAACCCGCGCGATCAGGGTCGACTTGCCGGCATTGGGCATGCCCAGCAAACCGACGTCCGCGATGACGTTCAACGTCAGGCGCAGCCTGCGACTTTCCCCCGCCGAACCCGGCGTGGTCTGGCGCGGCGCGCGGTTCGTACTGGACTTGAAGTGCGCGTTGCCGAATCCCCGGACGCCGCCCTTCGCCACCGGCACCACCTGGTCAGGTGCGGCGACGTCGCCCACGGTGGTGCCCGTCGCTTCGTCGATGATCCGGGTCCCTACCGGCACCCGAACGTCTAGCGTGCAACCACTGGCACCGGTCTTGTCGCGCCCACCACCCGCGCGACCGCTTTCGGCCCGGCACCGCGGCATGAATCGGAAGTCGACCAGGGTGTTGAGTGCGGCATCGCCCACGAGTCTGACGTCACCGCCGTTGCCGCCGTCGCCCCCGTCCGGTCCACCCTTGGGCAGGTTGGGGCCGCGGTGGAAGCTCAAGGCACCGTCACCGCCTTTCCCGGCTTCGACATCGATAACCGCTTCGTCGACGAATTGCATGGCTTCGCCCGCCCGCCTTTTCCGACCCGCCGTACGACGGGTCAAGCGTCAGGACGCCGCGGTGCCGACGCCGTCCGCAGGGACGACGCTCACGTACTTGCGTCCAAGTGCACCCTTGGCCTGGAACTTGACCGTGCCGTCGGCCGTGGCGAACAGCGTGTGGTCTCGACCGCAACCCACGTTGGGCCCCGGATGGAACCGGGTGCCGCGTTGCCGGACGAGGATGTTCCCCGCAACAACCCGTTCGCCGCCGTATTTCTTGACGCCGAGACGCTTCGACTGGGAGTCGCGCCCGTTGCGGGTGCTGCCCCCTGCTTTCTTGTGTGCCATTGGAACTCCTTACCGGTTGATCGCGGTGATCCTGACGTCGGTGAAAGCCTGGCGATGCCCCTTCTTGCGAAGGTAGTTCTTGCGCCGCTTGAACTTGATCACGCGGATTTTCTTGCCACGACCCTGGCCCACCACCTCGCCGGTGACTTGGCCACCCTCGACAAGCGGCTCGCCGATGGCGACTTCGTCACCTTCGGCGATCATCAAAACCCGGTCGAATACGATCATGTCACCGGGATCTCCGTCGAGGCGTTCCAAGCGCACCACTTCGCCCTCGACAACCCGGTGTTGCTTGCCGCCGCTCTCGAATACCGCAAACATGGAACCGTCCTAAGTCAGCCTCTATAGCCTCAACCGTGCCGAATAGCCGTCGCGGGCGATGCGTCGTGTATTACAATTCGGCCGCGACCTGACCGGTCGTACAAAAAGCGCGTCATTCTATAGGACACGACGCGAGCGTGACAACGCGCCGAGAGGCTCAAACCAAGGAACGACCCTACCCCCATCGTCCAATCCATGGCATTCACCACCGCCGCAGCCGAAGCCACCCCCCGCGCGGCCCCGCAAATGGGGCTCGAGGCGATCTTCGACCTGGTGGCCGACGACTTCGCGCACGTCAACGAACTGATACCGAAACAGCTCTCCTCCGGCGTCGAGATGGTCGAGGAGATCGGCCGCTACATCGTCGAAGGCGGCGGCAAGCGACTGCGCCCCCTGATCGTGCTGCTCACGGCCCGGGCTTGTTCATACACGGCGAGCGACCACATCCGCCTAGCCACCATCATCGAGTTCCTGCACACGGCCACCCTCCTGCACGACGACGTCGTCGACAACAGTTCGCGCCGCCGCGGCCGGGCCACCGCCAACGCCCTCTGGGGCAACGCGCCTAGCGTCCTGGTCGGCGACTTCCTTTACTCCCGCGGCTTCCAACTCATGGTCGACCTCGACAGCATGGACGTCATGGCGATCATCTCCGACGCCACGAACCTCATCGCCGAGGGCGAGGTCATGCAGCTTGCCAATATCGGCCGCACCAGCATGACCGAGAACGAGTACCTCGAGGTCGTCCGCCGCAAGACCGCGATGCTCTTCCAGGCGGCCGCCCACACCGGCGCCGTGCTGTGCTCGGAGGATCCCGACCTCATCGATGCCATGCGCCGGTACGGACTCCACTTCGGCATGGCCTACCAACTCGTCGACGACTGGCTCGACTACGCCGGCGACAGCGACGTCATGGGTAAGAATCCCGGCGACGACCTTGCCGAAGGTAAGGTCACCCTGCCCCTGATCCACACCATGGCCAACGGCCACGGCAATCAATCCGCCGTCGTCCGCCGCGCCATCGATGCCCGCTCGGCCGTGGACTTCCGCAACGTCGCCCATGCCGTGAACCGCAGCGGCGGACTCGCCTACACGAAGAACCGGGCCCTCGAAGAAGCCTATCTCGCCGCCGAGGAATTACTCGCGCTACCACCAAGCCGCTATCGCGACGGCCTGGAAGCGTTGACGATGGTCGCGGTCTCGCGGATGGCTTGACGCGACGGCGGCAGGCCAGCACGCGTCTCTAGCAGGTTGTGGCGCACCGTCACCACCGGACTTACAATAGCCGCCCCGCGACGGGATCCTACGCCGATCCCCGTCAAACCGTTCGGAGTGTAGCTCAGTCTGGTAGAGCACCGTCTTCGGGAGGCGGGGGCCGCCGGTTCAAGTCCGGCCACTCCGACCATGCACAGTCTGCGACTCTGGCGCGAAACCGGGAACTCCCCGGGTTCGGCCCGAATCCCGAATCATCCAGCAGATCTCACCGACCAATCCACCCGTTGGCTGCGGCAGACAAGCCCTCGACGCCGGAACGGCGCCATGACTGCCGAACCCGCCACGGTCGCGGACGATCTCGGCGACGTTTCCGCGGAATCGCAACGTCCGGCTGCGGATG
>JAGWBM010000026.1:25989-28336 GCA_021295895.1 Pseudomonadales bacterium
TCGTTGGTGTTCGAAGTCTCGACCACCAGACAACGCTTCGCCGACGCGCTGGTGGACGTGGCCGAGCACTACCTGGCGAGCGGTCCCGGCCGGCGGGAACGGCGGGCCGGCCAGCGCTACGAGGTGGTACTCACCATCGACCGCAACCGCTGCCGCTTCCCCGGCTGTCCGCATCAGCGTCATGTCGAGGCGCATCATGTCCGGCACTGGATCGACGGTGGCGAGACGCGGCTGGCGAACCTCGTGCTGTTGTGCAGCGCCCATCACCGGCTGCTGCATCACGGCGCCTTCCACATCACCGTGGAGGACGACGACGTCGTCTTCGTCAGCCGGGACGGCGAGGTGATCGAACCGGCGTTGCGGCCTCAATTTCCGGAGCCCCCCGCAGGTGTTTCCGAAGGTGTTTCCGAGGAAACCCGTTCGCTTTGCGATGAGACGCCAGGCATCCCGCGCGCTAGAACACCCGCCGCCAAGGCAACGCGACGATCCCGTCGCTCATTTGGAGCAATCGTCGCCACCGAAGTTCCTTGATGTGACCGGCGAACGGGCGTACGTTCCGTATTGGAGTGGGACGAACAACACGGCGCAGCGCCGACGTGTACATCCGTCCATCCAGCAGGCGTTCGCGCCATCGAGTCCGTCCCAACCCGACCGGACCACCGCGTGGTCCACCTAAACTGATAGGGGGAGGGACGGGAGATGTCAGTCCACAACACCAAGCTGTTCTGGCACTTGGGGCCGACGCTCACCGTGGCACTAGCCGCCTCGGTCTCGGTGGCCCAGACGGCAGAATCCGAAGGAACGACCGACGAGTCAATGGATCCCAGGATCGAGGTCGTCATCGTGACAGCCGAAAAGCGACAAGAGGATATTCTCAAGGTGCCGCTGACGATGTCAGCGTTCAATGATCGGATGATCAAGGAACTGGGCATGACCAACAGCAAGGATATTGAGCAGTTGGTGCCGGGCCTGCAGTTCGGCAACGACAATGTACGATGGGGCCAGGGCACCGCGATCCGGGGAATCGGCTCACGGAATTGGGGCGAGGTTCACAGCGACATGGCCGTTGCCACCTACGTCGACGGCGTCTACAGCCGCTCGGCGATCTCCGTGGCACCCAACCTGTTCGATGTCGAGCGGCTTGAAGTGGGTCGGGGCCCACAAGGTACCTTGAACGGGCGCAACTCCATTGCCGGCTCGGTCAGCTACATCACCAAACGACCGACCGACGAATGGGACGTCGACGTTCTCGCGGAGTTCACCGACCAGTTCACCCAGCGTTACAACATCGCGCTCGGCGGTCCCCTTTCGGAGTACCTCAGTTTCCGCATCACGGGCGGCTACCACGAGGGCGACGGCGCGCAGAAGAATAACGACGCGCCGGAGGAAACGAGCATCGCGCCGCAGCTGCGCTTCCGTACCGACAAACTCGACGTCAACCTACGCTACGCGCGGCACGAGGATACCGGGTCCCCGGAAACGGAGATCCTGCTATACAACCCTCGACGGGACCTGCCCTACAACTGCTGGCAGGAGGATACCGATGGCGAGGACACGTTCCTGCCGGCCGACCAGGCGGAAATGCAGGGTCCCATCGAGATCGAGATCGACGGCGAGGAAGTCGAAGTCGTGGTCTGTGACGACGGGACGCCGGAGAGCCCCACCAATGTCTGGTACCGCTTTACCGAGCCGTCACCCGCCGTTGCCGACTGCGGCGACACTATCGCGACGCGCTGTGACGAGTTGAGAAACGAGGTGAACCTGAATCGTCCCGGTATCGAGGACACCAGCCGCGAGAGCATCACGCTCAATGCCGACTTCAATCTGACCGAGACACTGACCCTGCGTTATACCTACGGCTGGAGCGATATCCAGCTGTGGGGATCCAACGATCTGGACCGAACAAACCGCGTCCCCAGCGCTTCCGACCCGACGCTGTCGGCCGACGCCGGTACGCCGTTCCGCGACCAGTCGCTGACCTGGCCCTATTTCGAAGAGAACGAATCACACGAAATACAGTTGTTCTCACACTTCGATGGTCCGTTCAACTTCATCGTCGGCGCCTTTGCCTATGAGAACTCGACCGACAACCAGGATCTCGCAATCAACCACACACACCCCCTACGTTTCACCAATTCGGACGAAACTGCGAGGCGGCTCGACATCGACGATGACGGCGTGGGCGACTTCGCGGACTGCAATGACCTACTCGAAAACCTGGTTCTCGAGGTCTTCGAAGAAGATCTGGAGGAAGGCGTCTTCGGCATCACGTGCCCCGAAGGTGCACTCCTTGCCGAACTCGGCAATACCGCTGACGACCATCGCAACTGGGGGCGAACCATCAGCC
>JAGWBM010000127.1:0-5870 GCA_021295895.1 Pseudomonadales bacterium
TCGGTGCGGGCTGGAACGCCGAGGAGATGGCGAACCATGGCACCGAGTTCGCGACCCGATTCCGGGTCATGAGCGAGCGCGCCAAGGTGATGAAGACCCTCTGGACCGAAGAGGAACCCGAGTTCCACGGCGAATTCACCGACTTCGATCCGGTGTGGTCGTATCCGAAACCGGTGCAGAAGCCTAATCCGCCGATCCTCATCGGCGGTGAGTCGATCCACACCCTGCGCCGAGTGGTCGACTACGGAGACGGCTGGCTTCCCCGAGCCCGAGGTGGATTCGACCCCCACGAAGGTGTTGCCCGTTTGCGTTCGGTTGCCGACGCCGCGGAGCGAGACATGGATACCTTGACCATCAACGTGTTCGGCGCACCGTCAGACGCCGCCGTGCTCGATCTCTACCGGGAAGCCGGCATCGACCGCGCCGTCATGTCGGTGCCGTCCGCGGGTGCGGACGCGGTGCTGCCGCTTCTGGACACCCACGCCAAGCACCTTCCGTAGGGGACGCTCTCGTGGCGTCCCGTGCCGATCCAACCACACAGGAGCAAGCGTGAACGGTCCATACACCGGCTTGAAGGTCGTCGAACTGGGGCGATTCATCGCCGCGCCGTACTGCGGTCAACTACTCGCCGATGGCGGTGCCGACGTCATCAAGGTCGAGCCGCTGGTCGGTGACGATGCGAGACGCAACGGCACGCGGTTCTCGCCCACCGAGGCACGCCAGTACCTCAACAAGAACCGCGGCAAGCGCAGCATCGCACTGCAGCTTTCGGATCCGCGCATCGTTCGTGTCGTCCAGAACCTGTTGCGCCAGGCCGACGTCACCATCGTCAACTTCAGACCCGGACAGGGCGAAAAGCTGGGTCTCGACTACGCCACGGTGGCGCGAACCAACTCCCGCATCGTCTACGCCCAAAACACCGCTTTCGGTACTCGGGGCCACCTCGCCGGTAGGGCCGGCATGGACATCCTCCTCCAGGCCTACACGGGCATGGCGCCGCTAACGGATGACGGGCCGCGGCCCCTCGAAGATCCCTTCGTCGACTACACGGCGGCCCTCCTGATGGCTTGGGGAATCGCCACGGCGCTCTACAACCGAGAACGAACCGGCCAGGGNNNNCAGGCGGCACTCGTCATTCAGAACAACTCGATCCACCACGTCGACGCGGTGGATGGTTGGCGCAAGGGGTTCGTCGAACACTTGAAGGCCGCCTTCGCCGAGGGTCGGACCATTTCCGAAGTACTCGAGCGACGCGAGACGCTGAAGCCGTCGATCAGCCCGCCCTACTACGGTTTCTTCGAGACCAAGGACGGCTACGTCGTCATCGGGGCGGGCGGCCGGGGGCTCCAAGTGCGCGTCGCGAAGCTGCTCGGCATCGACGACCCGGCACTAAGCGATCCGCACTTCAAGATCGACGACATCGCCGCCTACACGCGCAAGATGCGGCGCCGGTCCGCAGCGCGGCTAGCGGAGGAAACCACGGCCAGTTGGTTGGAGAAGTTCTACGCGGCCGGCCTTCCGGTGGGCGAGTACCGGATCAAGGACGAGATCTTCGACGATCCCCATGTCTGGGAGAACGGCTACCTTGCGCGTCTGGACCACGAGGAAGTCGGGGGCATGACCGTGGTCGCCCCGCCGGTCAAGTTCAGCGGCACGCCGATGTCGACGACAACGGCGTCTCCGACGCTCGGCAAGCACACCCGGGAGATTCTCGCGGAAGCCGGGCTGTCCGAGGAAGAGATCAGCGCTCTGGTTGCCAATGGCGTGGTTCGGGGATCCGGCCTGGACGGTTCGAATTGACCCGTTGGGAGACCATGTTGCAAGCGACGGCGACGCCGCATGGCCTTGAGCAAGGGCGCTTTGGGTCGTACAATCGTTTCAGGGCCGCCCGGCTGGGCCGGGGTCGCGAGAGGGTTCGATTCCCTTCGGCTCCTCCATGTAATGCGCAGGATTGGCCCGCCACATGACGACGGTCCCCGACACCCCATGGCGACCCGTCGCCGCCACGATATGTTCGGTGGCGCTAATCCTCTCGATGCTCGCGTTCCTACCCAGCATGGTGCTCTTCACCGGAGCCGTGTTCGTTTGCTACGTTACCGTGGCAGTGGCCTTGGCGTGCATCAGGGCCACGCCGAGGCTGGCGATTGCAACGCTCTACTGGTCGGCCGCCGCCTTTCTGGCCGGCCCCATGATCGTCAATCTCGATCCGTGGGCCATCGGTTGTCTAGCTTTGGTTGGAATTGTCCTGCTGCTCGGACTTGCGCTGCACTACGACGAGGCGTGAACACGGTCGGGCCGCTCTGGCGGACGCTTCTGAATCACCCGTTTCGTCAAGGACACTACACTAGGATGGCTGGCGAGCGTTGCTCAGCGGCCAGCGCCGGGGGTCCGGCATCATGCCTCCGCCTCGGTCCCCATGATAGTGGGCAACTGCGTACGCAGCCCGATCGCGTGCTCGACATCCAGCTGGAAGGCGATACCGGTTCCGGGTTTGGTGTCGAGACGGCCCGCGCGGCCGATGCTGGCGAGAATCTGTTTCGCACGGCCGGCGGAGACGACGAAGAGCACGACGTTGCGGGTCTCCCAGAGGTCGAGCCCTAGAAACGTCTTTTTGGGTATCAGTCCCTCACCGCGGACGCCGTTGATGATCGTGGCCCCGGTTGCCCCGGCCGCTCGAGCTGCCTTGATCACTGCGTCGGTGCGCGCGTCGTCGACCAGCGCAACAATCAGTTTCAGCTTCATGTCGCCTCCCCCCGGGAACGTCTGGCCTGGCGGACCCGGTTCAGCCAGGACGTCGCCATGCTGTAGCCAAGTACCGACATGATAGGGAACACGCTTGCGAACGCAATGAGCCCGAACCCGTCGATGAGGGGATTGCGGCCGGGCACGTTGGCGGCCAGGCCGAGACCGAGGGCCGCCACCACCGGCACCGTGACGGTAGACGTCGTCACGCCGCCGCTGTCGTAGGCGAGCGGGATGATCGACCGGCTCGAGCGGAAGGTCTGCACGATTACCACTGCATACGCCGCGATGATGTACCACGCCAGGGGCGTGCCCGTGACGATGCGGAATGCGCCGAGCGACACCCCCACCGCCACGCCGACGGCCACCGCGATACGAAGCCCCCACGACCCGATCGCCCCGCCGGATGCCTCCTCCGCCTTGAGCGCCACCGCGATCAGCGGCGGCTCCGCGATGGTGGTGGCGAATCCGATCGCCGCGGCGAAGGCATAGACGAGCATGTAGTCGCGCCAGTCGACCTGTGTCCCGCTCGCCGGTACCGCCGCGCCCGTGGCTTCAGGGGCGGCGAGCTGCCGTGCCATGGTCTCCCCGATGGGGAAGAGCGCTTGCTCGAGGCCGATCAGGAACAGGGTGAGGCCGAGCAGCACCGCAACGAACCCGGACAGGATGCGTCCGAGGTTCGGTACCCGGCGCCTGAGGACCGCCACCTGGAACACGACGAGGATCACCGCGATGGGCAAGACGTCGACCGCCGTCCCGAGCGCCGTGTCCACGAAGTCGGCGAGAAACTCCATGGCCTCAGATCACCATGCCGTAGCCGAGCACGAAGATCATCGGCGAGAGGCAGGCGAAGGCGATCAATCCAAACCCGTCCACCATCGCGTTGCGGCCGTGGATGGAAGCTGCGAGCCCCACGCCGAGAGCGGTGACGAGAGGCACGGTGATGGTGCTGGTCGCCACGCCTCCGGAGTCGTAGGCCACACCGACGATCTCGTCCGGCGCGAACGCGGTCATCACGGTGACGAGGACGTAGCCTCCGATGATCAGCACGTGGATGGGCCAGCCCTTGAGTATCCGCAGCACGCCGAGGGTGATCGCCGTCCCGACCGCCAAGGCGACGACCATGCGCAGGTTGAAGGCGTAGGCTTCCCGGGCCGCATCGTCGTCGGCGAGGGCGCCGGCTTGCGAGGCCACGTCTGCGGCTTCTGCGGCGATGGCGATAAGCGCCGGCTCCGCGACCGTGGTGCCGAACCCGAGACAGAACCCGAACGCGAGAAGCGCCGCGACGCTGCCCTTGCGCGCGAAGGCGTGGGCGAGGGCCTCACCGAGCGGGAAGAGCCCCGTCTCGAGGCCCTGGATGAACAGCGTCAACCCGAGTACCACGCACACGAGGCCGACGACCACGCTGCCGAGGTTCGGGAACGGCTGCTGTAGGACGACGATCTGGAAGAAGGCGATCACGACGATGATCGGGGCGAGATCCCGCGCCGCATCGAACAAGCGCCGGGAGAGTGCGGCGATTGGTCCCTTCATCGCGCGCCCGAGATGATCCGGTCGGTACCGACACCCTGCGGCACCCGAAATTGTGCGCACCGAACTCCCGGCGGCGAGTCAGGAGCCGCGTATGCCACACTCAAGACATTGAAGACGGCGATCGGTGCCGCCGCGCCCATGGGGGGAGAAACGCGGCTCCATATCGCCGGTGCAGGCGAGCTGTTGGACATAGACCTGGCGGCCGAGGCGGACAAGCTGGAGGCGGATGAGCGGCGCCTTGTCCCGAGTGTCGACAAGGATGCTTGACGATGTCCTTCACCCGATGGCCGGCATGTCCGGATCGTTGACGTCGTACCCGAAGTGCACCCGGTCCACCATTTCCAGCGGGTCGCGAAGGTCGACCATGCCGGGTCCGACGAACGACATGCCGTGCTGGTAGCCCAGGACGCGTCGTAGACGTTCGGGCATCTTGGCGACCTCTTCCCGCGGGACCCCGATGTATTGGTTCTCCTGCTGGCGCAGGTACGACAGATTGAAGTTGATGGCGATGGCGAGGCGGCTCTGGTCGGTCGTGTTGGCGCCCCCGCCGTGCCACATGGCACCGGTCCACACCAATAGGGATCCGGCGCCCATCTCCACTTGAACCGTCGCGACGTCGGGCGGCTGGCGTACCTCCTGGTCGTGCCACTTGTGCGAACCGGGAACCAGTACGGTGGCGCCGTTCTCCTTGGTGAAATCGTCGGCGGCGATCACGCCGTTCACGACGAACGGGGGATGTGGCCGCGGCAACGGCCAGAGACCGTCGTCTTGATGCAACCCCTGGGCCTTCGCACCGGGTAGCAAGTCGAACATGGCCACCACGGAGACCTGGATCTTGTCGCCGAGCACGCCTTGGGCAAGCGCCAACAGCCTCGGATCGCACACCAGATCGTCGACGCACCGGGTCTTGCCGAGCAGGTTGTGTGCCCGCACCATGGTCTTGTCAATGGGATTGACTTCCCGCCGCAGGTCTTCACCGAGCCTCTTGACGCGCTCCGGACCGATCCAATCGGGAATCACCGCGTAGCCTCGCTCGTCGATCTCCGCGAGCCAGCCGGCGAGTCCCGGCACGTGGACTTCCTCGCCGTAGACGGTGGCGATGTCCGCGTTCGTGTCGCCGTTCGAGTTCACGTTCCCACCCCATCGAAACACGGCGCAGATTAGCCGCTTGGGTCGTGCGTGGGAAGTCGCGGCGTCGATGGCGACGGATGACGGTGAAATCGCTCCGTCCTAACGAGCGCGCGCGTGGGTCGGTTGGCAGGCGGGCGATCCCGCTCCCTTCAGTTCGGCGCGTACCAGGTTCCCCGCCCGGCGCCGTGCCTTGTGAGGTGGCCTGCCGCCGCCAGGGCCCTGATGTGGTCCTTGACGGTATTTCGACTCGTACCGGTGGTTTTCGCGGCGTCGGCGACGGTCACTCGGCCTCGTTCTCGGGAAATCTCGAGGATCCGGGCGGAAAGGTCGGGAAGGTCACCTAGAAGTAGCCGCTCACGATCGACCTTCCGAGCTAGGTGGTCCTTTTGCTGCCGTAATGCGGTGAGGAAGTAGGAAAGCCAGGTTTGCCAGTCCGGTGTGTCGGTACCCAGCGAGCGCTGGGT
>JAGWBM010000127.1:6073-6457 GCA_021295895.1 Pseudomonadales bacterium
AGCCAACGAGGTCGGTCATCCGCATGGGGGTTTCGAACGGTGTCGCCGTCTCGAATAAGACACCCAGACTCCTACCGTGGGGGTCGAACGCTTCGACATGGTTGGGGTGCGACTTGTACTCGCCGCGATGGCGTTCGTCCTTCGTCGAGTAGCGCAGCAGTTCGAGATGGAGTTGCTTGATGTGGTTTTCCGTTAGGTCGATGGACTCCCAATGGGCGAAGACCATCTGCATCGCGTCCGCATAGCCCACGACCTCCTGTTGGTCCCGCGTCGCGAATGACCGAATTTCGATACTGGCGAGCAAGTGTTCGACTTCACGGTCGCCGAGCGTCGCGCCTTCGATGCGGGTGGACGACCCGATGCTCTCGATCGTGGCGACGCGCC
>JAGWBM010000128.1:0-1421 GCA_021295895.1 Pseudomonadales bacterium
TTGTCCCGACGGGCCAGGTAGTCGAGGGCGAGGTCGGTGATGACGTCCGTGGTGTAGCCCCCGAACGCACGCATCTCGCCGTTGCAGTTCATCTGGGGGTCGAAGTACGGCCCCTGACCTTGGAGTACCTTCCACTCGTCGAAGCCGTTGGGCCAATGCGGCTCGGCATCGCCAAGGTGCCACTTGCCGAACACAGCCGTCTGGTAGCCGGCGGCGTTTAGCTCCTTGGCGACGTTGGGCAGGCGGTTGTCGAGGTGGGCACCGATGGTCGTGACCCGGTTGGCGTGGTTGTAGGTGCCGGTGAGTATCGCCGCTCGGCTGGGTTCGCAGATGTTGTTGGTACAGAAACAGCGGTCGAATCGAGCCCCTTCGGTGGCGATTCGGTCGAGGTTGGGTGTCCGGTTGATACGGCTGCCATAGCAACCGAGGGCGTGGGCAGCGTGATCGTCCGTCATGATGAACAGGATGTTGGGTCGGTCGGGCATGGGAGCGCTTGCCGCGGGCGTCTGGTCCGGACGCTAGCCTAGTACCTCCAGGTTCGCATAGGCGAGCATCAGCCACTTGGCACCGGCCCTGGTGAAATTGACCTGCACGCGGGTGCGTTCGCCGCCGCCCTCGGCCTGCAGGACGATGCCGTCGCCGAACTTGGCGTGGCGTACCGCCTGTCCGATGCGCAAGCCGCCGCGGTCGTCGGTGAGATCCTTCGCGCCGTTGCCGGCTTGGACGCGGAAGGGGCGGGAGACCGAGCCGCCCATGCGAACTTCCTCCAGGCACTCCGGGGGCACCTCGTCCAGGAAACGCGACGGCCAGTTATGGCTCTGCATGCCGTTCATGCGTCTCGACTCCGCGTAGGTGAAATAGAGTTGGCGCATGGCGCGGGTGATGCCGACGTAGGCCAGCCGGCGTTCCTCCTCCAGGCGTCCGGGTTCGCGCATCGATCGGGTATTCGGAAACAGACCCTCCTCCATCCCCGCCATGAACACCAACGGGAATTCGAGGCCCTTGGCGGAGTGCATGGTCATCATCTGTAGTGCGGGACCACCGCTTTGGTAGTCGCCACTCTCCAGCGCCGCCTGGTCGAGAAACTCGTCGAGTTCCGAGGCCTGAGATTCCTCCTCGCCGGAATCCTCCACGGGGAAGACCAGGTTGCGGCCGAACTGGCGGCAGGCCGTCACCAACTCCTCAAGGTTCTCCTTGCGTGCCATGCCCCGCTCGCCGCCTTCCTTCGAGTGGAACGCCATCAAGCCGCTGGCCTCGAGGCATTGTTCGGCGATCTCGTGGAGCGGCGCGTTCTCGGTGACACGCGCAATGTCGTCGATGAGCTTGATGAACGCCCCGACCGTTGTTGCCGCCCGACCCTTGAACGCGCCGTGGGCGATGCCGTCCTTGGACGCCTGCCACATCGACGTGCCGTGGGCCCG
>JAGWBM010000128.1:1482-5557 GCA_021295895.1 Pseudomonadales bacterium
GAGTGGCGTTGGCCGACGAGGCGCATGTAGGCCAACGCGTTCTTGATCTCCAGGCGCTCGAAGAATCGCACGCCGCCGTAGATGCGGTACGGGATGTCGAGCCGCAGACAGGCTTCCTCGATGACCCGGGACTGGGCATTGGACCGATACAACACCGCGACCTCGTCCGGGCTGCCACCGTCCTCGATCCAGCGCTGGGTGCGGTCGGCGATGAACCGGGCTTCGTCCAAGTCGTTGTATCCGGAGTACACGAGAATCGGCCCGCCGGTCCCCGCATCGGTCCAGAGGTTTTTGCCGAGGCGCTCGGCGTTGTTGCCGATCAGCGCATTGGCGGCCTGGAGAATCCGGCTAGTCGACCGATAGTTCTGCTCGAGCCTCACCACCTCGACATCGGCGAAGTCCTTCTGGAAGTCGTGGATATTCTGGATCTTCGCCCCACGCCAACCGTAGATCGACTGATCGTCGTCGCCCACGGCCCAGATCGCTCCCGGGCCGAGCGCGCCGCCCGGTTCGGCGGCGGCTAGCACGCGCAGCCAAGCGTATTGGATGGTGTTGGTGTCCTGGAACTCGTCGACGAGGAGATGCCGGAACCGGCGCCGGTAGTGCGCGCGCAGGTCGTCGTGGTCGCGCAGCAGTTCGTGGCTGCGCAGCAGGAGTTCGGCGAAGTCCACGAGCCCGCCCTGGATGCACAGCGCTTCGTAGGCTTCGTATATCCCACGGTGAATCGTTCCGAACACGTCCTGGTCGGCGGTGGGCACGTCCTTGGCGCGTCGCCCCTCGTCCTTGTGCGAGTTGATGAACCAAACCGCCTGTCGCGGGGGCCATTTCTGCTCGTCGACATCGAGGGTCCGCATCACCCGCTTGACGAGACGCAACTGATCGTCGGCGTCGAGAATCTGGAAGCTCTCCACGAGTCCGGCCTGTCTCCAGTGCATGCGCAATAGCCGATGCGCGATGCCATGGAAGGTGCCCACCCACATCGCCCGGGCCGGTCCTTCCAATAGCCGTTCGACGCGTCCGCGCATCTCGGCTGCCGCCTTGTTGGTGAACGTGACGGCGAGGATGCCGCCCGGCGATGCGCCCAATGCCTCGACCAGGTAGGCGATTCGATGCACGAGGACACGGGTCTTCCCGCTTCCCGCCCCGGCCACCACGAGCAGGTTGCCGACGGGCGCGGCAACCGCCTCCCGCTGGCGTTCGTTCAGACCGTCGAGGATGTGGGTAATGTCCACCAGCCAAAGCCGTTCAAGCTGGATATGTGGACAGTATACCCACTCGGACTCGTGATCGCTTCAGAGTGACCGCCGCGCGCAACGAATCGTAGAAGACGAGCCTAGGAGTCTGCGCCGCACAGACGCGTGGGGCGAGGCTTGTCCCGTCCCGGCGCGCGCGCCTTAAGGGCGGGATTCGAGAATGCTTGCGCGTTCTCATGCCAACCGACCGACGCCTTGCGGGGCCACGGCACGGGCGACGACAAGCGTCGCCTCTACGAGCCCGCACGTCGCGCCTATTCCACCGTCACCGACTTCGCCAGGTTCCGCGGCTGGTCCACGTCCGTGCCCTTGAGTACCGCGGTGTGGTAGGCGAGCAACTGCAGCGGCACCGTGTAGACGATGGGTGCCAGCAATTCGTGCACCTTGGGCACTTCGATAACCGTCACGCCGTCGGCTTCGGCGATACCCGCGTCGGCATCGGCGAATACGTAGAGTTGACCACCCCGAGCCCGGACCTCCTGCAGGTTCGAGTGCACCTTCCTGACGAGTTCACCCCCCGGTGCCACGGCGACCACCGGCATGTCCTCGTCCACGAGGGCGAGCGGGCCGTGCTTGAGTTCGCCGGCCGGGTAGCCCTCGGCGTGGATGTAGGAGATCTCCTTGAGCTTCAGGGCGCCCTCCAGCGCTACCGGGTAGTGTGCACCGCGACCGAGGAACAGCGCGTGGTGCCGGTGCATGAACTCCACCGCCAGTTCGTCGATTCGCCCATCGAGTTCGAGGGTCTCCGCCACGACATCCGGCAGCGCCCGCAACGCATCCACCAGTTCCCGTTCCCTGGCGCGGGTCATGCCCGTGCGGCGCGCAAGCAGGATCGCCAACATCATCAGGACCGCCAACTGGGTGGTGGTCGCCTTGGTGGACGCGACGCAGATCTCCACGCCCGCCTGGGTCAGCACCGCCAGTTCGGATTCCCGCACCTGCGTACTGGTCGGCACGTTGCAGACCGTCAGCGTGTGCTCGAAACCGGCGCTCTGCGCGATGCGGTGGGCGGCCAGCGTGTCGGCGGTCTCGCCGGACTGGCTGATCGTCATGAACAACCCGCCGGGAGGTGTGACGAATTTCCGGTAGCGGAACTCCGAGGCGATCTCCACGCTCGTGGGGATCCCGGCCAGTTCCTCGATCCAGTAGCGGGCGATGCAACCCGCGTAGTAGGCGGTTCCGCAGGCGGCGATCGTCACCGACCGCGTATCGTCGAGCACGCGCTTGGCGTCGATGCCGAACGCCGCCTCCAGGACGTGGTCCGTGCCCAATCGACCTTCCAGCGTGTCCTGGATCGCCCTCGGTTGCTCGTGGATCTCCTTCTCCATGTGATGACGGTAGTTGCCCTTGTCCGCCGCATCGCCGCTGTGCTCGACGCGGACGGTCGATCGCACGACGGCCCGGTCGTCCACGTTCCAGATCGAAATCGACCGGGACGTCAGGTCGACGAGGTCGCCCTGCTCCAGGTAGATGAAGCGGTCCGTCACGGGACGCAGCGCGAGCGCGTCGGAAGCGATGAAGTTCTCGCCGATGCCGACACCGACGACCAACGGGCTACCCACACGCACGCCGACGATGCGACCGGGATCGTCGCTAAACATCACGCCGAGGGCGTAGGCGCCGTCGAGGCGCTTCACCGCCTTGCGCACGGCCTCCAGAAGGTCTTCCTCCTCTTCCACGCAACGGTCGACGAGATGTGCGATCACTTCCGAGTCCGTTCCCGAGTCGAATCGGTAACCGTCGTCCATGAGTTCCCGGCGCAACTCTTCGAAGTTCTCGACTATGCCGTTGTGCACCAGGCAGATGCGACCGCGGGACATATGCGGGTGGGCGTTCTCCACCGAGGGTCGGCCATGGGTGGCCCAGCGCGTATGGGCGATGCCCGTCGTCCCGAAGATCGGGTCGGACTCCAGGTTGTCCGCGAGCTCCTTGACGCGGCCAACGGTGCGTCGGCGCTCGATCATCGAACCATTTACCGCCGACGGATCGACAAGTTTGCTGGCGACGGCGATTCCGGCGGAGTCGTAGCCCCGATACTCGAGACGCTGCAGTCCCTCGAGCAGGATGGCCGGCACTTCACGACCGGCGACGGCGCCAACGATGCCGCACATGACGATCTATCCCTTGTTGCGCTCTTCCCGCCGACGCTTTCGCTTCGCCGGCGGCGTCCAGCCCTGGATGTTGCGCTGCCGACTGCGGCCCACAGCGAGCTCCTGGCGACCGACCTTGCTCGTGATGGTCGATCCGGCACCGATGTAGGCTTCGTCCTCGACAACGACGGGCGCGACCAGCGTCGCATTCGTGCCGACGAAGACACCGTCGCCGATTTCGGTTCGGTGTTTGTCGACCCCGTCGTAGTTGCACGTAACGGTCCCCGCCCCGATGTTGCTGGCCTCGCCGACGGACGCATCACCTAAGTAGGCCAGATGGTTGGCCTTGGCACCTGCGCCGAGGCTCGCCTTCTTGGTCTCGACGAAGTTGCCGATGTGTACCGACTCGGCCAACTCGGTACCCGGTCGGAGCCTCGCGAACGGCCCG
The DNA here is from genome assembly GCA_021295895.1 of Pseudomonadales bacterium. Classification (GTDB taxonomy): domain Bacteria; phylum Pseudomonadota; class Gammaproteobacteria; order Pseudomonadales; family Azotimanducaceae; genus VXYL01. Next base: position 5,274 of record JAGWBM010000128.1, read on the forward strand.
ATCCGGCACCCCGCCTCGACTGCGGCACCGTCGATCGAACACATCGGCTCGACGGTGACGCCGTTGCCCAACACCGAGTCGCGGACGACGCAGCCGGAACCGATGCGCACGCCTTCGCCCAGCGTTACGTCGCCTTCGAACACCACGTTGACGTCAATGACGCAGTCGCGTCCGGCACTGAGCGAACCTCGGATGTCGATGCGGGCTGGATCCATCAGGGTGACGCCGCCGGCCATCAGCCGCGACGCCTCGCGACGTTGGTGGATGCGCTCCAATTGGGCGAG
>JAGWBM010000128.1:5867-7609 GCA_021295895.1 Pseudomonadales bacterium
CTCGACGCAGCCCACCATGGTGCCCTTGGCCGTGAATGGCGCATCGCCGAACAGGACGAGGACCGTCGCGTCGTCCGAGACCGCCGGCAACGCCTTGCCGACGGCGTGGCCCGTGCCCTGGCGGGATTCCTGCAACGCCCATGACAGGCCCGGATAGTCCGCGAAGCAAGCCTCGACCAGCTCGCTCTGCTCGCCCACCACGACGTGGATTCGACTCGGTTCAAGGCTTCGCACCGTGTCTAGAACATGGGCCAGCAGCGGTCGCCCGCCGAGCGGATGCAGTACCTTGGGCATCGCCGAGCGCATCCGCGTGCCGGCGCCCGCCGCCAGTACCACTACCTCTACGCTCATCCTTGACGCCATTGAATCGCAAGTGGTCGATTATAGCCCCGCAGGGCCACACGCCCTGACGGGCTTCCCGTTTCGTTTTGCTACAGTGTGTTCGCCGACCCCGACACGCAATGCGGAGGTATGACTTGGCGGCGTCTAGCATCACCAAGGCGGTCATCGCCGTCGCCGGCAGCGGTACACGGTTTCTGCCGGCGACCAAGGCGATCCCCAAGGAGATGATTCCACTGATCGATCGGCCGATCATCCAGTACCTGGTCGAGGAACTGGCCGCGAGCGGCATCGAAGACGTGGTGTTCGTCAGCCGCTGGGACAAGAAGGTGCTTGAGGATCATTTCGATCAGCACCCCACGCTCGAAGGTGAACTGGAGGCCAGCGGCAAGGAGCACTACCTGGCGGAGATCCGCCGACCCGGGGAACTGGTCAACGTCGCCTACATCCGCCAGAACGGTCCCTACGGCAACGGCACGCCCGCACTCAACGCCGCACCGCTACTCGGTGGCCAACCCTTCGTCTACGCCTTCGGCGACGACCTGGTGAGTTCGGCGGTGCCTTTCGCACGCCAACTCATCGAGCAGTACCACGAAACCCCCGGCGTGATCCTCGGCGCCCAGGAGGTTGCAGAGAGCGAGGTTCCCAATTACGGAATGATCGAGGTCGATTCGGCCATGCGCGTCACCAAGATCGTCGAGAAACCCGAGCCCCGGGCGGTCACCTCCAACCTCGTGGGTTTCGGGCGCTACATCCTGCCACCCGAGGTGCTGGAGCTACTTGGTGAGATCCCTACCGGGAAGGGGGGCGAGCTTTGGCTCATGGACGCCATCGAAGCCTACATGCGCCAAGGCGGGGCGGTGTACGCTTGCCCGGTGCGGGGCGGGCGCTGGCTTACCACCGGCGATCCCGTGAACTACCTGGAGGCGCTCTTCCATTTCGGCCTCGAGAGGGACGACTTGAAGGACGACCTGGCGCGGATAATCAAGCGAATCGCCAAGGATCTGTAAATGAGAGTTTGCTCGCCATCGGCTCGCCCGCTCGTGGGGGCGGGGCTTGTCCCCCGTTCGGTTCAACGCGCGGCCTACGTCGAGGCGCTCCTGGCCCAAGATGAATGACCCGGCAGACGTCCTGATCATCGGCGCCGGCGCGTCCGGCGCCGCCGTGGCGTGGAGCCTCGCCGATACCCGCATGCGCATCGTCTGCCTGGAGCAGGGCGACTGGATGAATCCGGCCGAGTATCCGAGTACGGGACGTGATTGGGAGGCACGCGCCTACAGTGACATGAGCATCAGTCCGAACCGCCGCAAGCGGGACACGGACTATCCGGTCAACGACGCCAACTCGCCGATCTCCGTTGCCAACTTCAATGCCGTGGGCGGCAGCACCATCCTCTACGCCGG